>DASVYJ010000128.1:0-73366 GCA_036392215.1 Candidatus Limnocylindrales bacterium | reverse complement strand
TTCGGGCATTTCGGGAGGATGAGCGGGCGGCTGGGCTTGGCGGCGGCCATGCCCACAGCGTGCCGCCAGGTCGTGCCACCTTCGATGGCACAGAGGTCCCGGACGACCTACGTCATCCCACGCAAATACAACAGGGATTGGAGCGGGAGACGGGATTCGAACCCGCGACATTCTGCTTGGGAAGCAGACACTCTGCCAGCTGAGTTACTCCCGCTCGGCGCGCCGAATGATAGCCGAGGGCGTCGGCCGTCTCAACCCACGCTCGACCGCCTGTTGTCCGCCGGTGCGCTGTGGCGCCATGCACACGCCGACCCACGCAGCGAGCATCGCCAGGGCGATCAGGACATCTCGCGCCGAACCGCGCGCGGTCGACTCGGCGGCCTGGTCGAGCATGACGAGCACGAACGTCGCCGCCAAGGCGACCCCGCCGACGACGCCGAACCCGATCGCGGCGCGTCGGATCCGGTCGGCCTTTCCGGCGGGGCGCGATGTCATCTCGCCGCGCGCCTCATGGGTCTACCTCGCGTCGTCGGGGCTCGGGACGAGGCGCTTCTCGAACCAGTGGTGCGCATAGGGCTCGCTGTTGAACGCGGGGACCTCACGGAAGCCGCTGCTCCGGTAGAGGGCGATCGCTTCGACGAGGGACTTGTTCGTCTCGAGACGGAGGACCTCGACACCCTCGGCGCGGGCGAGGCGCTCGAGCTCCGCGAGGATCCGCCGACCGACCCCGATCCCGCGTGCGTCCGGCGACACCCACATCCGCTTCAGCTCCGATGGCTTCCCGGCGTGGAGCTTGAGGGCACCGCACCCGACGGGTCTCCGGTGCAGGCGGGCGACCAGGAACATGCCACGGGGGCGGGTGAGCTCGCTCGCATCCGCGGAGATGCTGCGGGCGGGATCGAAGCCCGCCTCGAAGCGGGCATCGAGCTCGGCGAAGTACCGCTCGAGGCACCAGCGAGCGTCGGCGGAGGTCGGCGTCTCGACCGTAAGGCGCACCGCCGAGGCTCTCAGCAGCCTCTCCACATCCCTCATGGCGCCGACGAGCCTCGCGCGGTCGCTCTCGTCGAGGGCTTCGAGGATGCCCGCGGCGACCTCGTCGGAGCGGCGATCGAGCTCGGCTCGCTCGGCGCTGCCGCTCTCGGTCAACTCGACCCGGCGGACCCGCCGGTCATCCGGGCTCGACCCGACCGAGACCAGGCCCTGCCGCTCGAGCGAGCGCAGGACGCGACTCGTGTAGCCGGAGTCGAGGGCGAGTCGGGCGCGCAGCTCCCTGACGTCGGTGCCCGCGCTCCCGATCTCCCACAGGATCCGGGCCTCGCCCATCGGCCGTCCGCGGCCGAGGAAGCGATCCGTCAGAGCGCCGATCCGCTGTGCCACCTCGCGGTTGAACCGCCTGACGGCCTGGACCTCTGCCTCGGTCATTCTCTGACTCTAGTCAGAGGCATCGCCAGGCGTCAAGGAGATCGACGCACGGGGCCGCGATCGCCGCGTTCCCGTGGAAGAGATGCCGGTCTCACCACCCGAGCATGCCCTGCGAGGCGCGGCGGACCTGGCCCAGGACCGCGGCCCCGTCGCCCGCCGGATCGAGCAGGTTCGGCTGGGACCGGTCCAGGGAGAGCGTCGGGCGGAGGTCGATCTGGACGAGACGCGTGCCCTCGAACGTGAGCTCGGCGACGAGCGCCTCCTCGGTCTGGACCGTGTGGACGAGGTCGAAGACGAGGTCGCCGAGGTCGTACAGGACCAGGCTCGACCCGATCGTCTCGAGCGGCCCGGACCAGTGGCCGTGACCGCCCAGGACCAGGTCGGCTCCAGCCCCGGCGAGCGCGCGGGCCAGGCTCCGCTGCTGCGCCGTCACGGCGGCCGTGTACTCGATACCCCAGTGGACCCAGACGGCGACGAGGTCGGCGCCGGCCTGGCGTGCGGCCGCGATGTCGGCGACGGCCTGCGAGGCGACGAGGGCAGCCGACCCTGCTCGTGATGCCGTCGCGGTGACGCCGAGCCCCGTCGCGTCGTAGGCGAGGACCGCGATGCGGCGACCGCCGGCCGTGAGCCACGCCGGCGCCCTCGCCGCTGCCACGTCCGATCCAGCGCCGGCGTGGCGGATCCCGAGCGCGTCGAGATGGCCGATCGTCTGGGCGACCCCTGCGGCGCCCGCCTTGGCGATGTGGTTGTTGGCGAGCGAGACAGCGTCGATGCCGGCATGCGCGAGACCGGCCAGCAAGGCGGGGTCCATGGTGAAGACGTAGCCCGACGGGTGGTAGGCGAAGGTGTCGGGGGCGGGGCCTTCGAGGTTCACCATGGCGAGGTCGGCGTCCTCGAAGAGCGCGCGCAGCGCCCCGGCGTTCCCGGTGCGCTCGGCGACGGGCAGCAGGCCACCGAAGTCGTCGCAGCAGACGTGCCCCACGACGCGTGCCGTGCCCCCGTCCCACGGCCAGTCGGCGCCCTTGCCCAGCGTCACGGCCTGCCGGTAGACCTCGCGGTCGAGCATCACGTCCCCGCCGGCGACGAGGGTCCAGGTCCGGGCGGGGTCGAACGCCGCGGGCGCGCCGGTGGCGCCCTCGACCAGGAGCGGCCAGGCGGCGATGTCCCGCGCTCGGCCGACGCCGAAGAGGCTCGTCCCATCGACCGAGAGGGCGCGGACGTCCGGCGTGACGTCCTCGGCCCGCAGGATGCCGAGGACGCCCGGGTGGCCGCGCACCGCGGCGCGGACCTCGGCCGCGGTCCCGGTCGCGACGTGGGGCGCGGGCGTCACCTGGAGCCGTGCCGCCAGCGGGGCCAGCTCCCCGGCTTCGACGACGACCGACAGGACGGCGGGATCGCGGCCCGAGATGGCGTCGGCGAGGGCCGCCGAGGTCGTGGCCCGCTGGCTCGACCAGAAGCCGACGATGGGGACCAGCGCGACCGACGGCCCGCGAGTCGGATGAGGGGTGGGTGAGCCCTCGATCGCCGCGGCCGAGCCAGCCGAGCCCGACGGCGTCGTCGTCACAGCCGGCGCAACCCCGCCCCCGGAGCTCGCCCGCCCTTCCGGGGTCGGCCGGGCCGCGAGGAAGCCGCTCGCCGTGAGGAAGCCGCCGGCCGCGACGGCGAGCGTGACGAGCACGGCGAGGCCGGCGATGCGGGATCGCGACGCGCCGATGGGAGGCCTCGCCTTCACTGCGCCAGTGTGCCGCCTCCCGCGCACCGCGGGACCGCTAGGCTGTCGCGAGGGCGTCCCCGGGCGATCAGGCGGCGATCGAGGAGCGACTCGGGATGCAGGCGAGCGGCATCGTCCTGGCGGGCGGGCAGAGCCGACGGATGGGGCGCGACAAGCGCCTGGTGGAGGTCGACGGCCGGCCCATGCTGGCGGCGGCGATCGACCTGCTCGGCCTCGTCTCCGACGACGTCATCGCGGCCTGCGGCCGCAGCCAGCCGTCCACCGCGCCCGCCGGACCGGGCGTGCGCATCGCGTTCGACGCGGTCGGCGAGGGGCCGCTGGCGGGCATCGAGGCCGGGCTCGCGGCGGCCCGCCACGAGGTGGCGCTCGTCGTCCCGGTCGACATGCCCTATCTGACCGCGCCGACGGTCCGCCGCCTGCTGGACGCTCTGGCCGACGCGCCGGACTTCGACGGGGCGGTCTTCGGTCTGGCGGGTCGCGGCCTGCCACTCCCAGTGGCGTACCGCCGGTCGGTGCTCCCGGCGCTCCGGGCCCGTCTCGCGCGCGGCGAGTTCCGACTGCGGGACTGGCACGCGACGTTGCGCCTGACGATGGTCGAGGGGTCGCTCGGCGGGGAAGGCGGCGAAGGCCGGCAGGGCGAGGACCTCTTCGTGAACGTCAACCGCGCCACCGACCTCCTCGGCGCCGCCGGTCGCGGAGAGGTCTCGACGCGGGACGGCGCCTGACCGGTCCTTCCGCGGCGACGAGCGTATCGATCCGTGCTGCGGCTCCGCGGGATGGCTCAGCGCCAGATGGGGCGTTCCAGGCGGCCGTGGAGGAGGCGGCCCTCGGCGAAGCGCTCGGGCGCGAACGGGGTGAGGTCGGCCGTCGTGGAGCGACCGTCGACGATGCGCTCGGCGAGCGCGGCCCCGACTGCCGGCGCGAGCTTGAACCCGGTCCCGCTGAAGCCGCAGTCCAGGTAGAAGCCCGCCGGGCCGTCGACGGCTGCGCCGATGATCGGCCGCTGGTCGGGGGTGAGCCCGTCGATGCCGCGCTGGATGCTGTGGAGGCGGCCGTCGGCCAGCCCTGGCACCCGCCGGCAGACCCGCTCGACGACGCGCTCGGCGAACCCCGGCGCCGGCGCCGCGGCATCGACGTCCGGGTCGCCGCCGATGGCGCTGTCGTCCTCGAGGCCGACGAGGGTCATCGTCCGCCCCTCGGGCCGGAAGTACATCGCGTTGACGTCGTCGATGACCGTCGGGAAGTGGGCCGGCGCCTCGCTGGGGCGGAGGATGTAGGCGGTGTCGTGGCGCCACGTCTCGATCGGCAGCTCGAGCCCGACGAGCCGGGCGATGCGGCCCGCCCACGGTCCCGCGGCGTCGACCACCATCGGCGCGTCGAACGCGCCCCGGGCCGACTCCACGCCGCTGACCTTCCCGCTCTCGACGCGGATCGCCGTGACCGCCGCGCCCTGGACGAGCTCCGCGCCGCGGGCCCGGGCGGCGGCGATGAACCCGGCGGTCGTCCCGCTCGGGTCGGCGTAGCCGGACTCGGGCTCGTAGGCGGCGAGCTCGATGTCGTCGACGGCGAAGCCGGGCGCCAGGCGGGCGACGTCGTCGCGGCCGACCAGCAGGCTCGGGATGCCGAGCCCCTGGTGCATCGCCACGTTCGACCGCAGCCGCTCGGCGTGGTCGGCCTCCTCGAGCTGCAGGAAGCCGGTCCGGACGAAGCCGCAGTCGCCGGCGCCGACGACGTCGGCCCAGTCCCGGAAGGTCGGGAACGAGGCCCAGGCGAGGCCCGCCTCCGCCTCCAGGTCGTAGTGCATCCGGACGAGCCCGCTCGAGCGACCCGTCGCCCCCGCGCCGAGGGTCGCGGCCTCCAGCACGAGGACGCGCAGGCCGCGTCGGGCGAGCTGGAAGGCGAGGCTCGCGCCGTGCACGCCCGCGCCGATGATGATCGCGTCCGCCGTCCGTGCCATGCGTCGATCGTAGCCGTCCCGCCGCGGGGCCTGCTCGGTCCCCGCGCCGGCCGCGGCCGCCCCGGCGCCCGACCCGGCCCCACTCCCCGCGGCGGTGTCTAGGACCCATCAGGCCCGGACCGCGGGGGGCGAACGGCACTTACATACGGACACTCGGCAACCGATTCTTCCGCCCTATCCAGGCATCGGCTGTCCCATCGCACGGCTGCGACGAGGAGGTCGCCAGCGCCCCCGTGGGATGCCTGGATCGGACTGAGCCCGGCGCTCCGGACAGGGGACCCCCGGGACCGTGAAGGAGGGTGGCATGCGGCACAAGGTCACCGTGGTCGGCGCGGGCAACGTCGGCGCCTCGTGCGCCCAGCGCATCGCCGAGGCGGGCCTGGCCGACGTCGTCCTGGTGGACATCGTCGAGGGCCTGGCCGAGGGCAAGGCGCTCGACCTGGCGGAGGCGGCGCCGGTCGTCGGCCACGATGCGTCGGTCGTGGGGACCACGGACTACGCGGCGACGGCCGGCTCGGACGTCGTCGTCATCACCTCGGGCCTCGCCCGCCAGCCGGGGATGAGCCGCGACGACCTGCTGGCGAAGAACGCCGGCATCGTCCGCTCGGTCGTCGAGGCGGTGGCGCCCCGCTCCCCGGAGGCGATCCTGGTCATCGTCACCAACCCGCTCGACGCGATGTGCCACGTCGCGCTCGAGGCGAGCGGCTTCCCCCGCGAGCGCGTCGTCGGCATGGCCGGCATCCTCGACAGCGCCCGCTTCCGGACGTTCATCGCCCGCGAGCTCGGCGTCTCGGTCGCCAGCACCGCCGCGTTCGTCCTCGGCGGCCACGGCGACACGATGGTCCCGCTGCCGCGCTACTCGACGGTCGGTGGCGTGCCGCTGCCGGAGCTCCTGGATGCCGAGACCATCGAGCGGCTCGTCACGCGGACCCGGAACGGCGGGGCGGAGATCGTGGCCCTCCTCAAGGCCGGCAGCGCCTACTACGCGCCGGCGGCGTCCGTCCACCAGATGGTCGACGCGATCCTGGGCGACCGCCACGCGGTCCTGCCCTGCGCCGCGCTCCTCGAGGGGGAGTACGGCATCGACGGCCTCTTCGTCGGGGTGCCCGTCAGCCTCGGCCGGCGGGGCGTCGAGCGGGTCGTCGAGATCGAGCTGACCGCCGACGAGCGCGCGGCGTTCGAGGCCTCGGCGGCCGCCGTCCGCGAGCTGGTCGACAAGCTGCAGGCCGCGGCCGCTCCCGCCTGAGCCGGCCCACCGGAACGAGGAGTCGGCGCCGTCCGGTCGGCGTCGTTGAGGAGACCACGCGATGACCACCACCGAACTGCTCGAGGTCCCCGGCGAGACGGGCTTCGCCGAGCTGCATCTCGACGGCCGGGTCGTCCGCCTGCCGATCGAGCGGGCGACCGAGGGCCAGTCGGCGATCAACGTCGCCGCCCTGCTGAAGGAAGCCGGCGTCGTGACCCTCGACTACGGCTTCGCCGATACCGCCGGCACGCGCAGCGCGATCACCTACCTCGACGGCGATGCGGGCATCCTCCGCTACCGCGGCTACCCGATCGAGCAACTCGCCGAGCGCTCGTCGTTCCTCGAGACCGCCTACCTGCTCATCTACGGCGAGCTCCCCTCGGCCCAGCAGCTGGCGGACTGGACCGGCTCGATCGGGCGCCACACCCTCCTCCACGAGGAGTTCAAGCGCTTCTTCGACGGCTTCCCGATGGACGCCCACCCGATGGGCATCCTGGCCTCGGCCGTCAGCGCCCTGTCGACCTTCTACCAGACCTCGCAGGACCCGCACGATTCGGCCGACGTCGAGATCAGCACCATCCGCCTGCTGGCCAAGATGCCGACGATCGCCGCGTTCGCCCACAAGAAGTCGATCGGCCAGCCCTTCATCTACCCCGACAACAGCCTGGCCTACACGGCGAACTTCCTGCGGATGATGTTCGCGGTCCCGGCCGAGCCGTACGTGGTCGATCCCGACGTCGCCCGGGCCCTCGAGATCCTGCTCATCCTCCACGCCGACCACGAGCAGAATTGCTCCACCTCCACGGTCCGGATGGTCGGCTCGAGCCTGGCCAACCTGTACGCCGCGATCTCGGCTGGCATCGCCGCCCTCTGGGGTCCCCTGCACGGCGGGGCGAACCAGGAGGTCCTCGAGATGCTCGAGGAGATCGCCCGCGACGGCGGCGGCGTGGGTCGGGCGGTCGACCGGGCCAAGGACCACAGCGACCCCTATCGGCTGATGGGCTTCGGCCATCGGGTCTACAAGAACTACGACCCGCGGGCGCGGATCATCAAGGACGCCGCCCACACGATGCTCGGCAAGCTCGGCGCGGACGATCACCTGCTGGCGATCGCCCTGGAGCTCGAGGACGTCGCCCTCCACGATCGGTACTTCGTCGAGCGCAAGCTGTACCCCAACGTCGACTTCTACAGCGGCCTCATCTACCGAGCGCTGGGCATCCCGACCGAGATGTTCACGGTGATGTTCGCCATCGGCCGACTGCCCGGCTGGATCGCCCAGTGGCGCGAGATGATGCTCGACCCGGACTTCCGGATCGGGCGCCCGCGCCAGCTGTACATCGGGCCGGTCGAGCGGCCGTACGTGGCGCTCGCAGAGCGCTGAAGAGCGGGCCGCGCCGCTCCCCCCGGGGTGGCCAGTCGGGCTGCCCGGCCTGCTATCGTGCGGGCGATGCCGAGCACGATCGAACCGGCCGAGGACGCGGCGTCAGAGCGACGCTCCGGCGGCGCCCCGCTGCGCGCCTGGTGGCTGGGCCGCATCGGGTATCGCGAGGCGTGGGCGCTCCAGCACCGCCTCGTCGCGGCGCGCGCCGCGGGCCGCCTCGGCGACCAGCTCCTGCTGCTCGAGCACGACCCGGTCCTGACCCTCGGCCGCAACGCCGACCCGGGCCACGTCCTGGCGCCGCCGGACCTGCTGCGCGCCCGGGGCGTCGAGGTCGTCCGGGTCGAGCGCGGCGGCGAGGTGACGTACCACGGCCCCGGCCAGCTCGTGGCGTACCCCGTCGTCGGGCTCGACGAGCGCGGCCTGCTCCTGCGGCCGTACGTCCGGCTCCTCGAGACGGCGATGACCGAGACGTGCCGCGCGTTCGGCGTCCCGGCGCAGCGCCGGGAGGGCCATCCCGGCTGCTGGCTCGACCCGGAGGGGCCGCTGCCGCGCAAGATCGGAGCGCTGGGCATCCGCGTCGAGCGTGGCGTCGCCTACCACGGTATCGCCCTCAACGTGACGGTCGAGCTCGCCGACTTCGAGTTCATCGACCCCTGCGGGATGCCAGGCCTCACCTCGGCGTCGATCGCCCTCGAGGCGGCCTGGCCGCGGACGGGTCCGACGACCTCGAGCGTGGCCCGCGCCGCCACCGTCTTCGCGCCGTACCTCGCCGCGGGGCTCGGGGCGCCGCTCATCGGGGAGCTGCCGCCGTTCGCCGAACCGGCTGCCGCCCCGGCCGAGCTCGAGGGGCTGCTCGCCCGGGACGCGCCCGCGCTCCCCGCCGCCGCGGAACCCGGCCCGGGCTGAGCCATGGCCGCGGGCCTCTTCGAGCTGCGCAAGGACGCCATCACCGGCTGGTGGGTGGCGACGGTCGTCGACCGCCAGTTCCTGCGCGATCGCTTCGCCCTGCCCGCCGCTCCGGTCGACGACGGTGGAGCCTGCCAGAACTGCGCGATGCCGCCCGGCGACGGTGTCCGGCTGCGGATCCTCAAGGACTACGCCTTCCACGTCGTCGGCACGGAAGAGGAGGCCCAGGAGCTCGAGCGCGCGGTCGCCCAGGTCGCGCTCTCGCAGGCCCGGTCCTCAGGTTCGTGGCGCACGATCGCCGCGCCGCCGGGCGAGCACCGCCCGCTCCAGGCGGTCGGAAACGCCCTCATCGGCGAGCTGCTCGCGGTCGCCCGCGACGCCGTCGTCGCCGCCTCGGCCGCGGGCCAGACCGAGTACCTCCAGGTCGTCCAGAACTGGGGCGCCCAGGCGGGGGCGCGGACGAACCACCTGTGCATCGATCTGTACGACCTGCCGCAGGTTCCCCACCGCGTCGCCGAGGAGCTCGGTGGAGCCGCCCGCTTCGTCATCCGGGAGGGTGAGTGCCCCTTCTGCCGCCTCGTCCGCGACGAGGTCCGTCGCGGGGAGCGGCTCGTCTACGAGGACGCCGGGAGCGTCGCCTTCGCCCCCTACGCCTCGCGCTCCCCGTTCGAGACGTGGATCGTGCCGCGGCGCCACGAGGCCGACTTCGGGCGGGCGAGCGACGCGGACCTCGCCTCCACGGCCGACGCCCTCCGCCAGGTCCTGGGCCGGCTGGCCGTCCTCGACGGGCCGCCGCACAACCTCGTCCTCCACACGGCGCCGCTGCGGGAGCGCGTCGACGCCACGTACCACTGGCATTGGGAGGTCCACCCTCGCCTCCGGGAGATCGCGGGCCTCGAGCTGGGGACGGGCCTGCCGGTGAACCCGGTCTCTCCGGAGGATGCCGTCGAGGAGCTGCTGGCGGCGCCGGCGGGCCCGAGGGCGTCGAGCGCGGGATGACGCGCTGGGGGGCCGGAGGTCGCTGGCGTCACACGGCCGTCGGCCGCCTCGTCAACGCCGACGGTAGCGCGCCCCGGTGCGCCCCACCGCCCCGCCCGTCACCGATCGCGGGGCCCACCACGGAGGTCCAGTGGCGCTCGCCCAGCTCGCCATCGCGGGGACGCTCCGGGTGAGCGCGTCCGGGACGGGCGAGGAGGGGGTCGCCGCACGCCTCGACGCCGGAGCCTTCGTCGAGGAGCTGTTCGCCCGGCATCACGGCGAGATCTACGCCTACGTGTACCGCATGGTCCGCGACACGGAGCTGGCGGCCGACCTGACCCAGGACGCGTTCATCCGGGCCTACCGCGCCCACGACTCGCTCGAGGACCCGGCGCACGCCCGGGCCTGGCTCTACCAGATCGCGCATCGGCTGGTCCTCGACGAGATGCGCCGGCGGCGCATCGTCCGCTTCGTGCCCTGGACCGGCGAGTCGCGCGGCTCGGCGCCGTCGGCGGAGCACCTCGTGATGGACCTCCACCTCTCGGGCGACCTGCAGCGGGCGCTCGCCCGCATCCCCGAGCGCCAGCGCGCCGCGCTGCTCCTGGCGGAGCTGCACGACCTGACCGGCCTCGAGCTCGCGGCGGCCCTCGGTGTCAGTCACGTCGCCGCCCGGGCGTTGCTCACCCGGGCCCGGGAGAGCCTGCGGCAGGCGCTCGCGGTCGAGCGACGGGCGGAGGCCGACGCGGACGCGCCGGCGGCGGCCGAGCGTCCGGAGCGAGGCCGATGAGTCCCCTCGGCCGCGCGTCCCACATCGCCCACGAGCGGGCCCGCACGCTCGCCGCGCTCGCCCTCGACGAGCCCCTCGCCAGCGCGGACGCCGCCTGGCTGACCGACCACCTGGCGGGCTGCGCCGCCTGCCGCGAGGTCGCCGCCGCCTACTCCGAGCAGCGACTCCGCCTGCGCAGCCTCCCGGTCCCGGAGCCGCCCCGTGACCTCTGGGCGCGCACCTCCGCTGCCCTCGAGCGCGAGGCGACCCGCGGCGGACGGCCGGAGCGGCGCCGTGCGAGCGGCCCGGCCGGGTCGCCGGCCGTCCTCGGCATCCTGGCCGCGGCCTGCGTCGTGGGCGTCGTGGTCGGCAGCACGCTCCTGGCGAGCCTCGGGGTCGCACCGCCGTCGCCGCGGGCGCCCGGGACGCCGGTCAGCAGCCCCGTCCTGCCCGTGGCGGGCACGCCGATCCCGCTCGCCCCGGGCAACGTCGCATGGGTCGCCCGCAGCAACGACGGACGCTATGCCCTGAACGTCGCCCTGGTCGACTCGGTCTGCCCGGCCGACGCGGAGCAAGCCTGTGCCCCGCTCGACGGCTCCGCGCGCCAGGTCGTCGCCCTCGACACCCTGCCGAGCAGCGTGGTGCTGTCGCAGCAGCGCCACGAGGCCGTCGTCGTCGGGTCGGGGGGGACGGGGGGCGTGTACGTCGTGACCCTCCCGGCCTCCGCCCTGCCGACGCCGCAGGCCTCCGCGACGCCGGCCGCCTCGGCCACAGCGTCCCGGACGTCGTCGCCAGCGGTCGCGACCGCGACTGCGACCCCCGCCACGACGTCGGCGGCCCCGAGCCCGACCGGCAGCGCGGCGGTCGCGCCCACGGCGACGCCGGGCGCCTCGAGCGCCGCGACCGCCAGCCCGAGCCCCGCGGGCGTCACGTCGATCCTCGACGGCGTCACCGTCGTCGGTGACACCGCCGCCTACTCATCCGACGGCCAGTGGTTCGCCTTCTCGGCGCGACCGGCCGACGGCAGCACCGGCCCCGATATCTACGTCTGGCGCGTCGGCGATGCGCGAGCCCGACCGGTGACCGCCGACCATGCCTCGATCTTCTCGGCCTGGCTCGGTGACCTCGTCCTCGGCAGTAGCGCCGGCCCGGCTCCCGCCGCCGAGGCGTCGGCCTCCGCCTCGCCGGCCGACGGGCCGTCGACGGGTCCGTCGGCGAGTCCGTTGGCGAGTGGGTCGGCGGCCCGCTCGACGCGGCCGGCGGCGACCTCGAGCCATCAGCCGTCCGCCGCCTCCACCGCCGCGCTGCCGTCCTATCCGCCGCTCCCGTCCGCCGTCTCGACGCCGCTCCCCTCGCCGTCGGCGGTCGCCCAGCCGCACTCGTTCGTCCTGGACCCGGCCACCGGCGCCCAGCAGCAGCTCGCCGGCCTCGTCTGGCGCCCGGTCGTCGATCCCAGCGGGACATACGTCGTGTTCTGGAGCGGCACCCTCCGGTACGACGCCCTGGCCGGGTGGCGACCCGACCAGGGCGACCTGTACCTCGCCGCGTGGTCGTCGATCAGCCAGCTGGCCGCGGGCGGCCCGGCGCTCCTGCCGCCGCCGACCGCTCCGCTCGGGTCGGGCGCGCTCCCGAGTGCCGCGCCGAGCGGCGGCCAGACGGGAGCCGGATGGCCGGCGGGCAGCGGGCCGTTCCCGACGGCCTCCGCCGCGACGCAGCCCGTCCCGCAACTGCTCGAGCCGGACCGCGCCGGCGCCGCTGCGCCGACCGAGTGGGACGTCCGCTGGGATGCGGCGGGCGAGCACATCGCGAGCTGGCTCGCCGACGCGGTCGACCCGACCGTCGGCCGGCTGAGCCTGTTCACTCTCGACCGCTCGACGGGACTGCTCGACCCGTCCCACCAGCTGCTGGCCGACGCACCCGCCCTCGGCGGCTACTCCATCGCCGAGGACCATCTCGCCTGGGCGACGCCGCCGGGCCAGGACGGGGAGGGGAGCCATGTCCTCGTGCTCGGCTGGCACGGCGACGACGCGGGCAAGATCCGGACGCTGCCGCTCACGGGGACCGACGCCGTCGTCGTGGTCCGCTGAAGACGACGGTGCACTCCGGCACCACGAGGCTGGGGGCGGGCATGCACGATGGGCGCAGCTGCGCTATAGTCCGCCGCCGTGCGACCCAAGAGGCTGGTCGCGGGTGCCGCGCTCATCGCGGTGCTCGCCGTGGTCGTCCTGCCGCAGGTCGCGGGCTCCCGTTCCCCGAGCCCGCAGCACCCGGTAGAGGCGGCGGCCTTCCAGGCCGTTCAGGTTGATTCGAGCACGGGTGGATCGGAAGCGGTCTACCAGCTCGACCCTGCCGCCCGCTCGGCGAACTCCCTCGTGGAGGACGCGACGTTCAGCGAGCCCGGGCGTTCGGCGGATGCCCCTGCCGGCAAGGTCGCCCTGCCGGCAGTCAGTGCGAGCGCCAGGAGTGGGATCAAGCCGCCGCGCTACTCGATGTACGGGCTGGCTTCGTGGTACGACAACGGCACGACCGCCCTCCGCCTGCCCTATGGGACGCTCGTCCGCATCTGTGGCGCCGGGGGCTGCGTCGAGCGGCGCGTCACCGACTACGGCCCGGCGGCCTATTTCCGGCCGGTCCGCGTCGCCGACCTCATGCCGTCGGACTTCCGGGCCATCTGCGGCTGCGGCTGGTACGCCGGCCTGACTTCCGTCCGCGTCGACGTCTACTGAGCCTCGGCGCTCTTCGCCGGCGATAGCCCGGGTCGGCCCATCGGCGGTCGCACCCTGCGCTACACTCCTCCCGACCCTTTAAGGACCGGTCCCGAGAGGCCGGAAAGGAGGACCCATGCGAGGCCGCACGCGCCCCGACCGATGAACGACCGCCAGATCATGACGGCGGACGAGATCCGTCGGGCGATCATCCGGATCTCCCACGAGATCGTCGAGAAGCAGGCCGGCACCACCCATCTCGCCCTCGTCGGCGTCCAGCGTCGCGGCGTGCCCATCGCCCACCGCATCGCGGACGCGATCGCCGAGCACGAAGGCGTGCGTCTGCCGGTCGGCGCCCTGGACATCACCTTCTACCGCGACGACCTGTCGATGATCGCCGGCCGGCCGATCGTCAAGGGCACCGACCTGCCCTTCGACCTCAACGGCACGACGGTCGTCCTCGTGGATGACGTCCTCTACACGGGGCGGACGGTCCGGGCGGCCATGGACGCCCTCATCGACTTCGGCCGGCCGCGCGCCATCCGCCTCGCCGCGCTCATCGACCGCGGCCATCGCGAGCTACCCATCCGGGCCGACCACGTGGGCAAGAACGTGCCGACCTCCCGCGAGGAGGTCGTCCACGTCCTGCTCGACGAGATCGATGGCGAGGAAGCGGTCCGCATCGCCCGCCTGCCCGACCTGGCGGGCGTCGGCAGCGGCCTGAGCGGGCTCGGCGAGTGGGGAGCGGATCGACCGTGATCGAGACCGCCCAGCCGGCCCCCGTCCACCGTCCCGACCAGCCGACCGAGGCGCCCCTCGTCAGCTGGCGCCACCGCCACCTGCTCGACGTCGACGTCCTCGGCTGGCCCGAGCTCGACCTCGTCATGCGCACCACCGACGCGATGAAGGAGGTCCTGGGGCGGCCGATCCAGAAGGTCCCGGCGCTCCGCGGCCGCCGCGTCACGACTCTGTTCTACGAAGCCTCGACGCGGACGCGGGTGAGCTTCGAGGTGGCCGCCCGGAACCTGTCCGCGGACGTCGTCTCCGTCTCGACCGGGACCTCGTCGGTCACCAAGGGCGAATCGCTCGTGGACACGATCCGCACCCTGGAGGCACTGGGCGCCGAGATCCTGGTCATGCGCCACGCCGTCTCCGGCGCGCCGTACCTTGCCGCCCAGGTCTTCGGCGGGCACGTCCTCAACGGCGGCGACGGCTGGCACGCCCACCCGACGCAGGCCCTGCTCGACCTCTACACGATGCGGGAGACGCTGCCCGGCGGCACTGTCCGCGGCCGCAAGGTCGTCATCCTCGGCGACATCCTCCACTCGCGCGTCGCCCGGTCCAACATCTGGTCGCTGACCGCGGCGGGCGCCGACCTCTGGCTCTGCGGCCCGGCCACGTTCCTCCGCGGCCTCGAGGGCTGGGCCCGTGCCTGGACCGGTCCGGACGGCGGCGGCGCCGTGCCGGGCCACGGCCGCTTCCGGGTCACGAGCGACCTCGCGGCCGCCCTCCGGGACGCCGACGTGGTGATGACCCTGCGCATCCAGAAGGAGCGGATGCAGGGCGGCCTGCTGCCGTCCCTGCGCGAGTACGCCGACCGCTTCGGACTGACCGCCGAGCGGCTCGCCCTGGCCAGGCCGGAGGCGCTGGTCATGCACCCCGGTCCCGTCAATGAGGGCGTCGAGCTCGCCCCGGACCTCGTCGCCCACGCCCGGTCGGTCATCACCGCCCAGGTCGCCAACGGGGTCGCGGTCCGGATGGCCCTGCTCTACCTCCTGTCGGGCGGCAAGCCCGGCCCGGCCCACGAGCTCGGCGCGCCGGAGGGGCTGGCATGAGCGCGACGCCTGCGTCCGTCCTGGGCGGCATCGCCGTCGGGCAGACCGTCGAGCGCTTCGAGCTGACCGGTGCCTGGCTGGTCGACCCCGTGTCGGGTCGCGAGGGACCGGGCGAGGTAGTGGTCAGCGACGGCGTCCTGGAGGCCGTGACCTGGCTCGACGGCGCCGAAGCCGAGGCCGTCTCGGCCTCCGGCGTCGTCGTGGCCCCGGGCTTCCTCGACCTCCACGCCCACTTCCGCGAGCCTGGCTTCGAGGACGCCGAGACGATCGCGTCGGGCTGCGCGGCGGCGGCGCATGGCGGCTTCACGTCGGTGGCGCTGATGCCGAACACGCAGCCGGCGCTCGACGAGCCGGGCGTGCTCGAGCGGATCCGCGCCTCGGGCCGCGCCTCGGGCTCGCCCGTCGAGGTCCTCGCCTACGGTGCCGTGTCGGTCGGCCGGTCCGGGGAGACCCTGGCGGCGCTCGGCGAGCTGGCCGACGCTGGCGTGGTGGGCTTCTCCGACGATGGCGCCGCCGTCCGCTCGCCACGCCTGCTCGACTCGGCCCTCCGCTACTCGGCGATGCTCGGGCTGCCGATCGTCGAGCACGCCGAGGACCCGGCACTCACCGCCGGGGCGGAGGCGGCCGAGGGGTACGTCGCGTCCGTGCTCGGGCTTGCGCCCTGGCCCGAGGCGGGCGAGGTCGCCGCCGTCGCCCGCGACCTGGCGGTCCTGGCCGACGTGCTGCGCGACGAGCCGCGGGCGCGACTCCACCTGACGCATCTCTCCACCGCCGCCGCGCTCGACCTCGTTCGAGCGGCCAAGGCCCGCGGGCTGCCGGTGACCTGCGACGTGACGCCGCACCACCTCGCCCTGAGCGACGAGTGGATCGCCGGGGCGCGGCGCTGGGCCTGGGAGGCGCTCGACGACGGCGGGCGCGGCCGCGACCCGTGGGCCGACGGCGTGCTCGTCGCCTGGCCGTTCGACACGGCGCTGCGGGTGAACCCGCCGCTGCGGCCGGCGTCGGATGCGGCCGCCTGCGTCGCCGCCCTCCTCGACGGGACGGCGGACGCGGTCGCGACCGACCATGCCCCGCACACCGCGATGGACAAGGAGGTCGAGTTCGGAGCGGCGCGCCCGGGCATCAGCGGGATCGAGACGGCGCTCGGCGTACTGCTCGCGGCGGTCGACGCGGGCCGGCTGCCGCTCGCCGGGGCGGTCGCCGCGCTGACGAGCGGGCCGGCCGCGGTCCTCCGCTCGTGGCCGCGCCTGGCGGACTCGGCGGTGGCCCGGCCGCGGGGCCTCGTCGAGGGTGCCCTGGCCGACCTGGTCGTCTTCGACCGTGCCGACGCTTGGCCCGTCTCGGCCGCCTCGCTCCGCTCGCGCGGCACGAACTCGCCGTTCCTCGGGCGCTCCCTGCCCGGCCGCGTCCTGCTGACGATCGCCGCCGGCCGGCTGGCCTACGAGGATGCCGACGCCTGACGCGCTTCAGGGGCTCTGCCAGACCGTCGAGGGGATGTGGGCTGTGGCGTCGTCCACGACGATCCAGCCGCTACCGAGGGGCCCTCCCTCGGCCCCACGCGCGGCCGGCGGCTGCGGGCCGACGACGTGGGCGAGCCAGACGATCTCCGCGGCACTCCCGGCTCCCAGGTCCGGGGCGACGGTCGTGACCTGGTCGCCGGCGACGACGGCCAGGGCGAGGACCCGGTCGCCGGCGACGAGCCGGGGACTGCCGACGTCCGGCGGCGACGCGAGGATGTCGAGCACCTGGGCCGCCGTCCGCTTCGGCTGGAGCGGCTGACCGTCCCCGGTCGACCCCACCCACACCGTCGGCTCCTGCTCGCGACCCGCCGCCCAGACGATCCCGTCGAGCACGAGCTCGCCCTGGCACTGCAGCACCACCTCAGCCGGGCAGGCCGCGGCCCGGCGGTCCCCGAAGTGGCCGAGCAGCACGACCGGCGTGGGATCGCCGGTCGGCGAGCCGGCGAGGTCCGGCAGCCCGATGCCCGGCAGCACGCGGGGCACGAGGTACGGGCCGGCGGGGGCCGGCAGCGCCGGGGCGAGCCGCGCGGGCGTCGCGGCGAGGAGCAGATCATCCCAGCCGCACGTGCGCTCCAGGGCCGAGCCCGGCGTCAGGAGGGGACAGCTGTGCACGGGCCGAACGGTCAACCAGCCGCCCACCGCGAACACCTGCCCGGGCTCGAAGCTCGGCCGGCCGGCGGCCGCCACGCTGGCGACCGAGCGGACAGGCAGACCCGCCTCGGTCGAGGGGAAGCCGGGAGGCGGGGAGCCGGGCGGGGGCGGCGAGAACGGCACGAGGCCGGACGGGAGCGGCGTCGCCGCCGGGGTCTGCCTCCAGCCACGGCCGAGCGGGACCTGGCCCGTCGCGTCGTCGAGCACGAGGACTCCGTCCCCGGCCCCGCCGCCGGGCGATGCGGGGGCCGCGGCGATGGGCACCGCGGGCACTGGCCCGACCACGCGGACGTACCAGACGATGCCGTCCGTGGCGCCGCCCCATGCTGCGGCGACCAGCGGATCGAGCGTTCCGACGTCCGTGCCCCGGACCGCGGCCATCGAGACCACCGTGTCGTGGGGCGCGAGGGATCCCGCCAGGGCCGCGAGGACGCCCGTGGGGTCGAGGCGAGGCCGGAGCAGCGTGCCCGCCGCGTCGCCGCCGACCCAGGTCGCGGGCCCGAGCGCGTGCCCGTCGAGCCAGGCGAGCTGGACACCCACGAACGCGGCCTCGCAACCGGCACGGGCCCCGGCCGAGCATGCCGCCGCCCGCGCGTCATGGACGTGGCCGATGACGATCGCGGCGTGCGGTTCGTAGGTCTCCGCCCGCGTCGGGTCCCCGGCCGGGAGCGTGTCCGTCAGCGAGGTCCCGGTCAGCTGCCGGACCACGAGCGACGGGCCGACCGCAGCGTGCGCCGAGACCTCGGTGCCCACGTCGACCGACCGGACGTCGACGAGGGCCTGGCGGGTCTCGGTCAGGACCAGCGTGTCCGACCCGCAGTGCGGCTCGAGCTCCGGGCCGGGCGTCGCGTATGGGCAGCCCGGCGCCGGCAGCCGGGTGAGCCAGCCAGCCACGGCGACGAGGGGGCCTTCCTCGGCCGCGGGCAGGGCCGCGAACCCGGCCTGCGCCTCGGAGACGGAGCGGACCGACAGCCCCTCGATCGCCTCGGGCAGGCCCGCCAGCGGCCCGGCGGGCGTGGGGCCGGGTCGGAGCCAGACGAGCGAGGCCGCGACGACCGCGATCACCACGGCCGCCGCGGCGCCGACCGTGAGCGGGCGCGGCCGCCAGGCCCGAATCCCGAGCAGGGGACGCGACGTCCGCAAGCCGGTCCTCGGGGCCGCCCGGACCGCGACGAGCGTCCGCTCCAGGAGCTCGCCGGGGACCGCCCGGTCTGCCAGGTCCGTGTAGGCAGCCCGGAGCCGCTCGTCGTCCCAGCCGCCGCGGACCGTGCCGTTCATCGTCTCGCCTCCGACTCGAGCGCCCGGGCGAGCGCGGCGCGGGCGTGCGAGAGCCGCGACTTGGCGGTGCCGACCGGGATGCCCAGCGCCGCGGCGAGCTCGGCCAGCGGCTGGCCCTCGAGGTGATGCAGGGCCAGGATCGAGCGCTCGTCGGCCGGCAGGCGTCGGAGAGCCGCCCCCAGGACCGCGGCGTCGTCTTGGACCGGCGGCGGCAGCCCGATGGCGAGGCGCTGCACCGCGTCACCCGGGATCTCGCGGACGGCGCGCCGACCCCGCGCCCGGAGCGCCATCCGGCAGGCGTTCACGGCGATCCGCTGGAGCCAGGGCTCGAAGCGCCCCACGTCCCGCAGACGGGGCAGCTCGCGCCAGGCGGCGATGAACGTCTCCTGGGCGGCGTCGGCCGCGTCGGCGTCGTCGGCGAGGATGGCGAGACAGAGGCGATACACGGCAGGCATCCGACAGCGGACGATCGTCTCGAAGGCGTCGGCGTCACCCCGTCGGGCGCGCTCCACGAGGGCCGATCGCGTCAGCGCCTCGTCCACCCGCTCCCTCCGGTCGTGTCGCCTGGACGCTCCACCCACTCGATGCCGCTCGGTGGCTGTCGGTTCACGCTGCTGCGGCGAATATCGGCGTTCGCGCGCCGCGGGGCCCGCTACCTCGTCGCGACAGGGACGAGGCCGGCCGCGGCCGCCGCGGCCGGCGAGAGGCGCCGCAGCGCGGCGAGGAGTGTGTCGACCTCCGCCTCGGTGGCGAGGTAGTTGACGATCCCGGCCCGCAACCACGTCGCGCCACGGAGCCGCGTCGTCGAGACCCAGGCCGCGCCGTCGATCTCGAGCGCCCGCTGCAGCGCGTCCTGGTAGCGGTCGAGCGCCGCGGGCTCGAACGACCCGGCCGGCCGGCCGCCGGGCAGGTGCCGGAAACAGACGACCGACAGCTCCGGCTCGGGCGGGAGCGCCTCGAAGTCGTCCGCCTCGGTGATGCGTCGGGCGAGGTAGGCCGCCAGCTCCAGGTTCGCCTCGACGAGGCGGCCCAGGCCCTTTGTCCCGAGGTGCTTCCAGCTGAGCCACAGCTTGAGGGCCCGGAAGCGGCGGCTGCCCTCCATCGAGTGCTGGTACCAGTGCAGCGGACCGTCCGGGGCGATGTCGCCGTCGCCCGGCTCGCGCCCCGCGACGCTCCCGGTCCGGTAGTACTCGGGCTCGCGGTGGAAGGTCGCCAGCAGGTCGCTCCGTCGCCGGACGAGCAGGGCCCCGATGTCGTAGGCCTGGAAGAACCACTTGTGCGGATCGATCGTGAGCGAATCGGCTCGCTCGAGCGCGGGCACGCGCCAGGCCTCGCGGTCGGACAGCCGGACGGCGCCGCCGTAGGCCGCGTCGACGTGGAGCCACAGCCGTTCGGCCGCGGCCAGGTCCGCCAGCTCGTCGAGGGCGTCAACCGAGCCCGTGTTCGTCGAGCCGGCCACCGCGGCGACGGCCAGCGGCGTCAGTCCCGCGGCCCGGTCCTCGGCGATCGCGGCCGCGACCGCCTCGCCCCGCAGCCGGAACCGCTCGTCGGCCGGGACGATGCGCAGCGTCGCGGCGGGGAAGCCCAGCAAGTCGAGGCCGCGCGCGATCGAGAAGTGGGCCTGGTCCGAGGCGTAGACGCGGATGGCCTCCAGGGCCGCGCCCCGGGGCGGCTCGTCGGCCGGCTCGCGGCCCAGGAGGCGCGTAAGGTGGACGTCGCGCGCCATGGCGAGGGCCATGACGTTGGCCATGACGCCGCCGGAGGTGAGGACGCCGAAGCTGCCCGGCGCGAACCCGACGAGGTCGGCCAGCCAGCGGACGACCTCCTCCTCGACGAAAGCACCGGCGGGCCCGGAGTGCCAGACGTCGATGCCCTGGTTGGTGACCTGGGCGAGGAGCTCGCCGACGATCGACAGCCAGAGCGGCGGCGGTGTGAAATAGGCGAACTGGGCCGGATGCTGGCTGTTGAAGCCGTGGGGCCCGACCCGGCGTGCGAACTCGGCCAGGATGTCGGCGGCGGGGGCGGGGTCGCGCGGCGCATCGGCCGGCGCTGCCGACGGACCGAAGAAGACGCGCCGGAGCTCGGCGTACGTCTCCCGCGTGATCGGCCGGCGAAGCGCCTCGCCGAAGAGGTAGTCGAGGGCCGCTGACCAGGCCGCGGTGCCGAGTCGCTCGAGGACAGCGCGGTCTCCAGGGTCGGTCGTGCCGACGAGGGCGGGCTCGGGATGCCAGGCAAAGCGCGGCACGCGCCGGTCGGGGTCGGTCACGCCGGTCATGGTAGCGGTGAGGGCGGCGCCGGCGGGCCGCTCGGCGCGTCAACGGCTGCGGCGCGCGATGGGCGGCTGCGGCGGCGCCGGCTGCCGCTGCCGCGCGCCGCGCTCCCCGGACGCCGGTCCGTCGGATGCGCATCCATGACTGGTAGGCATGGAAGGCGCGCGTCCGCCCCGGGCTCGTCGTCGACCTCCGGGGAGCGGCCGCCGCCGGCGTCCCGTACACTCGGCCCCGCGCGGGGCCCGTCGCCCGAGCCGCCCCCGGCGTCCCCGGCGGCCCGTCCGCCACTGCCGCGCGCGACCGTCACCGTCGCCGCCGGAGGATCCACGTGACCGATGCCCCGGGTCCGGTCGCCCCGGAGCCCGACGCCCCGGCCGCGGCCGCACCGGGCGAGCCGGGCGATCCGAGCCAGCCGAGCGAGCGGAGCCAGCCGCCCTCGCCCGAGCCGACCCTGCCGACCTACAAGGGCGGCGAGCTCGACCCCGCTCGCGGGCCGGGCCTCGGCTGCTTCTACGTCCAGCTCGTCGCCCTCGTCGTCCTGCTCGTCCTCACGCCGCTGAGCGTCCAGTGGGACTGGCCGTTCCTCGTCAGCGCCGGCCTGCTGCTCGTCATCATCCTGTTGCTGCTGCTGAGCGGGCAGACGGTCATCTTCCTGCTCCGTCTCGTCGCCGCCGAGCGCGGCCGCCGGCGGCCGCTCGCGGGTCGCAGCCGGACCGTCGGCGACCTGGAGGAGGGGAGCAGCCCGGAGCCCGCGCCGGCGCAGGAGGGAGCTGTCGGCGGAGGCTCGTCCCAGCCGCCCGAGGCCGGACGGCCGGACACGCCGGCGGACCGCGGCAGCATGCGAGAATAGGCAGCCGCGTCGCGCGCCTGCCCGGGCGACGACCGGCGCCGAACGACGCCCAGTCAACCAGCCGCAGCGGAGGGAGTGCCGAGACCGTGCCCGTGCTCGCGACCTACTTCAGCGTCCGGCGGGGGCGCGACCCGTTCTTCAAGTTCTTCATGCGCACCCTCTTCCCGCGGCAGGTCAGGGAGTACGAGCAGAAGTTCGGCATCCGCTTCCTCGGCTGGTACAACGTCGCCCACGGCTGGGACTTCGACAACGTCATCCTCATGGAGCTGCCGGACTACGCCACGCTGGACCGCCTGGAGGCGGACGAGGCGACCCGGGCCCTCGGGCACCGGGCGGGGGAGTGGATCTTCGAACGACACCACTCGATGTTCCTCCGGGAGCGGATGGGCCCGGACCTCGAGTACCACGGGTAAGGGAGGCGACCGATGGATGCGAGGCGCAACGACCTGCTCGGCGAGCTCGCGGGGGACGCCGCCCTGGAGCGCCGGGACTTCCTCGTCCAGGCGACGGAGCAGCTCCGCCGATTCCTCGACGCGAACGCGGTCCGGATCCGCGAGCTCGGCGGGCTCGTCCTCATCGACGACGAGGCCGACTACCTCTCGATCGCGCCGGACCTGAGCTTCCGCAGCCGCAGCCGCTACCTCGACGAGGTCACGGGCGAGTGGAACACCGAGACGGAGGTCATCGACGGCGCGGCCGAGCTCATCGAGCTCTACAACCCCGCTGACGTGTACGCGGCGTTCGCGGAGGCGGCCAAGGAGGCGGCCGGGCTCGAGGGCGAGCCGACGGCGGCCGAGGACCTGATGGAGACCGCGGGCATCGCCCCGGACGAGACGGTCGGGCCCGGTGGCGAGGATCCCTATGCCGCCGCGGCCGACGACTGGGCCGCGGCCCAGAGCCTCGAGGCCGCACCCGACGACGACGAGGCGGCTGCCCGCGAGCTATACGACCTGGCCCTCACCTTCCAGGAGCGCAGCCAGCGGGCCGAGGCGCACCTGCTCGACCAGTTCGAGACGGCGGCGACCCGGCTGACCGGCGTCATCGGCGATCTCGTGGTGGTCGATGACGAGGACGAGCGGCTGACCCTCCAGGCCGACGGCTCGTTCGTGGCCGAGGTCATCCCCGAGGCCGACGAGGCGGCCGGGGAGTGGCGCAGCCTGCGCAGCCCCGAGGACCTCGTCGAGTTCTACGACCCGACCGACGTCTTCGGCGACCTGGCCGACGCGATCGCCGAGGCCTACCCCGAGGTCGCGCCGGAGGCGGGTGGCGAGGACGAGACCGAGGCGGGCGAGGAGACCGAGGGGGAGGCCGGGGGCGACGAGGAGGTCGCGGACCCGGACGAGGGCAGCCGGCCCTAGATGCGCCTGGTCGCCGCCGAGCTCGTCGAGAGCCGGGAGATCCTGCCCGGCCAGTGGCTCCAGGCCTACCACGCCCCGGAGCTGGTGACCGGGACGCGGGCCGGCCAGTTCGTCCATGTCCGGACCGGCGACTACTCCGGGCTCGTCCTGCGCCGGCCGTTCTCGATCAACACGGCCGACGCGGCGACGGGCAGCCTGACGATCCATTTCCGGACGGTGGGCAGGGGCACCGAGTGGCTCACCCGCGTCCGGCCCGGGGAGACCCTCGACATCCTCGGCCCCCTCGGCCGCCCGTTCGAGCTCGACCCGCGCAGCCGCCACCTGCTGCTGGTCGCGGGCGGGCTCGGGATCGCCGGACTGCGGATGCTCGTCGACGACGCGATCCGCGACGGGCGCCAGGTGGTCCTGCTCTTCGGGGCGGCGAGCGCCGCCGACGTCTATCCCTCGAACCTGCTGCCCGACGAGGTGGAGTACGTCGTCGCGACCGAGGACGGCTCGCTCGGCCATCGCGGCCTGGTGACGGACCTCGTCCCGGAGTACGAGGCCTGGGCCGACCAGGCCTTCGCCTGCGGCCCCGCCCCGATGCTCGCGGCCCTTGCCCGCCTCGCTGCGTCCCGCCGGGCGCGGCTCGGGGTCGCGGCGCTGGGCCGGAAGCGGGGCGGCGGCAGGCAGCCGGCGCCCGGCTCGCCGGCGGCGCGGCGGAAGGCGTTCCTGCAGGTCTCGATGGAACAGCGGATGGGCTGCGCGGTGGGGGCCTGCCTGGGTTGCGTAGTGATGGGCGTGGAGGGCCCGCAGCGGGTCTGCCGCGAGGGCCCGGTCTTCGCGGCCGAGGAGCTGGCCTGGGAGCAGACGGCGTGAGGCGCGCGGCCGTGGGGCGGCCGGCGTGAAGGCGAAGAAGCGGGTCACGACGACGGGGACGAGCGGCGCCCGGCGCCAGGGCCCCGACCGCCCCCGGCGGACCCCCACGGTACGGGCCATCAGGAGCGCCATCGTCCCGATCGAGCGCAAGCCGCGCCCCGTGACGGGCAGCCCCGTCCTGCCGACCGACCTCCCCGGGGACGGCCACGGGGCCGCGTCGCGGGCGACGGGTGGGTCGAGCGCAAGCGAGGCCGACGGCCACCCGGTGGACCTGTCGGTCGACCTGGCGCCCGCCCACGGCGGCCTTCGGCTGGCCAATCCGATCCTCGTCGCCTCGGGCACCTTCGGCTACGGTGTCGAGTACGGCGAGGTCGTCGACGTCCAGCGACTCGGCGCGATCTGCTGCAAGGGGACGACGCTCAAGGCGCGGATCGGCAACCTGCCGCCGCGGGTGACCGAGACGCCGGGCGGCATGCTCAACTCGATCGGCCTCCAGAACCCCGGGGTGGACGCCGTCCTGGAGCGCTACGCCGCGACGTGGGCGGGCTGGCGGGTGCCCGTCATCGTCAACGTCGCGGGGGAGTCGGTCGAGGACTACGTCGCCGTCGCGCGACGGGTGGAGGGCGTGCCCGGGGTGGCGGGCATCGAGCTCAACATCTCCTGCCCGAACGTCGGCAAGGGCGGCCTGCAGTTCGCGATCGACCGCGACGCCGCGGCCGGGGTCACGGCCGCGGTCCGCCGGGCGACGTCGCTGCCGCTCATCGTGAAGCTCTCCCCGAACGTGTCGGACGTGCGGCCGATCGCCCGGGCGATCGAGGACGCCGGGGCGGATGCGCTGTCGGCGATCAACACGCTGTCGGGCCTGGCCATCGACCCGTCGCGGACCCGGCCGCTGCTCGGGAACACGTACGGGGGGCTCTCGGGGCCGGCCATCAAGCCCGTCGCCCTGCGGATCGTCTACGAGGTCGCCCAGACGGTGTCCATCCCGATCGTGGCGATCGGCGGCGTGACGGAGCTGGCCGACGTGCTCGACTTCCTCGCTGCGGGTGCGGTCGCGGTCCAGGTCGGGACGGCGATCTTCGCCGACCCGGGCCTGCCGGTCCGCCTCGCCGACGAGCTGGCCGACGAGTGCCGTCGGCGGGGGCTGGATTCCTATCGACCGCTCATCGGCTCGGCGTTGCCGCGACGGCCGGTCGCCGCCTCGGCGAAGGGGGTCGAATACCGGCCCTGATGGCGGGCGACGGGACCACGCTGCGGGCGCCCTTGCTCGCAGCCCCGCCCCGTCCACCTGGCTCGCTAGACTCACCCTGTGACCACGACCCGCGCCGCCCTCGACCTCGCCGCCCAGGCCGCCATCGCCGCCCGGACCGAGACGCTCTTCCGTCGCTCGGGCGCCCTGCGGGAGGGCCACTTCCTCCTCAAGAGCGGCCGCCACTCGGAGCGCTACCTGGAGAAGTTCCTCGTCCTCCAGGACCCGGCCGCGACGAGCGAGCTGTGCGGGTTCTGGGCTGCCCGCCATCGCGACCACGACGCGGCGCCGCTGGTCGACGTCGTGGCCGGGCCCACCACGGGCGGCGTCATCCTGGCGTTCGAGACGGGCCGGCAGCTCGGTGTCCGGGCGATCTTCGCGGAGGAGGTCCGGGCCCAGGACGGGGCGACCCGGCGCGAGTTCCGGCGCGGCTTCGCCATCGAGCCCGGCGAACGGGTCCTCCTCGTCGACGACATCCTGACCACCGGCGGCTCGCTGCTGGCGATGCTCCCCGCCGTGGAGGCGCTCGGCGGCGAGATCGTCTCGTGCGTCGTGCTGGCCGACCGGTCCGGCGGGCTCCAGACGCTCACGTCGCCGACGACCGGCCGGGTCTACCCGCTGCGGGCGCTCTGGCAGCTCGACCTGCCCACGTTCGAGCCGGGCGCCGGGACGTGCCCGGCCTGCGCCGCCGGCGCCCCGCTCGAAGCTCCTGGCAGCACGGGCGCCGCGCCGCCGCCGGCCCGTTGACAGCGCGAGGGCCCGCCCCGCGGTCAGCCCGTGGACTCGCCGTCGCGTGGGCCTTGGTCCTGCTGCTCGCCGGGTGCGGCTCGGGCGCGAGCGCGACGGCGCAGAACTCGGCCTCGGCTGGGACGCCCTCGGCCGCGAGGCCGTCGGCCGCCGCCTCCGATGTCCCGACCTCGCCGGTCGATGGCGTCGTCCTGCACATCGACTCGACCGGCCTTGCCGCCGTCCAGGGCTTCACTCTCCGCACGCCCGATGGCCACGTGTATGCGTTCACGCTCGGCCAGCTCGACAACGGCGCGCAGTTCCCGCCCGGGCACCTGGCCGAGCATCAGGCGACGGGCTCGCCGATCAGGGTCTCGTTCCGGGTCGAGGGCGGCCGCCTCGTCGTCTACCGCCTCGAGGACGCCTCCTGACCGTTCCCGGCCCCGCGGCACGACGGCGCGCGAAGGGCTGCGGCAGGCCCGACTACTTCAGCGCGTCGATGGCCGCCTTCAGCTCGTCGGCGCCGACGACCGCCTCGTACGAGTCGCGGATGATGCCGGCCCTGTCCACGACGAAGACCCACGGCTCGGCCTGGAGGCCCCATTGGTCGACCGCCTCGACCGGCTGGAGCTGGTTGTTCGCATCGAGGATCGGCTGCAGCCGGCCGTCGGTGTAGATGAGCTTGTACGGCTCGACGTTGATGAAGGTGAAGCCGGGCTCCTGCTTCGCCACCGCCTTCACCCCGTCGAGCGTCGGCCCGCAGACCCGGCTCGTGCAGAAGGCCGGGGTGGCGAAGATCAGGACGAACGGCTGGTGTGCCGCGAGGGCCGCGGCGACCGTCGTCCGGTAGAAGGACGGGTCGGGGTTCGGGTCCGTCGAGATGGCCTTCACGTTGCCACCGGTGTCGGCGAGCGTCGGATTGGTCGTCGCCGGCGCCTGCTGGCCGACGCCGACCGTCGTGCCCTTGGCCTGGACCTCGAAGCGCAGGCGCGTCTTCGTCGGTGCCGCCGAGCCCTTGCCGAGGCTCACCTCGACGCCCCACTCCCCGGCCTCGCTGAACGTGACCGGCGCGACGTAGAAGCCGCGCTGGCCGGGGATGGCCCACAGGAAGCGGGCGGGACTCGTTGCGGTCGCCGTGTTCGGGTCGCGGGCCAGGTCATAGAAGGCGACGCCGGCCGTGACGTCCGGGGCGGCGATGGGCGTGTTCGACTGGTCGACGATGGTGAACAGGAAGCGGTTGGGGCCGACGACGAGCTCGGACGAGGCGATGACGGGGATCGGCCCGCTCGTCGTGACCTGGCCGGGCATCGGCCAGCCCGGGATCGACGCCGGCGGGGTCGGCGAGGCGGGGCCGGCGCTGCCGGACGGACCGGCGGCGCCCCCCTCCGAGCTGCAGCCGGCGACGAGCAGGACGGCGGTGGCCAGGAGGACGGAGAGCGAGCGGCCGGCGGGACGACGCCGCAGCGAGCGTCGAAGGGGGCGGCTGGCGGACGCGGGACGCACGGCGGAAGGGTAGTCCCTCTGCGCGTCCCTCGCCCCTGACCGGTGCCCGATGAGGCCCGGGTCCCGGCGCGCGATACGCCGCGCGAGTCCCATGGCCGTCTACGGGGAAGAGCGTAGCGATGCGCTAGGATATCGGCCGCTCGGCCGGGTCCTGCGCGGACACGGCCCTGCGTCCGACCCTGCGACCCACGCCCGCCGGAGCGACGCCGGCGGCGGAGGAGGACCTCCCCGGTGACCCGCTTCCAGCGCCTCGCGGTCGCGACGGTCGCGACGACCTTCCTCCTCGTCATCGTCGGCGTCATCGTCCGCTCCACCGAATCGGGGATGGGCTGCCCCGACTGGCCGGCCTGCAACGGTGCCCTCATCCCCCTCGGCCAGGACTACCACGCCTGGCTGGAGTGGGTCCACCGCGACATCGCCGCGATCCTCGGCTTCCTCGTCCTGGGCCTGGCCGTCCTGGCCTGGCTCGACCATCGCAGCCAGCGCTCGATCCTGTGGCCCGCCGTCGGCGCGATCGTCCTCGTCGGCTTCCAGGCCTGGCTCGGCAAGCAGACCGTCGCCCTCAACAACAGCGGCGAGTCGGTGACCGCCCACCTGGCCAGCGCCATGGCCCTGGTCGCGCTGCTGCTGTACCTGCTCGTCCGGAGCTTCTACCCGGCCCGCATCGGTGGCCGGGGGGCGAGCCAACGGTTCACCCTCGTCGCCGCCTTCGGGGCCATCACGACCTACGCCCTGCTCCTGTTCGGCTCGCACGTCACGGCAACCGACGCCGCCCTCATCTTCCCGGACTGGCCGCTCATGGGCGGCACCGCCTTCCCGCCGATCACCAGCCTTACCGAAGCCCAGGTCCTCCACCGCTACGTCGCGGTCGTCGTCGGTCTGATCACCGTCGCGGTCTGGCTGGTCGCCTGGCGGACGCAACGCCAGCACCGGCCGATCGTCGCCCTGGCCACGCTCGCCGCCGCCTTCTTCCCGATCCAGTCCTTCATCGGGGCGCTCCAGATCTGGACGAAGCTCGCGCCGTGGACGCAGACACTCCACCTCGCCCTCGGCGCGTTCATCTGGGGTGCGATGGCGGGCCTGGCCTTCGTCAGCTACTACACCGCCCGGACGACGCCGACGGGAGCCGGGGCCGGGGGCGGCCGACGTGAGGCGGAACCGAGCCGGCCGGCGGGCCTCAAGGACACGGTCCGCGCCTACATCGCCCTGACCAAGCCCCGGATCATCGAGCTGCTGCTCATCACGACGGTGCCGGCGATGGTCATGGCGGCCCACGGCATCCCACCCCTCGGGCTCGTCTGGTGGACGCTGCTCGGCGGCAGCCTGGCGGCCGGCAGCGCGAACGCCATCAACTGCTATCTCGACCGCGACATCGACCTGCTGATGACCCGGACGCGGCGCCGGCCGCTGCCCGCGCACGAGGTCGAGCCCGAGCGGGCCGTCGTCTTCGGGCTCGTCTTGGGCGTCCTCGCCTTCGCCGAGCTGGCCTTCTTCGTCAACCTGCTCTCGGCGTTCCTGGCGATGCTGGCGATCGCCTTCTACGTCGTCGTCTACACGATGGTCCTGAAGCGGACGACGCCGCAGAACATCGTCATCGGCGGGGCGGCCGGCGCGCTGCCGCCGGTCATCGGCTGGGCTGCCGTGACGGGCGACGTCGGCGTGCCGGCGCTGCTCCTCTTCGCCCTCGTCTTCTACTGGACACCGCCGCACTTCTGGGCGCTCTCGCTGCGGATCGCCCGGGACTACGCTGCGGCCGGCGTGCCGATGCTGCCCGTCGTCCGGGGCGTGCCCGAGACGACCCGCCAGATCGCCCTCTACACGGTGCTGCTCGTGGCGATCTCGCTGGTCCTGTTCGCGGTCGCCCGGCTCGGCCTGGTCTACCTCGCGGCGGCGGTCGTCCTCGGGGCGATCTTCCTGTACCAGGCCGCCGCACTGTGGCGCGACGGGACGACGGCGCGGGCGATCAGCCTCTACAGGTACTCGATCAGCTACCTCGGCCTGCTGTTCCTGGCCCTGGCCGTCGACGCGATCGTGACGATCCCGGTCGCGTAGCGGCCGGTCCCGCTGGGGTGGCGGCCGGTCCAGCGACGCGGGTCGAGCAGCGCGGGCGGCGCGAAACGGCCCGGGCTGCGTGGTACTGGGACGGCGGGCGGCTCAGGCCTCGGCGGCTGCGGCCCGGGCGACGATCACGGACTCGGCCTCGATGGCCATGGTGCAGACGACACCCACGAGGCCGTGCGACGCGACGAGGGCTGGATCCACCAGCAGCTGCTGACAGCCGCGGCAGACCCACGCATCCAGGTCCAGGGCGAGCAGCTCGGATCCGTCCGGGCGGCGGAAGGCGGCGTCGAACCGGCCATGCAGCAGCGTGTCATGGCATTCGGTGCAACGCCGGGCGCGCCTCGGGACCTCTGCTCGCATCGTCACCTCCGGTGGGACTCACCTTTCGACGCCCACCAGTCTGGCGGTCCGGTGTGATCGTCCGATGACCGTCGTGTAAAGGTTGAGTCACCTTCCTTGCCGGGAGGTTGCGGCATGACCGTCGCCCGCGACAGGGCCGGATGGCCCACCAGGAAGGGCGGATCGATCCTGAGCCCGACGGCCCCCGCGGCCTGCCCCCGATCCCCTGCCGACGGTGGCAGGACGGCGTGGGGTATCGGGCGGCGCCAGCGCCCGCCGCCCCGGCCCGGCGACCGTGCAGATCGGCGTCCTGGCGGCCTGCACCGCGGGCTTCCCGTTGACGGTCCTGCGGGTGGTGATCGTCGCCCTGGCGGTCTTACTCCGTCGTCTGGGACCGCGGCCGGCAGGCCGCGCCTGAGTCACTCGTCGGGATCGCGGTCGCCAGGCGCCGGAGCATCGGCCAGGAACCGGCGGGCGGCCGTCGCCGCGGCCGCGTGGACTGCGGCGATAGACATCCCGCCAGCCTGGGCCGCGGCACGCACCGATTCGAACTCCGGCATCGTTCCCACGACGCGGCCGTCCATCAGCTTGAGCTTGACGACGATCCGCCCGTACGGCGTGTCGACCGACTCGAACGCGCGATCGGCTTCGTGTCGCCGGACGTCGTGGGCGCGGACCCCGAGGGTGGTGGTCTCGAGGAGGAGGACTCGCGCGAGGCCGTCCTCGAGGTCGGCCGGTGCGACGACAGAGACCAGCGTGCCCTGGCGCCCCTTCTTCATCGATAGGGGCGACAGCGTCACGTCGAGCGCGCCGGCGGCGAACAGGCTCTCGACGGCGGGAGCGAGGAGCTGCGGGCTCATGTCGTCGATGTTCGTCTCGAGGACGACGTGTCCGCCGCGACGATCCCGATCGCCGGCCCGAGGCGCCGCAGGCGTTTCGGCCTCGGGCGATGCCGGCTGGCCGAGCCAGAGCCGGAGGACGTTCGGCCAGGGCAGCTCGGCGCCGCCCGCCCCGTATCCCACCCGCTCGACCGCCATGACCGGCTGGTCGAACGTGGCGAGCATCGTGGCCAGCGCCGCGCCTGTCGGGGTCACCAGCTCCCGCCCGTCCCCGAACGGACGGATGGGTGCGCGGGCGGCAGCGGCGAGGGCGAGCGCTGCAGGGGCCGGCGCCGGCAGCGCGCCATGGTGCCGACCCGTGATCTCGCCGGGGCTCATGGGGAGCGCCGACGCGTAGAGGCGATCGACGCCCAGGAGGCGCAGGCCGGCGACCGTGCCGACGACGTCGACGATCGAATCGACGGCCCCGACCTCGTGCAGCTCGACCGCCTCGGTCGGCAGGCCATGGATGCCGCCCTCTACCTCGGCGATACGCCGCAGCACCGCCGCGCTCGTCTCGCGGACGGGCGGGTCGAGATCGGCGCGCTCGAGCAGCTCGAGGATCGCGCCGAGCGGGCGGTGATGCTGACGGCGCGAGGCGATGACGTCGACCTTCGTCGCCTGGATCGCGCCTCGACTGACTTTCGTCGCCTCGAGGCGCTCGAAGCCATCGAGCGAGAGGCCCCCGATCGCCGCGGAGAGCTCGGCCAGCGGCAGCCCGGCGTCCAGGATGGCCCCGAGGAGCATGTCGCCGCTCACGCCGGAGTAGCAGTCGAGATAGCCGATCATCCGCCAGCCTGAGCCGCCACGACGGGCTGCCCGTCGGGCGATGAAGGTGCCTCGCGGATCAGGGCCCGATTGATCAAGCCCGCCATGTAGCCCGCGCCGAACCCGTTGTCGATGTTCACGACCGAGATCCCCGGGGCGCAGCTGTTGAGCATCGTCAGGAGGGCGGCGATGCCCCCGAAGCTCGCGCCGTAACCGACGCTCGTCGGGACCGCGATCACCGGGACGTCCACCAGGCCCCCGACGACGCTCGGCAGGGCGCCGTCCATGCCCGCCGCGACGACGATGACGCGGGCGCGGTGGAGCGCCTCGCGCTGGTCGAGGAGGCGATGCAGCCCGGCCACGCCGACGTCGCAGATCCGCTCGACCGAGCTGCCCATCGCCTCGGCCGTGATGGCCGCCTCCATGGCCACCGGGATGTCCGCTGTCCCCGCGGTCAGCACGAGGACGCCGGGCTGCAGCGGCGCGGCGTCCGGATCGCGCACGAGGATGGTCCGAGCGGCGGGATCGTACTCGGCGCGCTGGATGACGGAGGCGACCGCCTCGTACACCTCGCGGCGGGCGCGCGTCGCGAGGACGGGACCGCCGTGGCCGGCCAGCCGCGACACGATCGAGACCACCTGCTCGGACGTCTTGCCCTCGCAGAAGACGACCTCGGGCAGGCCCTGGCGGAGGCCGCGGTGATGGTCGAGACGGGCGAAGCCGAGGTCCTCGTACGGGAGGTCGCGCAGCTGGCTCGTCGCCTCGTCGACGTCGAGGCTCCCGTGCCGGACCGCTTCGAGGATTGCCCGCAGGTGCGTCCCGTTCACCGGCGAGATCCACCCGGAGCATGTGGTCGTCGGGCGTCGAGCTGGATCAACGGGCTGACCGAGGCTGGGGCGGCAGCGAGCCCGACGTTCAGGCTGCCCGAGCGGAAGCCCTCCAGGTCGAGCGCGACGTAGCGGAACCCCAGCCCGACGATGCCCTCCACGAGCGCGCGCCGGACCTCGGGGTGGACGATCCGCTCGATCTCCGCGGCCGGCACTTCGAGCCGGGCGACGTCGCCGTGGTGGCGGACCCGGCACTCGCGGAAGCCGAGCCCGTGCAGCACCGCCTCGGCGGCCTCGAGCTGACGCAGCTTCTCGACCGTGACCCGCTGGCCGTAGGGGATCCGCGACGAGAGGCACGGCGCCGCTGGCTTGTCCCAGTTCGGGAGGCCGAACGCTCGAGCCAGTTCGCGCACATCGGCCTTCGTCAGGCCGGCATCGGCGAGGGGCGCCCGGACGTCTGCCTCCGCGGCGGCACGAGCCCCGGGCCGGAAGTCATCGCCATCGTCCGCGTTCGCCCCGTAGACGATGGTCTCGAGCCCTTCCTCGAGGGCGACGGCCCGGAGGCGCTCGAAGACGACGCCCTTGCAGACGTAGCAGCGGTCGGGAGCATTGCGGGCATACTCGTCCCGGCCGACCTCATCGGTCTCGACGGGTCGCCATCGCGCCCCGATCGTCGCCGCGAGCTCGCTGGCTGCCGCCAGCTCCTCGGCGGCGAGGCTCGGCGAGACGGCGGTGCAGAGCAGCGCCCGCTGCCCGAGGACGTCGACGGCGACAGCCGCCAGGAGGGTGCTGTCCACGCCGCCGGAGTAGGCGACGACGACGCTGCCGAGGCCAGCCAGGGAGCGGCGAAGGGCGGCGAGCTTGCCCTCGAGTTCCGGCGCAAGCGCAGGGGCGCGGGACTCGGTCGGGATGGCGAGGACGCTCATCTGATCAGGTACCCTCCGTCGACGACGAGCGTCGTGCCCGTCACGTAGGCGGCGTCAGCCGATGCGAGGTAAGCGACCGCGGCCGCCACGTCCGCGGGTTGCGCGGCGCGCCCCAACGGGATGAGCGGCAGCGTCGCCTCGGCCACCGCGGGATCGGCAAGGAGGTCCCGGGTCATCCCGGTCTCGACGACGCCGGGGGCGATCGCGTTGACGGTGATGCGGTGCGCCGCGAGTTCGAGGGCCATCGCCTTGGTCAGCATGCGGACGGCACCCTTCGACGCTGCGTAGTGCGACTGGAACTCGATGGCGACCTCGCTCGTGATCGAGCTCATGTTCACGATCGCGCCGGGCAGTCCGGCCTCGACGAGCCGCCGGGCTACCGCCCGCGAGCAAAGGAAGACGCCCTTGGCGTTGACGGCCATCGTCCGGTCCCAATCCTCCTCGCGGAGGTGGAGGAACGGTCGGTAGCCCATGATCCCGGCGTTGTTGACGAGGATGTCCAGCGGTCCCAGGCGTTCCCAGGCCGCGCCGACGCCGTTCTCGACCTGCTCCGCCGAGGCGACGTCCATGGTGAGCGGCAGAGCCGCCGCCCCACCCGCAGCGAGCAGGGCGGCGGTCTCTGCGGCGGTGTCGGGTATCAGGTCAGCGACGGCCACCTTGGCTCCCTCGGCGCCGAGCCGCAGACAGACGGCTCGACCGATCCCGGAACCGCCGCCGGTCACGAGCGCGACATGACCAGCGAGGCGGCCGACGACCTGGCCCGACTGCTCCATCGATCAGGTTCCTCCGACGATGATCGTGACCCGGCCCAGGGTCGCTCCGGCCTCGGCCGACTGCCCCGCCGCCACCTCGATCCGGGCGAGGACTCCGCTCCCAGGGGAGCGCAGCAACTCCTCCTCCGTATCGCCGGCGCGGTAGCGCAGGACCGGCTCGAGCCGGGCGACGAAGTCGCCTTCGGCCTTCAGCCACTCGACGACGGTCACGGCCTTGTCGGGCACCCCGATGCGGATGTCGGCCATGCCCGGTCAGACGTGTGCCAGGAGCCCGGCCTCGGTGCCGAGGTCGATGAGGTCCTGGTTGATCTGTGCGAAGACGTAGACCGGCGTGCAGCCGGGCCGCGTCACGACCTTGCGGGCGAGGGCGAGCGCCTCCCTGATCTTCGGCGCGCTCGGGAAGTACTCCCAGCAGTCGCCGACGAGGAAGACGACCTTGTCGCGGCACAGCTCCGGGTCCAGGTCGGGCTGGCCCCCGGCGATGAAGACGATCTGGTCGAGCTTGTCGATGTACTCGTCCAGGTCGAAGCCGCTGTGCATCCCGAAGTTGTCGATCGCCCCGCGGATGTTGACGTAGCAGCCCGGGCAGGTCTGTTGGGTGAGGACCTCGAGGCCCTTCCAGACGCCGACGGGGTTGCCGTTGGCCCGCTTGAAGTGCTTCATCACCTCTGCGATCGGGGCGCCGACGACCTCGATCCGGTCGAGGTCCATCTCGCCGAGCCCGTCATGGGCGGCGATCCGGACAGCCGGGATCTCGGCGGGATCGAAGCCCATGCAGGCGCTCGTGACGGCGTCGACCGCCACCGTGTCGGTGCCGGCGAGGACCAGGCCCATCTCGATCGGTGTGCCGGTATGCGGGCCCTGCCCTTCCATGCCGATCACGGCGTCGACGATGGTCAGGTCCGCCTTCCGGACGCGGTACTCGTCGACGACCTTGGCGTCGATGTCGTTGCGGTGCTGGCCCTGCTGATTGGTGTGGAGGCCCTTGCCGTCCACGCCGTCGTCGCTCGGATGATCGTTGCGCAGGATGCCCTGCCAGTTGGCGATCCCGAGCGTGACGGTCTTGGCCAGATGGACCTTCATCTTGGGGACGTTGATGACGACGTCAGCGTCGAGGAACGGCTTCCAGACGTCCGCCTCGTGCAGGTAGTGGGCGCCCGGGATCTTGACGTGGACGGTCTCGGTCTCGTCGAAGTAGACGATCCGGTCCGCCCCGCCGCGCTCGGCCGCCTCGCCGAGACCGCTCTGCTCCATGGCCGGTCGGGCCTTGCCGACGTGCTTCCCGAGGGACGGGTTGTCGCCGACAGCCACCTCGCCTGCCTTCGACTCCGTCTTCAGGTAGTGCACGACCGCCTCGAGCGTCCGCGGGTCGACCACCGCGAAGCTGGTCGGTGGCGCCTGGAAGGCGAGGTTCGGCTTGACGAGGACTTTCTGCCCCGGCTTGATGACGTTGTCGATGCTGCCGACGGCCATCTCGACCGCCTGCTTGACGGCGTCCTCGATCTTGCGGACGTCTTCCTCGTAGCGCACGTAGTTGCCCGCCATGAACTCGGCGTTGCCTTCGAGCTGGCCGGTCAGGGCGATGGAGACACGCGCTGTCACTTGGTTCCTCCTGTGCTGCTGGGACGCGCCGTGTCCGGTTGCGACGGCAGATGGTCCTAGCGGGGATGCACGCCGGCCGGGGTCGCGCCGGCCAGAGCGGCGGGCGCCGGCGCCTCGACGTGCTCCGGCGGGAAGAACGGCTTCATGACGTAGTCGAAGAACAGGGCGCCGACGACACCGCCCACGAGCGGGGCGCCGGCCGTCACCAGGAGCGATCCACCATCCCTGACCCCCGGGAAGGCCACGGAGCCGAAGCCCATCAGCAGGGCGAGGATGCGCGGACCGAGGTCGCGGGCCGGGTTCAGGGACGTCATCGTGAGCGGACCGTCGATGATGACGATCATGCAGACGAGGAAGACCAGTCCGACGGGGAAGAACCAGCTCGTCGGGCCGTTGACGCTGCGCTTCTCGAGCAGGGCCAGGATGAACGCCATCAGGATGGCCGTGCACAGTGCCTCGGCCAGGAAGCCCCGCCAGATGGGCACTGCGTCGTACGCCGCCTGGTTGATCCCGATGACCCAGGGGTGCGGGGAGACCGGGATGAGCATCATCGCCAGCTTCTCGCTGCCGGCCTGACCGATGACGAGGTTGTTCTTCGTCGCGAAGGCACCGAACGCGTCGCCGAACAGGGCGAGCAGGCTCACCGCGCCCAGGAAGCCGCCGACGATCTGGGCGACCCAGTACTGGACGACCTGGTTCCAGGGGAACCGGCCGGTCACGGCGAGGCCCAGGGTCACCGCCGGATTGAAGTGCGCCCCCGACATCGAGGCGGCCGCGTAGACGGCGATCGCGACCGCCAGACCCCAGCCCATCCCTGCGCTGAAGAAGTCCCCGATCACCCCGAACAGGATGGCCGAGAACAGGAGGCCACAGCCGAAGAGCACGATCAGGTAGACCCCGATCGCCTCCCCGATGTACTTGCCGATCCAGGAATCACGCATCGATGCTCCTCCACCACTCCCCTGCAGCACCGAACCGGGCCGTGCGGGTTCGTCGGGGCGGTGGCGCCCGGGACGGGACCGCGGTTCCGCGAGACCGGGCGCCCACGGTCGCGAAGCGGCGCATCCTGGGACGGCGGATGGGTCGTTCGCGATGGCCCTCGACGAGCCGAGAGACGACGGGCAACGCGCCGCGCCGCCCTGCTCGGTTCGCCTGACAGCCCGAGCCTAGGCACCGCCGCGGCGCGGAGTCGAGCGGTATTTCAGATGCTGGGAAACGTCCGCCGGCGCGCGCGGAGCGCTCTCTGCGGCCCGGGAGCCGGAGGCTAGGGCCCGGGCGCGAGGAGCAGTGCTGACCGCCGCGCCGCGCTCGTGACGAGCTCCACGAGCCGGCTCGGTTCGGTCCTCAGTCGGCCCGGCGTGACCGCCAGCGAGATCGCGGCGACGGGTCGATCGGCGGGGACCTGGATGCGCGCGGCGACGCAGCAGAGGCCGCGCTCGCCCTCCTCGTTGTCCACGGCCCAGCCTCGCGACCGGACGACCTCCAGCTCGTCCAGGAGGCGGCCGACGTCGGTCACCGTGCGATCCGTGAGTCGCTCGAGCCGTTGCGCTCGGAGCAGGGCGACCGCACGGGCAGGATCCGCTCGGGCCATGAGCGCCTTGCCGACGGCCATGGTGTGGGCGGGCCCACCGTCGCCAACGTGGAGGTGATCGGCATGGGCGGCGCCCGGGGCGGCGTGGACGGCCATGAGCACGCAGCGGCGGCCGATCAGCCGGCCGATCACGGCCACCTCTCCCGACCGCTCGGCCAGGTCGGCCAGGATCGGGCGCAGCTCCGGGAACGGGTCCTGGCGCTGGTCGAAGCGATCGACGAGGGCGGCCACGGAGGCGCCGAGCACGAGCTCGCCCTGGCCGACGCGCAGGAGATAGCCCTGGTCGAGCAGCGTGTTCACGAGGTGGTACGTCGTCGAGAGCGGAAGGCCGAGCGCGGCCGCGATCTGCTTGGGACCGAGGCCCTCGTGGCGCGAGACGAACTCCAGGACCCTCAGGCCGCGCTCGAGGGTCGAGAGCGCGTCGCCGTGACGAACGAGATCGCTCGACTCTCGGACGACCTCCGGGTCGAAGGTTCGGATGCTGCTCACCACGCCTCCAGATCGCGTGGGCTGCGGACGCGGTCGCCGTGTACGCGCGTCGCCGAGGATCGGGCAACTATGCAAGCCTCGGGGACCGGCGGAGCAGTGCCATTGGGACTGTCCCGCACCGGCGTGGCCGTCGCGTCGCGGCGAGGGCCGGCGCCGCGTATCGCACCGCCCGGTCGCGTCGGACCCGGCCCTCCATGGCACACTCCGCGCCATGGACGTGCACTTCCTGGGGGCGGCCAACACCGTCACCGGCTCGCAGTTCCTGCTGACCACGGAGCGGGCCCGGATCCTGGTCGATTGCGGCATGTTCCAGGGCGGCCCGAACGAGACGGTCCGCAACCGGGTGCCGCTCGCCTACGACCCCGCCTCACTCGACGCCATCGTCCTGACCCACGCCCACCTCGACCACTGCGGGCTCATCCCGCACGTCGTCGAGCAGGGCTTCCGCGGCCCGATCTACGCGACGAAAGGCACCGTCGAGCTGGCCGGCCTGGTCCTCCTCGACTCGGGCAAGCTCCAGGAGGAGTTTGCCAAGCGCGAAGCGCGCTGGGCCCGGCGTCATCCCGATCGCGCAGCCCGGGAGGCTGTCGAGGAGCAGACGGCGATCGAGACGCAGATCCGCCTCGCCGAGGCGGACGAGCCGCTGCCCGGCGCCGCGCCGACCCACCCGAGCACCTCCGGCGGCCCGCTCCCGCCCGACCGCACCCCGAAGGGCCGGCCGAATCCCGAGCACGCCATCCTGACCGCGCCGGCACAGGTCGAGGTCGAGGTGGACGAGCCGCTCTACGACGAAGCGGCGGCGCGCCGCTCGCTGGCGAGCTTCCGCGGCGTGGACTACGGCGCGCCGGTGGACGTCGCGCCGGGGATCCGGGCGACGTTCCTCGACGCCGGCCACATCCTCGGCTCGGCGATCGTCCGCCTCGAGGTCGTCGCGGAAGGCGACCGGCCCGCCCGGACCCTCGTCTTCTCGGGCGATCTCGGCCAGGTCGGGACCCCCATCCTGCGCGACCCTACCCCCCAGGCCGACGCCGACTACGTCTTCGTCGAGTCGACCTACGGCGGGCGCGAGCACGAGCCGGAGGCCGAGGCGGTCCGCCTGCTGGCGGAGGCCGTCCGCCTGACCGCCGAATCGGACGGCGTGCTGCTCGTCCCGTCCTTCGCCATCGGGCGGACGCAGGAGGTCGTCTGGCAGCTCGACCGCCTGCTCGAGCAGGGCGCCATCCCGCACCTGCCGCTCTACCTCGACTCGCCGATGGCCTCGCGCGCCTCGGACGTCTACCGCCACCATGCCGACTACTACGACGAGGAGACGCGGCGCCTCCTGGACGAGCACGAGACGCCGCTCGACTATCCGGGCCAGATCGTGACGAACGACGTCCGCGACTCCCAGGCGATCGCCCGGGCCCCCCGGCCGTACATGATCGTGGCCTCGAACGGGATGCTGACCGGCGGCCGCGTGCTGGGCCACCTGCGCGAGCTCATCGACGATCCACGGGCGGTCCTCCTGTTCGTCGGCTACCAGGGCGAGGGCACGCTCGGGGCGCACCTCCAGGCGGGCGCCACGAGCGTCCGGATCGACGGCGAGGAGCGGGCCGTGCGCTGCCGCGTCCGGTCCATCAGCGGCTTCTCGGCGCACGCCGACGAGCCGGGGTTGCTGGCCTGGCTCGGCGGGTTCGCGACGGGCAGGTCGCCGGGCGGGGCCGGCTTCCCGCGCCGCGTCTTCATCGTCCACGGCGACCCGGAGGCCCAGCAGGCGCTCGAGCCGAAGGTGGCGGCGCTCGGCTTCCCGACGCACGTCCCCCACTGGCACGAGCGGGTGCCGCTCGACTGACCGGCCCGGCGGCGCCGCCCGCCGACGGGGAACCGGCGCTCAGCGGACCTCGTGGAGGATGTCGAGGTAGACGCCGTAGCCGGAGGGGGACGCCCACTCCGTCGCGCTCTCGACCGCCGTCCCCTCGCCCCACTCGTCGAACGTCGTGACGAGCTGCCAGGGAGCGCCCGAGGCGACCATCGCCTGGACCGACGCCTGGAAGCGGACCGGATCGCGCGCCAGGCGTGGCGACGGGTCGCCCTTCTTCCAGAATCCGGGGCTCACCGTGAAGGCGCTGCCGGCCACGGACGTCTGCGCCGTGGCCGGGTTGTACTGGTGCCAGGCCGCGGGCTGTGAGGCGCAGCCGCGGTAGCCCGGGAAGATCTTGAGCACCACGTAGGCATTCGTGCCGGCGGATGCCCGGGCCCACCGATCGGCCATGCCGCAGCGGTCGTTCGGGTCGGCGTAGACGAAGACGACGAAGCGGCCGCCGACGCGGAGGTAGGCCGGGTCGTGGCCGTAGCGGCTGCCGATGTAGGCCAGGTCGGCGGAGATGCGGGAGACGGCCGGGTCGCCCTGACCCTCCGGCTCGTAGTAGACAGCCCAGCGGAACCCGGTCCCGCGGGCGGCCGCGAGGAGGGCGGGCAGGCGCGTATCGGTCTGGCTGCCCTGGCCCCACCACGAGGCGATGCCAGCCTGGATGCCGCCGTACTGCAAGGCCGCGATGTGCTGGCGCACGACCGCGAGGGTCGAGTAGAAGCCGAGGCTCGGGTGGTAGTTCGTGAACGGGTCGAAGCCCGCCTGCGACCACGACTCTGGGAACCACGGGTAGTAGAAGGCGGCCCGGATCGGGAACCGCAGCTCGCCACCCTCGCCTGCGCCGGCGACCGATCCCGCGGGGGTCGCCGCTGGTCGGGGCGTCACGCCAGGCGTCACCTGGGCCGCCGCTGTCGGGGTCGAGCCGGCGGGCGGCGAGGCGAGGGCGGACGGAGCGTCCGTCGGGCTGGCGCCGGCCCTCGCGAGGTGGTCGGCCGACCGGCCGCCCCAGGCGAACCAGGCGACCGCGAGCAGGAGCACGAGAGCGAGCGCGCTCCCCACGATGAGCAGGCGGCCGGGGGCACGGGCGGGACGCATCCGGATCCTCGATGCTGCACCGCTGGCGGGTGACATCGGCCGTCGGGCGGGAGCCCGAGGATGATACGGCGGACGTCGATCGGGGTGGCGCGCGCCGTCCCGGCACGCGGCCGGCGACCCGGCCCGTGGTTCACGGGCGCCGCACCGGGAGCCGCGGGCCTTTGGCCGAACGGCACTGGCCGGCTGCCGCCGCGACCCTTGACTCTCACCCCGCCTGAGACCCCACCCTCGGCCCCGAGGACGTGCACGTGAAGAACCTGGTCCCGATCGGCACCTTCTCCCGTCTCTGCCGGCTGACGATCCCGGCCCTGCGGCACTACGACGAGCTCGGCCTCCTTCGGCCCGCCCTCGTGGACCCCGACACCGGGTATCGCTACTACAGCCTGGCCCAGGCGGAGGAGGCCGAGCGGATCAGGCTCCTCCGGTCCGTCGAGCTGCCCCTCGACGAGATCCGGCTGCTGCTCGGCGAGCGCGATCCCGCGGCCGTCCGCCGCTCGCTCGACGCGCACCGGAGCCGGCTGCTGGGGCGGATCGACGACACCAGGGCGTCGCTCGCGATCCTCGATCGGATCATGGACAGGGAGGCACGAGCCATGGAGTACGACGTCGGCGTCCGCGAGACGGTCGCCCAGCCCATCGTCAGCGTGCGCGGCCGCACATCGGCGGCCGAGATCCCGGCCTTCTTCGGCCGGGCCTACGGCCAGATCTTCCGCGTCCTCGGCGAGCAGGGCATCCGACCGAGCGGGCCACCCTTCTCGATCTACCACGACCCGGACTTCCGCCAGGAGGACGTGGACGTGGAGGTCGCCGTCCCGGTCAGCGAGCCGGTCGAGACGACTGACGGGGTCGTCGGACGGACCCTGGCGGGCGGACCGGTGGCCTACACCGTGCACGTCGGGGCGTACGACGAGGTCGGGGCGGCGTACCGGGCCCTGACCGGCTGGGCCCAGGCGAACGGACGGGCGCTGGCCGGTCCACCGCGCGAGATCTACCTCGTCGGGCCGGACCAGGCTCGCGACCCGGGCCAGCTGCGGACCGAGATCGATTGGCCGATCGGCTGAGCTGCGCGGTCAGCGGATCCCGGTGTCGTAGCCGACGTCGAGGGGGGAGGGGACCGGCGAGGCGGCCACCTCGAACCGGATGGGGCCCGGCCGCCCCATGAGCCCGGCTGCCGGCTGCGGCACCAGGACGTAGCTCCCCGGCGGCAGGGCGAGGGCCCAGCGGCCGTCCGATCCGCTCGTCGTCCGGGCCGCCTCGCTGCCGTCCGGCCGGTCGACGACGAGGACGGCCCCGACGACGGGTCGTGGCGCGCAGGCCGGATCGGGCGGGATCCGCTCGACGGGGCAGGTCGGTCCCGCCGTCACCCGGCCCCCCACGGTCACGAGGTCGGCGGGGGTCGGGCCGCTCCCGCCGCAGCCGGCGAGCAGGGAGACGACGAGGCCGGCCGCGAGGGCGAGCAGGACGGACGCGGGGCGGTGGAGGGTCGGCAGCATGCCGTCCCGACGCCCGGGCCCCCGCGGCGGTTCCCGATGGCAGCCGTGGCGAGCTCCGGACGTCGAGCGCTCCCCTCGATGTGGCACCCTGCGAGGATGCCGCTCGCCCCGTCCTCGGTCCAGCCGGATCACAGGCCGGCGGGCGCGGCCGGCGTCGGCGAGCCGCCTCCGGTGCGACTCGACCCCGACGCAGCCGTGCCCCTCCGGCGCAACCGCGACTACCTCCTCCTGCTCGGCGGCCAGGGCCTGTCCGCCGTCGGGGACGCGGTCACCTTCACCGCGCTGCCCCTGCTCGTCCTCGCCCTGACCGGCTCGGGCCTTCAGATGGGCGTCGTCGGCGCCCTCCAGACGCTGCCCGACTTCCTGTTCGGCCTCGCCGCGGGCGCCCTGGCGGACCGCTGGGACCGCCGCCGGATGATGCTGCTGGCCGACTTCGGCCGCGCCCTCCTGACCGCTCTCATCCCGCTCTCGGCCTGGCTGGGCTGGCCGACGATGGGCGTCGTCCTGCTCGTCGTCGGACCGATCAACGTCCTGCGGGTGATCTGGCTGGCCGGCTGGACGGCGGCCGTGCCGAGCCTGGTCGTGCGACGCCAGATCGGGCCCGCCCAGTCAGTCTTCGAGGTGATCCTCAACCTCGCCTTCGTGCTCGGTCCCGCCCTCGCGGGCCTGGCCGTCACGGTGGTCGGCCCGGCGACGACCATCGGCCTCGACGCCCTCTCGTTCCTCGCCTCCGTCGGCGCGCTGACGCTGATGCACCACCGCCTCGGCTCGACCGACCGCCCGCATGAGACCCATCTCCTCCACGACATCCGGGAGGGGGTCTCGTTCGTCGCCCGGCACCGCCTCCTCCGCGCCGCCCTCGGCCTGTGGACGCTCAACAGCCTGGCCTTCGCCGCTCTCACACCGGCCCTGACCTACTACGTCACCCGGGACCGCGGCCTCTCCTCGGCCGATCTCGGCTTCGTCCTGGCGGCGTTCGGCGCGGGGGCGTTGCTCGGCGCCGTGGGTGCGCTGCGGCTCACCCGCGGCCCGCTCGGCCCGCTGCTGCTCGGCGGCAACCTCATCCAGGGCCTCCTGCTGGGCGCGGCCAGCCTCGTCGGTGGCGTCGCGCCGCTGGCCGCCATCTCGTTCGGCGGCGGCATCGCCGCGGAGCTCGTGGCGATCGCCTACCTCACCCTGCGGGCGACCGTCGCCCCGAACGAGCTCCTCGGCCGCGTCGGCGGGGCGACGCGGACGGTCTCGATGGGCGTCGCGCCGATCGGCGGCCTGGTCGGCGGGCTGCTGCTCGACGCGGTCCACGGCGCGGTCACGCTCCAGCTCATGGCCGCCTGGCTGGTGGCGGCGACGCTCCTGTGCGCCCTGTCACCCTCGCTCCGGGCGGCCCGCGCCGCCCCCTGAGGCTGCTCAGGCCGCCCTCGTGTAGCGCTCCTCGATGACGCCCCGGATCCGGCGCCGGCTCTCCGCTGCGTCGTCGCCCCCACGCTCCACCGCGGCCACCGCATCGGCCAGCTCCTCATCCTTGATGGCGCTCCGCATCCAGGTCGAGTAGTCGCCCCGGCGCAGGTGGTGCAGCCACGTCGCGTCGTCCACGCCCTCGGCCAGCTGGACGAACAGCTCGAGGTTCTGGGCCCGCAGGTTGAGGCGGCTGTCCGGGCCGCGGAAGTGGAACGAGAGCTCGTCCGGCAGGGACCCCGCCGCGTACTTGCGGCGATGACGGTGGCGCTCGTCGCGCGGCGGCAGGATGCGGAAGGGGAGCGCCTCGCCGCCGGGCGACCAGTGGAGGCCCGCGCCTTCGGGAAGCGGCGTGACGTCCGGGACGGCCACCTCGCCGCCCAGGGGCGCGATGGCCCGGGCGAAGCCCTCGAGCGTCGAGCGCACGTCGCTGCCGACGGCCAGCACGGTGTCGATGGCGCCGAGCGCGGCGGGCGAGACGCGCTCCGGGTGGACGGTGACGAGCAGCGTCCCCTCCAGGGCGCGGGGAAGGGCCTGGGCGTCGGGCTGCCAGTCGGCGGGCAGGAGGTGATGCGCCTCGTCGACGACCAGCCAGTGCGGGCGGGCGGTCCGGGCCCGGAGCTCCTGGAGCCGGGGCAGGAGGGCCTGGAAGAAGGCCGGTCGGTCCGCCAGCGGGACGGCCAGCAGGTCCAGGACGAGGCTGCGGTCGGGCCGGGCCAGGACCTCGAGCGCCTCGCCGAGCGTCGGTGCCCGGCTCGCGCCGCCGAGCACGACGCTGCCGTCGAACCGCTGGTAGTCGCCCTCGGGATCGACGAGGCAGACCTGGTAGCCCGCCTCGGCGAGTCGCTCCACGAGACCCGTCGCCAGGGTCGACTTGCCGCTGCCCGACGGCCCGGCGAGGAGGAGGTTGCGACCGTACGGCTCGACCGAGACCGTGGCGTCGCCGGCGAGGGCGCTCCCGAGCGGGACGCGGTGGCGCTCGAGCCGCTCGGCGAGGCCGGCCAGGTCGTCGGCAAGGAGGGCCTCTGCCAGCTCGCGGACGCCGCTGCCGTGGTCGCCGCGGGTCACGAGGTCCGCCCGTTCGCGCAGGGCGGGCAGCGCATTCCCGACGGCGACCGCCGCCTCGCAGGACGCCAGGAAGGCATGGTCGTTCTCGGCGTCGCCGACGCCCACGGCGTTGTGGGCGGACAGGCCGAGCTCCGCCAGGGCGGCCGCCAGCCCGCTCGCCTTCGTGACGCCGGCCGGCAGGACCATCACCGCTCCCTTGTTGAAGATCACCTCCAGCTCGAGCCCGAGCCGCCGGATCTCCTCGAGGACCGTGGCCTCGTGCGGCTCCCAGGTGGCGACGATGACGCGGCCGACGCTCAGCGGCTCCACGCCGCGCTCACGGAGCGCGGTCACGAGGCGGGGGTCGGCCGGCTCGGCGAGGTCCCGGGTCTCGCCGGCGTGGGGGTCATGGAGGACCGCCCCGTTCTCGGCGACGACGCGGTCGAAGAGGTCGAGCCTGGGGAAGACGCGGCCGAGGTCCTCGAGCTCCCGCCCGGTGACGAGCAGCAGGCGCCGGCCGGAGGCGCGCAGCCGCTCCAGGGCCGCGATCGTCGCCGGTTCGACCTGCCCGTCGGTCGCGAGCGTCCCGTCGTAGTCGGTGGCCAGCACGAGGTAGCGCACGGCGAGAGGCTAGCGTCGGAGGCGGGCTCCGCGGGCAGGCTCCGTCCGGCCCTGGCGTGTCAGTCGCCTGTCATGCGCTCAGCTCGGCTGGCGGAGCGCCTCGAGATGGCGGCACCCCTCGCAGACGCGCTGCCCGTCCCGCCCCGAGATGGGGTCGAAGAGCGGATCGAGGTGGAGGGGCTGGTCGCCGCAGCGCGGACAGAAGCGGTCGGCGGTGGCCGGGCGCGGCGGTACGGGTCGAATCTCGCCGGAGCGGCGGACCCGCAGCTCCGCGGCGTCGCCAGGCCACTCCACGGCGGCCTCCGATGCGGGACGCTCGAGGTGGCCGAGCTCCGCCAGCTCGAAGCCGACGCCCTCGCGCTCGAGCGCCTCGACCACCCGGTCGGCCATCGCCCTGTCGTCGACCACGTAGACGTCGGCTGGGCGGCCCTCGACCGACACGACGACGGCGATGCCGGCTCGCTCGCCGAGGACACGGGCCCGCCAGCGGCCCAGCGTCACGCCTCCGTCCGACCCCAGGACGCGGAGCTGGGGATCGAACCAGACGGCCTCCGCTCCCCAGGCGGCGATGAACGAGCCGAACGCGTTGCGGTAGGCCAGCTCATCCTCCCCGACCAGGACGCGCGGCGGCCCGCCGGGACCGCTGACGAGCAGGATGGGAACGGAGTACACGGGCACCCTCCACGGCCCGTGGGGTGCGGCGCGGGCCGGCCCTGCCAGTGTCCCCCGCGGCCCCCGGCCCGGCATCCGCCGGACGGCGGCAGCGCCGCCTGGTCGCTTCGGGGGAGCGCGGCCTACGTCATCCGGCCGAGGTCGGCGTCGGCGGGGTCCGGCGGGCATCATGGCCGCATGCTCGACCAGCTCGCCCGCCCCTCCGGCACGTTCGCCATGGTCGCCCTCGACCAGCGCGACACCCTCCGCACGATCGTCCGCGAGCGCACGGGGCGCACGCCGGGCGAGGCGGAGCTGCGCGCCTTCAAGGTCGCCGCGGCTCGCCTCCTGTCGCCAGCCTCCTCCGCCGTCCTCCTCGACCGCGAGCTCGGGCTGGAGCCGGTCCTCGAGGCGGGAGCGCTGGCGCCCGGCTGCGGACTGATCGTCGCGGCGGACCGCCTCGTCCAGGCGCCGGGAGGTCCGGTCACCGCCACCGACCTTGACGACACGCTGGACGCGGCCGGCCTGGCTGCGGCGGGGGTGGTCGCCCTCAAGCTGCTGGTGATCTGGCGGAACGGCGCGGAGCGGGGCCGGGTCGAGGACACCGTGGGCCGCTTCGTGGCGCGCTGTCGCGGCGCCGGCCTCGTCTCGCTCGTCGAGGCCCTCGCCCGACCGCCGTTCGCGGAGGCGGGCGGCGGACCGGCCCCGACGACCGCCGCGACGGGACCGGCGGGCTGGGACCACGAGGCCGCCTGCCTCGACGCCGCCGCGGCGCTCGGCGCCCTGGGTCCCGACGTCTACAAGGCGGAGGTGCCGTTCCTGGGCCGGGCGAGCGGGCCCGCGATCGAGGCCGCCGCTGCGCGCCGGACGGCCCTCCTGCCCTGCCCCTGGGTCGTCCTCTCGAACGGCGTGGCCCTCGACGACTTCCCGGCCGCCGTGGACGCGGCCTGCCGCGGCGGCGCATCGGGGTTCCTCGCCGGGCGGGCGATCTGGTCGGACTCGCTCGTGCCGCCGGCGACGCCGGAGGGCGGACCGCTGGACGGCGTCGAGGAGCGGCTGGGGGCGGTCGCCCTGCCGCGCCTCCGCGCCCTCGGGGCGACCGTCGACGCCGTCGCCCGGCCATGGTCGGCCGCCTGCGGATGAGGCGGGCGGACCGTTCGCTGCTCATCGGCCTCGACGTCGGCTCGACAGCGGTCAAGGCCGCGCTCGTCCGCTTCGACGGGTCGATCGAGCACGTCGCCCGACGCCCGACGCCGTACCGCTCCCTCGCGGGCGGCAGCGGCGCCCATGACCCCGACGCGCTGCTGGGCGCCGCGGAGGCGGTGGTCGCGGAGTGCGCGGCCGCGGCCGCCCAGCGTCCCGTCGCCGGACTCGGCATCGCGAGCATGGCCGAGGCCGGGGTCCCACTGGGGCGCGGCGGCCGGCCCCTGGGCGAGATCATCCCGTGGTTCGATCCGCGCTCGGCGTCCGACGCGGAGGCGCTCGCCCGCGAGGTCGGCCCGGAGGCGCTCTTCGCCGCGACCGGCCTGCGCGCCGAGGCGAAGTCCACGCTGGCGAAGCTGCGCTGGCTCGGTCGACATCGGCCGGCGACGATCCGACGGGCGACGGCCTGGGCCGGCGTGGCCGAGCTCGTCGGGCTGGCCTTCGGCGGGGGCCTGGCGACGAACGCGAGCCTGGCCTGCCGGACGCTCGCATTCGACGTCCGCGCCGGTGCCTGGGACGCCGGCCTCCTGGGCCTGGCCGGGTTCGACCCCGAGCGGATGCCCCGCGTGGTGCCGCTCGGGTGGCCCGTCGGCGGTCTGCTGGCCCCCGTCGCGCGCCGGCTCGGCCTGCGGGCCGGCCTGCCCGTTGCGATCGCCGGCCACGACCACCTCGTCGGGGCGCTCGGCGCGGGCGTCGCCCGGCCTGGGCAGGCGCTCGACTCGCTCGGCAGCGCCGAGGCCTGCCTCCTCGTCACGGCCGAGCCGCTCCTGCGCGACGAGCTCCGCCGGGAGGGTTTCTCGGTCGGCCGCCACCCGCTCGACGGGCGAAGCTACGTGCTCGGCGGACTGCAGGCCTCGGGCGCGCTCGTGGAGTGGTTCGTCGACGCCTTCCTGCCGGGACCGGCCGCGCCCGACGAGCGCTACGCACGGTTCCTCGCCACGGTCGGGGCGGCTCGCTCGACCCCGACCGGTCTCGTCGTGCTGCCGTACCTGCGAGGCCGGACCGCGCCCGCTCCGGACCGCGAGGCTCGGCTGGTCGTCGCGGGCCTGGGACCCGCCGACGGGCTTCCCGACGTCGCGCTCGCGCTGTTGGAGGGAACGGCCTTCGCGGCCCGCTGGCTGCTCGAGGCGCTCGAGCGCACGGCCGGGACGCGGCTGGGGACGGTGCGGCTGATCGGCGGCGGGACCCGCAACCCGGCCTGGCTGCGCACGAAGACCGCCGTGTCGACCTGGCCGAGCGAGCTCGTCGAGGCGGACGAGGCGGTCTGCCTCGGGGCGGCCCTGGTCGGCGGGATCGCTGGCGGCGTCTTCGCCTCGCCCGCAGCGGCGCTCCGCTCGGCGGCGCCCATCCGGCGCCTGCCGCGCGACCGCGCCGCAGCCGGTCGCTACGAGGAGGTGTACCGGCGCCGCTTCCTGCCGGCGGTCGCGGCGGCCACGACGGGCTGATCGCGGACGCGACGAGCGGGCCAGCCGGATCGCCCGGAACGGACCCGCGAGCCGCGTCGCCGTGGCGCCGTCGGCCACGTCGTCGTCGGGCACTACCCGGGCTGAGGCGAAGGGCGGCGCGCGTCAGTTGCTGTCGCGAGCCCTCAGCTGTCGTCGCCAGCCCTCAGCTGTTCGGCTGGTTGCCCAGGTGCATGCCCTCGTGACGGATCAGGCGGCCGTCCGACTCGGTCGCTCCGCCGGTGCCGGCGCCTGTCTCCCGCGTGACATCCTCGTCGGGGCGGCCGGTGTAGGCCTCCTGGTCATCGCCGCCGCGCCCGAACGCCGGGTCGTTCTCACTCGCGGGCTGGAGGTTGTCCTGGACGTGGTCCGGCGCCCGGTCGAATCGCTCGGCCCGGCGCTCTTCGCGGTTTCGGGGGCCCCGGGCCCGCGCCTCGCTCTGCGCCTCGTCCTCGCGCTCCTCGCGCTCCTGGTCCGCCGCGGGGAACAGGTCGCCCCAGCGCCCTTCCTCGAGACGCCGGCCGAGATCCTCGCGCTCGCTCATCCCGCGCTCGCTCACTGGCCCAGACCCGGCTCGTCGGGGGTCGGCAGGTCGTGCTCGGCGGCGAAGCCGGAGGCGCGGTTCGCCATGTCCTCGCCCGTGCCCTCGGCGGCCCGTCGCGCGTCGCGGCCCAGAGCCGCCGCCTGCTGCTCGAGGCGGATCCGCCGGGAGCGGCCGAGGCGAGGGTCGAACAGGAACATGGTCAGCGCGCCGAGGAGCATCCCGAGCAGCAGCCCGAAGAGGGCCCCGGGGTTGGCATCCCCTCGGTCCGAGATGGTCAGGTCCGGGCGATGGTCCATCGTGTCGTGCATGCGTGCATCCCCACTGCGGTATCGATAGCGCCCTCACCCTCGCCCGTGGTGGTTCGCGGGCACGCCGCACCGGCGCGGTCGACCGTCGCAGCGCCGTTGCAGCCGCGACCCGCGACGGCGCGGCACGCGGCCGCGCCCGACGGCCACCGCTCGAGACGCGGCTGCCTGACATGCGACCGCAAGGCCGACCCATGGCCGTGGCCGACCGCCGCGACCGGCCGGTGCCCACGATGCGAGCCATGGATATGGACCGACTCGACGCGCCGTCCGCAACCTACGGTGCCGGACCGACCCGCTCCGACGCCGCCTGCGAGATCCCCTGGCTCCGCGACGGCTACAGCGCGATCGCCCTGTTCGTCGACCCGATGCTCGCCGACCGGGGGGCGGAGCTGTGCCGCCTCGTCAACGACCTCTCGGCCGCGCACGATGACCTCGACTCCCTGCGCGACGCGGTGACACGCTTCGCGGCGGGGGAGGGGTTGAGCCTGACGGTGTACCCGGACCCGCAGGGCGAGCTGTCGGCCGGCGTCGTCGCCTTCGCCTTCACGGTCGGCTGACCGGATCGTGCTCGCCGACGACGTAGTGCCCGTCGCGGTACACGTACCAGACGGGCCGCGTCTCACCGACCGGCGCGGCGAGCCACGAGCGAGGGTGGATGACGGCCGCGGGATAGGCGGCTCGCAGACGGGCCTCGACGGCCTCCGCGAGCGAGGCGCCGGCTCGGCGCCCCGTCTCGGCCAGGGCGCGGGCCGCCGCCGCGGCGAACGCCTCGTCCGACGCGGGGAAGCAGCGCAGCTCGACTGGCCCGTCCATCCGCGGCCCGGCCTCCCTCATCGGTCGCGCTGAGCGGGACGCGACGTCACCATACTCCCCGGAGCGTCCCAGCAGAAGCGGCGCGCAGCCGGGCAGCGACGCGTCGGCGCACAGGAGGACGGCATGGAACGACGACGGCTGGGGACGAGCGGCCTGGAGCTGAGCACGGTCGGCTTCGGGGCGTGGGCGATCGGCGGCGGCGCCTGGGCCTACGGCTGGGGCGCCCAGGACGACGAGGCCTCGATCGCCGCCATCCACCACGCCGTTCGGGCAGGCGTCGACTGGATCGACACGGCCGCGATCTACGGTCTCGGCCACTCCGAGGAGGTCGTCGGCGAGGCCCTGCGCCGGCTCGCGCCGGCCGAGCGACCGCGCGTCTTCACGAAGTGCGGGATGCGCCCCGACCCGGACCAGCCGTTCGCCGAGCCCGCCCGGGACCTGCGCCCGGAGTCGATCCGGCGGGAGTGCGACGCGTCACTCCGACGGCTCGGCGTCGAGCGCATCGACCTGTACCAGTTCCACTGGCCCGACGAGACCGGCGTTCCGGTCGAGGACTCGTGGGGCGAGATGGTCCGCCTCGTCGAGGCGGGGAAGCTCGGGGCGATCGGCGTCTGCAACTTCGACGCCGGGCTGCTCGAGCGCTGCGAACGGATCCACCACGTCGACTCGCTGCAGCCGCCGTTCTCGCTCATCCGCCGCCGCGCCGCGGACCTGCTGCCCTGGTGCCGGGAGCACGGGACCGGGGTCATCGTCTACAGCCCGATGCAATCCGGCATCCTGACGGACTCGTTCTCGGCGGAACGGGTCCTGGCGATGGACGAGCGGGACTGGCGCCGCCGGTCCGAGCACTTCCAGGGTCCGGCCCTGGAGCGCAATCTCGCCCTGCGCGACGCGCTCCGACCGGTGGCCGAGCGGCACGACACCTCCGTCGCGGCGGTCGCCGTCGCCTGGGTCCTCGCCTGGCCCGGCGTCAGCGGCGCGATCGTCGGCGGCCGCTCGCCGGCCCAGGTCGACGGCTGGGTCGCCGCAAGCGGGCTCGCCCTGTCGAGCGAGGACCTCGACGAGATCGCGGCCGCCGTCGGCGGCAGCGGCGCCGGGGCCGGTCCGGTCCGGCCCGACCCAGCCGCGGGCTGACCTCCTCCACCCGGACGAGGGCGCGTGGCCCGCTCGACCCATCGGGAAGGGGACGGTCGGCCCGTGGCGAGGGGCCCCCGCGGCGGGCAGACTCAGGGTCGAGGCCGCCTCGGCGCGGCCGCCGGGAAGACCGGTCCCGGCGCCCACGCTCCGGTCGTGCGGGAGGCCGTCTCGCCATGTCGCCCAGTCGCGCCGCGCGCCGCCCGGCCGTGCTGCGCGGCATCGCCGCCGACTGGCGGCGCTTCGGGACGGCGCCGTACCGGCCGTACCTCGGGCTCGCCCTCAGCCAGGCCGCGGTCGCCTCACTGGCCGGCGGCGCGCTCACGGTGCCGCTTCTCCTCACGCTCGGCGCCTCACCGGCCGTGACCACGCTGCTCGGCCTGGTCCCCTTCGTGGGGCCCGTCGCCCAGCTGGCGGTGCCCGGGCTCCTGCGGTGGACCGGCGGCCGGTTGCGCTTCGTGACCGTCGCCGCGGCGGCGATCGGCGAGACGCGCGGGCTCGGCCTGGCGCTCGTCGTCGTGCTCGTGGCGACCGGTCGCTTCTCGTCGACCGAGGCGATCGTCGCGGTCGGCGTCCTGACCGGCCTCGCCGGCGTCTTCACCGGCGCCGTCAACGCCAACCTGCAGGCCTGGTACCACGCCACGCTGCCGGAGCCCGAGCGACGCTTCGTCGCTCCCCGCGTCGTCGGCATCACCCTCGGCCTCGGGGCCGTCCTCCTGCTGCCGGTGGCCGTCGCCGTCGAGGCGGTGGAGCGACAGACCGGACCCATCGTCTACGCCCCGGGCTTCGCCCTGGCCGGCCTGGCAGGCCTCGCCGAGTGCCTGGCCCTGCTCCGTCTGCCGCGACCCGGGCGCGTCCGCGTGCCGCGAGTGGCGTCCGCTGCCGTGGCCGAGCCGGCGGCCCTCCGCCGCCTGCTGCTCGTGGCGACCCTCGCCGCGGTCGGCTGGGGGATGGGGCCGTACCTCTCCATCTACTCGATGAGCGTCCTCGGCCTGTCCGGCGGCTTCGCCATCGCCACGAGTGCCGTGTTCTCGCTCACCTCGATCGTCGTCTCGACCCTCGTGGCGGCCCTCCTGCGCGACCGGTCCGCGTCCCGGCTCCTGCGGGTGAGCTACTTCTGCCGGGGGGCGGGGATGGTGGCCGGCGCGGCGGCCCTGCCGGCCACCGCCTGGGCGGCCCCGCTCGTCCTCGCGATCGCGGCCCTCATGGCGGCGGGCGAGGCGACCGGCCAGCTGGCGACGAACGAGCGGATCTTCCGGCTCGCGGCGGGTCCCGGCGCGCTCGTGTACCAGGGTCGCTACGTCGCCTCGAACGCGGCGGGCTCCGCCGCCGGCCAGGTCGCGGCCGTCGCCACGATGGCCCTCGGGCCGGCCGGCTACGGCTCGTTCGCCGTCCTGTTCGTCGTCTCGGGGCTGCTCCGCTTCGTGGCAGCCGCCCGGCTCGACGTGACGCCGACCTGGCGCAGCGCCCCGGACCCGGCGGTCGTAGGCGCGGCGTCCGCGGTCGCCGACCGCGTCGCGGCCGGCTGAGCGCCGGCCGTGACCGCCTCCGGGCGCTCCGAGGGGCGCGGCGACGGCTACGATAGCCCGGAGCGTCGGCGTCCCGGAACCATCGAAGGCGTCCCGGGGGATCGGATCGTGAAACGACTCCTGCTCGCCGACGACTTCGCCGCGCTGGCCCTCGTCTGGCTGCTCGCCCTCGGCGTGGCGTTCATGCTCGTCTGCCTCGCCCGCTCGCCGCACGACCGACCCGACTGGCCGACGAGCCAGTCCGCGCGGTGGGTCGTCCAGGCCGACACCCAGGCCCCGACGCTGCCGTAGGCTCCGCCGGGCCACCGCCGCCGCTGCCGCTGTCCGCCGCCACGGAGGCGGCCGCCGCCGGGTCCTCCAATCTCAGCCGCGCAGTCCCGCCATGGGTCGCGGCGCCACCTCCACGAGCGTCGCGAGGAGGTGCTCGAGGGTGGCGACGGGGTCCGCCGTCAGGCCGGTGTGGACCTCCGACGGCTGGACGATGGTCGAAGCCGGCGAGACGAGCCAGTGGAATCGCTCGGCCTGGGGGAGTCGGGCGATCGGCCCTGCCGCGGGGTCGCCGGCCGCGATCCGCTCGAAGGCCACGAGGTGCGGGCCCACGTCCGCGGGGTCGCAGTCGGGGGCGAGCGCGCGGAGCCGCACCTCGTCGAGGCGGACTCGGGCCGCCAGGAAGCGCCGCGGCCGGCAGAACAGGACGATGCCGGCGTTGAGGCACTCGCCGCGCTCGACGTGCGGCACGACCCGGACGATCGCGTAGGCGAACGGGCTACGCGGCGACGCGGGCACGATCGGCCTCCTCGACGAACGGACGCGGTGGCGCGAGCCTGGCCAGCAGGTACTCGAGGTACGCCCGGCGGTGGGCGGCCGGGTCGGGCAGGCCGGCCTCGGGGGCGAGCCACTCGTCGGGCACGGCGGCGACGATCGCCTCGAGCTCGGCCCGCCCGAGCCGCCCGGCGAGGGCCTCGTCGACCGCGCCGATGGAGCTGGCCAGCGGCAGCAGGACGTGGTCCCGCAGCTGGGGCATCGGCCGGCGGGCGTGCTCGAGCGGGTCCCGCCAGCGGTGGTGGATATAGAGCGCCGCGCCGTGGTCGATCAGCCACATCCGACGATGCCAGCTCAGGAGGTTCGGGTTCCGCGGCGTTCGGTCGACGTTCGTGACGAGGCCGTCGAACCAGACGACCGCTGCCGCGGCCTCACGGGACGGACGCGGGTCGACGGCCCGGTCGAAGGTCAGCGCGCCCGGCAGGAAGTCGAGGCCGACGTTGCGGCCCGCGCTCCGTGCGAGGACCTCCTGGATCTCGGGGTCGGGCTCGCCCGCCGCCAGTGCGGCGTCGAACTCGACCAGGACGAGCTCCGGGACGAGCAGGCCGAGGTGGCGGGCGATCTCGCCCGCGATGAGCTCGGCGACGAGGGCCTTGGGCCCCTGCCCCGCGCCGCGGAACTTGACGACGTATAGCCCGTCGTCGTCCGCCTCGACGACGCCGGGCACGGAGCCGCCCTCCCGGAGCGGGGTGGCATAGCGCGTGGCGACGACAGTGCGGAGCATCGCCGGAGAGTGTAGAGGGCGGGCGCACGCACCGGACCGGGTCGTGGCTCGAGCCGGGTCGCCGCCGCCTCTCGCGCCCGTCGCCCGCGCCCATCGCTCCCGCCCGGCTGGTACAGTCGCGCCGTCCCGACGAGAGGTGGCACCGTGCACGGACGACAGACCCTGGCCCTCATCGCCCACGACGGCCGAAAGGCGGACATGGTCGCCTTCGCGACATACAACCGGGCCCGGCTGGCCGAGTTCGACCTGGTGGCGACCTCCACGACCGGCCGGCTGCTGCACGACAAGGTGGGCCTGAACGTCCGGATGATGCTCTCCGGGCCGCTCGGCGGGGACGCCCAGATCGCCGCGCTCGTGGCCGAGGGGCGGATCCGGGCCGTCTTCTTCTTCAGCGACCCGCTGAGCGCTCACCCCCACGACCCGGACATCCGGACGCTGCTCCGGGTCTGCAACGTCCACAACGTCCCGATCGCCACCAATGTCGCGGCGGGCGACCTCTTCCTCGCCTCGCCGATCCTCGAGGCGGGCTCCACGGTCGACGAGCCCGGGCCCGAGGCCAGCGGGGCGCGCGTCGGCTGAGGTCGGCCTGGCCTACTGCTGGTAGCGCTCGACGACGTCGTCGGGGCGGATCGTCGCCTCGTCGGGATCGAGCCCGGCCGCGCGGCGGGCGCGCCGCTGGGCGAGCAGGTCGTAGCACTGGTCGAGCTCGACCTCGATCCGCCGCAGCCGGTCCTGCTCGGCCGAGTCGAGGCCGCCCTGCTGCCCACCGTGGGCGTACAGGCGCTCCTCCTCCTCGGCCAGGTCGTTGAGGCGCCGCAGCACCTGGGCATCGTCCATCTCGTCCTCCACGTGGCGTCCGGCGGTCGATCGATCGTCATGCGGCGGGCCGCCGACGTCAACCGCGGCCAGGGAGCAGCGAGCGGCTCGCGCCAGAGAACCGCATCCGGGGTGTTGCGGTCAGCGCCGGCCGCCGTACGCCCGCACCCGGTCCGGGGTGATGACGAAGATCTCGCGGGGCTCCTTGCGGGGGTAGCCGCGGCCGGTGTAGCGGCGGGAGAGCTCGTTGATGAAGGCAAGCCCCTCGTCGTCGCGAATGTCCGTGACCCGGCCGCTGATCGACAGGCGCCGCCATGCGTCGGAGGGGTCGACGGCGGAGATCGCGACCTGCGGCCGGCGCCGGAGCGCCCGGCTCTTGAAGGAGGCCGTCGGCGAGGAGGTCAGGACGTGCTCGCCGTCGAAGTCGACCCACATCACGTGGGTCACCAGCGAGCCGTCCGCCCCCGTCAGCGTGACGTGGGCGAGGACGTTCGTCCGGAGCAGGTCGGTGTGGTCGGCCGGGACGCGCGCGTCATGTGCCATCGGTCAGCGCCCCTGGAGTGGTCACGGCATGCCTCGGTTCGGACGCGACCGCGCGTCGGGCCCTCGTTGCTTGGGCAACTGTAGACCAGGCCGGCCGACGCGGCCGCATGCCCGGCCCAGCGGTCCGGGGCCCCGCCAGCAGGCACGCTCCGCCCGGGGCGGCTACGATCGGCGGCGCGCCAGCCAAGGAGACCCCATGCCGTTCCGCCGCTTCCTCGGGCTGTCCTCGTCGATCGAGCCGGGTCAGGCCGATCCGGCCGAGACCGAGACCGTCCGCCGCATCGTCGCCCGCCTCGAATCGTTGCCCGCGGATCAGGCCCGCCTCCTTGCCGCCACCGCGTACGTCCTGGCCCGAGCCGCGAACGCCGACTTCGACATCTCGGACGTCGAGACGCGGACGATGGAGCGGCTGCTCACGGAGCGGGGCGGCCTGGACGAGGCGCAGGCCGTCCTCGTCGTCGAGATGGCCAAGCTCCAGGCGCTGGCGGCCGGCGAGACCGAGGACTACCTGGTGACCCGCGAGTTCCGCAACGCCGCGAGCCGCGAGGAGCGCCTCGCGGTGCTCCGGGCGTGCTACGCCGTGGCCGCGGCCGACGAGTCCATCAGCGCGATGGAGTCGGCGACGCTCAACGAGATCGCCGGCGAGCTCGACCTGCAGCGCGAGGAGGTCGCCACGATCCGCGCCGAGTTCGGCGACAAGGTCGCCGCGCGTCGCGCCCTGCACGGCTGAGCGCGTCCATCGGCTCCCCAGGTCGGGCTGCCATCGTGCCGCGCCTGCTCCTCGGCCACGGCGCCTCGGGGACGGCGGCGAGCATGGCGCCCTGGGTCGAGGCGCTCGCCGCGACCGGGATCGCGGCCGAGGCCCTCGACCTGCCGCGCGGCCGCGCCGAGCGCGCCGTGCCCGTCTTCCGGGCTGCGATCGCGGCCGTGGCGCCCGACCCCGTCGTGCCCGGCGGCCACTCGTTCGGCGGCCGCGTCGCCTCGCTCGCCGCGGCGGCTGCCCTCGCGGACGACGAGCCGCTCGCGGCGGTCGTCCTGCTCAGCTACCCGCTCCACCGCCCCGGCCACCCCGAGACCTGGACGGCGCGGACGGCGCACTGGCCCGCGCTCCGCTGCCCCGTCCTCGTCCTGTCGGGCGAGGCCGACCCGTTCGCCCGGCCCGCCCTCCTGCGCGAGGCTGTCGCGCGGCTGCCCGCGGGCACGCTCGTGACGTACCCGCAGCTCGGCCACGGCCTGCTCGCCGTCCGCGAGGACGTCGTCGGGCGGATCGCGGCGTTCGTCCGGGACCTGGCCTGAGGAGGCCGGAGCCGACCTGCCGTCGGGGTCAGGCGGCCTCGGTCGCCGGCTCGCCGTCCTCGTCCCCCTGCACGCCCGCGCCGGCGTCCCGCTCGCTCGCCCCGCGCTCGAGGGCGCCGAGGATGCCCGCTAGGCTGCTGCCGGCGAAGCCGTCGGGCAGGACCAGCTCCGCCTCGCCGACCCGCTCCGCCGGGCCGATGCCGATCGCCCGCATCCCGGCAGCGTGGGCCGCCTCGATGCCAGTGGCCGCGTCCTCGAAGACGAGGCAATCGGCGGGGGCCAGGCCGAGCCGAGCCGCGGCGTGGAGGAACAGGTCGGGCGCAGGCTTGCCACGCTCGACCGTCCGCCCGTCGCACAGGACGTCGACCGCGTCGAGCAGGCCGAGGCGCTCCATGACGAGCCGCGCGTTGAGGCTCGCCGAGGCGAGGGCGACCCGCAGGCCGGCGGCCCGCGCGGCCGCGAGCAGCTCGACGGCGCCCGGCAGGGCGTCGGCCGGCGTCATCTCGCCGACGAGCTCCAGGTAGTACCCGTTCTTGCGGGCCATCAACGCCTCGGCGGCCGGCTCGTCGACGGGCCGACCCGCCAGCAGGCGGTCCAGCGAGCCGCGCCGGGAGACGCCGCGAAGCGCCTCGTTGGCCGCCCGATCGAAGGCGAGGCCCTCCTCGTCGGCCAGGCGCTGCCACGCTCGGTAGTGCGCCTCGGCCGTGTCGGTGAGGACGCCGTCGAGGTCGAAGATGAGGCCGCGGACGCCGCCGGTCGCGGGTCGCCCTGCCGCGACGGCGACCGCGGCGGGCGTCGTTAGGGCGCCCGCAGCGCCGGCGGGCTGACGCAGCTCGACCGTCTCGAGCCGGCCCGCGTGGTGGAAGCGGAAAGCCAGCCGCGTCCAGTGGGCCGGCAGGTGCGGCTCCAGCCGCCAGCCGGCCGTCGGTCCGTCGGCCGGGTCGCCGTCCAGGCGCAGCCCGCCGAACCCGAAGACCACGGCCTGCCAGATGCCGCCCGTCGAGGCCGCGTGGATGCCGTCCCCGGCGTTGCCCCGCACGTCGACGAGGTCCGCCTCGGCCGCGCGCCGGAAGTGCTCGTAGGCCTCGGCGGTCCGCCCGAGGCGGGCCGCGACCACGGCCTGGATCGCGGGGCCCAGCGAGGAACCGAAGGCATGGTCCGTGCGCGGCGTGTAGTAGGCGTCGTTGGCCGCCAGCGCCGGCCCGTCGAGGAGGTCGGGCAGGAGGAGCGCCAGCATCAGGACGTCGGGCTGCTTGAGGGCCTGCGTCCGGTCGGTTTCCTCGATGCCGAGGACGGCCTGGATCGAGCGCGTCCGACCCTCCAGGGCGGTCGGATCGACGTCCCGCCGGTCGAAGTAGCCCGCGAACTGCTCGCGCAGGCCCGTCGCCGGGTCGACCGGCTGGTGGATGAGGTCGGCCACCCGCTCCCAGCCGTCCGGTTCAGCGTCGGCCGCCAGGAGGCGGTCCGCGTCGGCGGGATGCTCGGCCCGCAGCCAGCGCGCGACGCGCGCCGCGGCCTGCAGATTCCAGGCGACCATGGCGTTGGTGAAGGCGTTGTCGTCGACGTGCTCGTGGTACTCGTCCGGCCCGATCACGTCGCGGTAGTGGAAGCGCGCGTCGGCCTCGTCCCATTCCGCCCGCGAGGCCCAGAAGCGGGCCGTCTCCAGGACGATCTCAGCGCCCCGCTCGACCATGAACCGCTCGTCACCGCTCGCCCGCCAGTACTGGCAGACGGCGTAGGCGATGTCGGCCGAGACGTGCAGCTCGATGTCGCCGGTCCAGATGCGGACGAGCCGGCTCGGGTCGGACCAGTGCGGCAGCCAGGAGGGCGTGACCTCGTCGCCGCCGTCGTCGCTCTCCCACGGGAAGCGCGCTCCCGCCAGGCCGGTCGCGGCCGCCTTGCGGCGCGCGCCGTCGAGGTGGTGCCAGCGGTACGAGAGCAGGTCGCGGGCCAGGGCGGGCCGGACGTGGCTGAAGAACGGCAGCATGAACGTCTCGGTGTCCCAGAACGCGTGGCCCTTGTAGCCGAAGCCCGTCAGCGCCTTGGCTCCGATGCTGGCCCGCTCGTCCTCCCGGGGCGCGGCGATGAGCAGCTGGAAGAGGCTGAACCGGACGGCAAGCTGGGCCGCCGGGTCACCCTCGATCTCGATGTCGGCGGCGGCCCACTCCTCGGCCCAGGCCGCGGCGCTCGAGGCGAACAGGTCGTCGAACCCGCGACCGGCGTTGAGGACGGCGCTGAGGCGCGCCCGCGCGGTGACGCCGGGCTCGACGCCCTCGCGTGACGTGGCGACGGCGACGACCTTCTCGACGCTCACGGGCCGGCCGGCCTCGCCGAGCCAGCGCCGGACGACGCGGGGATGGCCGGGGGCATCCCAGGCCTCGACGCCGCCGGCCGGCGCGTCGTCCACGCCCTCGCGCCGCGCAGGCGCGAGGCGCACCGCCAGCCCGAGCCTGTTGGGCCGCTGCCGCGTCCGCAGCTCGAGCCAGGCCCGGTCGTCCTCGGCCGCGGAGGCGAGGACGTCCCAGTGCACCAGGCCGTCGGTCTCCGGGCAGCCGTCGAGGCCGGCGCGCACGGCGACCGGGCCGTCGAAGTCGAGCGGGGTGACGGTCAGCCGCTGGGCGAGCAGATGGCGGTCGGCCAGGCTCGCGAAGCGCTCGAAGACGAGCTCGGCGGTCCGCCCCGCCGGACTGCGCCAGCGCAGCCGTCGCTCGAGCAGGCCGGTCCGGAGGTCGAGCGCGCGGCGATGCTCGAGGATCTCGCCGCGGTCGAGCGAGAGCCGCTCGCCGTCGAGGAGGACCTCGAGGTCGGTCCAATCCGGCGCGTTCGCGAGCTCGCTCCTGGCCAGCGGGTGGGCGTCGAAGAGCCCGTGGACGAGGGTCGCCGGGCGGTCGGCGGGGTAGCCTTCCTCGAGGCTGCCGCGCGTGCCGAGCAGGCCGTTGCCGACCGTGAAGATCGTCTCCTGGCCGTGCTGACGGGCTGGCTCGAACGACTCCTCGACGACGAGCCACCCATCGGCGGTCTGGCCGGCGGTCGGGCCCGGCGTGGGCGCGGCGAAGCCGAGGCCGCGGGTCGTGGGCTCGGCGGGACGGATGGGGTCGAGCTGGTCGATCGGATCCCCGGACTGGGTGCGGGGCCTGGGCTGGCTGACGAAGGGACGCACGATTCGGACGGTGCTCCGGGCTTGCGATCGACCCCCGGAACACCCGGTGGCCAGGGCGGCTTCCCGTCCGGCCGACGCCTCTCGCGCCGGCCCCCGGTAGGCACGAATCGTCGACCCCCTGCGAGCACCGTCGCATCATCCATCCGGATGAACCGGAGGTAGCCCGGAGGTGGCGGGCGAGCGCCACCCGCCCCTCCTCCGGTCCGCTTCGCCGGCCCCGTCTCAGGCCAGCGAGGGCTCCTCCTCGTAGTCCGCCTCGCCGATCCGGTCCTCCTGCGTCCGCCCGACGAGCCGAGCGACCGCGCTCCAGACCACCACGACGCAGATGTTGAGGAGGAACGCGACCAGCCCGATGTACAGCTTCGTCCCGGCGTGGCCGCCGATCGGGTACGTGTACAGGGAGCTCGCGAAGTTGCCGGCCACGAGCCAGTACGTCCCGCTGGCGATGCCGACGAGCCAGCCCGCCCCGACCGCCCAGCGACCGAGCCAGCGGACGTACAGGGCCAGGAAGACCGCCGGCAGCGTCTGGAGGATCCAGACCCCGCCGGCGAGCTGGAGGGTTATCGCGTACTGGGTCAGGTTCGGGATGAGGATGAAGCCGACCGCGCCGAGCTTCACGACGAGCGAGACGATCTTCGAGACCTGGGCCTCCTCGCGGGGCGAGGCGGCCGGCCGGATGTACTCGGTCCAGATGTTCCGACAGAACAGGTTCGCCGCCGCGATCGACATGACCGAAGCGGGGACCAGCGCCCCGATCGCGATCGAGGCGAGGGCGAAGCCGGCGAACCAGCTGGGGAAGGCGAACTGGATGAGCTGCGGCACGGCGCTGTTGGCGCCGTACGGCGCGAGCGGCTTGATGCCGGCCGCGATGGCCATGTAGCCGAACAGGGCGATCAGGCCGAGCAGGAACGAGTAGGCCGGCAGGAACGCGCTGTTGCGCTTGATGACGTGCTGGCTCTTCGAGGCGAACGTCCCCGTGATCGCGTGCGGGTAGAGGAAGAGGGCCAGGGCCGAGCCAAGAGCGAGCGTCGAGTAGCCGGCGAAGAGCGATGGGGGCAGGCTCAGCTTGGCCGCCGGGACCTTGGCGAAGATGGCCGGGAAGCCGCCCAGCTTCGCCGGGATGACGATGATCGCGGCGATGACGGTGATCCAGATCATCGTGTCCTTGACGAGGGCGATGAGCGCCGGCGCCCGGAGGCCGCTGACGTAGGTGAAGAGGGCCAGGACGAGGAAGGCGACGACCAGGGCCACCTCGATGGGCACGCCCAGGACCTGGATCACCACGGCGATGCCCAGGATCTGGAGGGCGATGTAGGGCATCGTGGCGACGATGCCGGTGATGGCGATGAGCAGCGCCAGGAAACGGCTGTCGAAGCGGTCCTTGACGTAGTCGGAGGCGGTCACGTAGCCGCGGTTGCGGGCGACCTGCCAGAGGCGCGGCATGACGACGTAGACGAGGGGGTAGACGATGATCGTGTAGGGCAGGGCGAACAGGCCGAGGGCGCCCGAGCCGAAGACGAGGGCGGGCACCGCCACGAAGGTGTAGGCCGTGTAGAGGTCGCCGCCGAGCAGGAACCACGTGACGATGCTGCCGAAGCGGCGGCCGGCGAGACCCCACTCCTCGATGAGGTCCAGGTCGGCCCTGTGCCAGTTCGCGGCGACGAAGCCGAGGACGGTGACCAGCAGGCCCAGGGCGGCGAAGATGACGATCTCGTCCCAGTGCATCACTCGGGCCTCCCGCCGGGCGCCTCGCCGCGCTCGGCCGGGACCTCGTGGACGCGCTCGCCGCGGGTCTGGACGAAGTAGACGGCGATCGTCAGGGCGGCCGTGATGATGGTCCAGAGGAACTGGTACCAGATGAAGAAGGGGATCCCCTCCCAGGCCGGCTGGCTGCCGGCGTAGAAGGGCGGCCACAGGACCGCCACGAAGGGGATGACCAGGATCGCGAGGACGGCATCACGCGCTCGCATACGCGACCACCCACTTGGGACCGGTCGACTCGGGCGGACCGGTCGATGGTGGCGAGCGTCGGGCGCGGGCCTTGCCGCAGCCATCCCTGTTGCTTGCCGCGCGGTAACAAACTCGTGTCGAATGGCGCGGCGTCGTCGCGTGGCTCCGACAGGCCTCCGCTGGCGGGCGGCGCGCGACCAAGTGTTCCCCGGCCCGGACCGGCGATCGCGACGGCACCTCGTGGGGCGTACCATCCGCGGACCGTCGCTGTCGAAGGCGACCGTCCTCGTTCGTCGTCTCAGCAGCGACGGGCGGCGAGGGTCGCCGGCCGATGGACCAGGAGGCGTCCCATGCGCTACATGCTCCTCATCTACCAGGTAGAGGGCGACCCCGCCGCCGGTGCCGAGGCTTCGATGGCGGACATGCAACCCTGGATCGACTACACGAACTGGCTGGCTGCGAGCGGCATGCTCCGGGCCGGCGACCCGCTCGCGCCATCCAGCGCCGCGACCAGCGTGCGCGTCCAGGGCGACCGGCGCCTCGTGACGGATGGCCCGTTCGCCGAGACCAAGGAGGTCCTCGGCGGCTACTACATCCTCGAGTGCGACGACCTCGATGCCGCGCTCGACGCCGCCGCCCGCTGCCCTGCCGCGAGGGACGGGACGATGGAGGTCCGGCCCATCGTCGACTTCGCCATGCCGACCGCCGCCCCGGGCGAGGCCGCTGCCGCGGGCTGACCGCCATGGCAGACGCCGCGGCCACCGCCCGGTCGACCGACGACGCCGCGCGCCGGCTCGTGGAGCGGACGTTCCGCGAGGAGTCCGGCCGCGTCCTGGCGACGATGGTCCGGCTCTTCGGCGGCGACTTCGACGCGGCCGAGGAGGCGGTCTCGGACGCCTTCCTGGCGGCCCTCGAGACGTGGCCGCGGGACGGACTGCCGCGCAACCCGGGCGCCTGGCTGACGACGACCGCACGGAACCGTGCCCTCGACCGCATCCGTCGCGCGCGGCGCGGCGCGGACAAGCTGGCGCTGCTCGAGCACGAGGTGCGGACCGGCAGCCTGGAGAGCGTCGTGCGCGTCGGGACCGAGTCGCGGCTCGTCGACGATCGGCTCCGCCTCATCTTCACCTGCTGCCATCCGGCGCTGCCACTGGAGGCCCGCGTCGCCCTCACCCTCCGGACACTGGGCGGGCTCACGACAGGGGAGATCGCTCGCGCCTTCCTGGTCCCGGAGCCGACCCTCGCCCAGCGCATCGTGCGGGCCAAGCAGAAGATCCGGGCAGCCGGCATCCCGTACCGCGTTCCGCCGGATGCGCTGCTGCCCGAGCGGCTCGACGGCGTCCTGGCGACCCTGTACCTCATCTTCAACGAGGGCTACGCGGCGACGGCCGGGGACGTCCTCGTCCGGCCGGAACTGTCGGCTGAGGCCATCCGCCTGGCGCGGCTCGTGGCCGGGCTGCTGCCCGATCAGGTCGAGGCCACGGCGCTCCTGGCCCTGCTCCTGCTCCACGACTCCCGCCGCGCTGCGCGGGTCGACGCGGTCGGCGGCCTCGTGCTGCTGGACGAGCAGGATCGCTCGCTGTGGGATCGAGCCGAGATCGCAGAGGGGCTCAGCCTCGTCCAGCGGGGCTGGGCAGCGGTGGCCTTCGCCGGCCTCGGCGCCGCGCGGGCCGACCCGACCGCACCCAGCACCGCCAGACCGACCGCACCCAGCACCGTCGGGCCGTACCTCCTGCAGGCCACGATCGCCGCGGAGCATGCCCGGACGATGGACGGCGCCCCCACCGACTGGGCGAGGATCGCCCGGCTCTACGCGGCCCTCGAGCGCCTGGCCCCCTCGGCTGTCGTCGCCCTCAACGGGGCGGTCGCGGTGGCCCGTTCCGAAGGACCGGCAGCCGGACTCCGCCTCGTCGAGGCCGCCGCCGCGGATGGCGGCCTCGAGGCGTACCTCCCGTACCACGCAGCGCGCGCGGACCTGCTGCGCCAGCTCGACCGGGGCAGCGAGGCCGCCGCGGCGTATGAGCGGGCGATCGAGCTCGCCGGGACGCGGCCGGAGGCGGCGTTCCTCGTCCGCCGACTGGCAGAGGTGCGGGCGGCCCGCTGAGCGCTGCCCCGGTCGCATCGCCGCGCCGCACCGGGCGGGCCCGCGACGCTCGTGGCAGGGGCCGGGTTCAGGGGCGCTCGTGGGCAACGGCGCGCCCCACGGCGCTCGTTGGCCGCGCGACCGTCCTCAGCCTCGCTCGCGGCCGCTGCCCCGTTCGCCTCCGCCCCGCTCGCGCAGGAAGCGCTCGATGTCGCTGATGAGATCGTCGCCGGACGGCAGGCGGGACTCGTCGACCATGCCCTCCAGCCGCTCGATGTAGGCCCTCGTCCCGTCATCCGCGCTCGCTGCCGCGTCGAGCTGCGTCCGCAGCTGGCGAGCGGCCTCGGCCAGCGGGCCGGCCGACAGATCGACGTCCAGGTGCCGGCCCAGCGTCGCCAGCAGCTCGACGGCGGCCGCGGGGTACGGGCCGGTGACGTAGTGGGGGACCTGTGCGAAGTAGCCGACGGCCGGGATGCCGGCGGCGGCGACCGCCATGTCGAGGACCGAGATGGCCGCCGCCGGGACGCGGAGTGAACCCGGCGGTCCCGGTTCGACGCCGCCGCGGAGGCGGCCCGGCTCCGAGGTCGTGCCCATCACCGGGACGGCCCGCGTGTGGGGGATGGCGGCCGGGATGGCCCCCAGGGAGATCCACTCGGTGACGCCGAGCCGCGCGGCGAGGTCGACGGCGTCGGCGCACAGCTCCGGCCAGCGGAAATCCGGCTCGCCGCCGCTGAGGACGAGCACGTCCCGGCCGCCGATGCGCCGCCAGCGGACGGTCAGCTCGGGCCAGGTCAACTGGGCCGGCGTCCCGTCGAGGATCTCGAGGGTCGGTCGGCGCGCTCGGTAGTCGAAGAGGAGGCTGGCCTCGAACGTCGCCAGGAGCTCGCTGTCCTCCGTCAGCCGGCCGGCGGCAGCGGTGGCAGCCGCGCCCGCATCGACCCAGCCATCGAAGGCGGCCACCATTACAGGCGACCGGAGCGGGGGTTCCGCGATCAGGCGATAGAGGCTCACGGCGACAGGATAACGGCCGCTCGTACCGTTCCGATGTGCGTGGCCGCCGACGCGATGCGCTCGTCCGCGCCGTCCTGATCCGCCTCTCCCGGTGCGACCGTTCCTCGCGGTGCTTGCCGACTCCGGATCAAGCGACATATATTGTCAACGTGACATTGAAGGTCTATCCGGGGCAACACGCAGGCGAAGCAGCAGCGGCAGCCGGAGGTGGCGCGTCCGTGGCGGCTTCCGCCTCGACGCCCCCCTCCGACCCCGGGCTCGCCTCCGCCGCTGAACCCGCTTCCGACTCGGCCGGGGAGTCGGCGAGCCCGACTGCCCGGGCTTCGGCCGACTCCACAGGCGGCTCGACGTATCCCGACGCGCGGCAACGGCGTCAGGCGCTCGCGGATGAGCTGCTCGAGGCGCTGGTCGCGTGGCCGGCGCGGGAGCGGATGGGTACGTTCCACCGCTGGCACCAGGGAGCCCTGAGCCTCGTCCACCTCAACGTCGTGGCCGCGCTCCAGGCGGAAGGGCCGCTCTCGATGCGGGCCCTCGCGGAGGCCCTCGACGTCTCGAGCGCCAGCGCCACCGGCATCGTCGACCGGATGGAGCGACGCGGCCTCGTCGAACGCCGCCACAGCACCGACGATCGCCGCCTCGTCCTGGTCCACCTCACCGCCGGCGGGGCCGGGATCTTCGACGAGTTCGAGACCCATCGCCGCGAACGACTCGGCCGCCTCGTCGGGGAATTGACCGAGGACGAGCTGGCCGGTTTCCTGGTCGGCCTCCGCGCGCTCCGAGCCGCGGGCCAGCGGTTGCGGGAGAAGCCGGCCGCACCCGATACGCTGGTCTGCCCGGAGGCGACCGGCCCAGGCCCGGCCTCGGCTGGGGGCCGGGTCGGCTTCGCGAGCGCGGCCACGAGCCCGCGGCAGGGGGTCGAGCCGTGATCCGCCTCCTGCGGATCTACCTCCGGCCGTACTGGCGGCAGCTGCTGCTGGTCATCGGCCTGCTCGTCATCCAGGCCCTCTCCAACCTGTGGCTGCCGAGCCTCAACGCCGACATCATCAACGACGGGGTGGCCAAGGGGAACACCGACTTCATCGTCCGGACCGGCGGCTTCATGCTCCTCGTCACCGGCCTGCTCGGCCTGTGCGCCATCGTCGCCGTCTACTTCGGCGCGCGTACCGCGATGGCCCTCGGCCGCGACGTCCGGCGCGACATCTTCCGCCGCGTCGTCGCCTTCTCGCATGCCGAGACCAACCGCTTCGGCGTCGCCTCGCTCATCACCCGCAACACCAACGACGTCCAGCAGGTGCAGATGGTCGTCGTGATGGCCCTCAACGTGATCATCCTGGCTCCGATCACCAGCGTCGGCGGGATCCTCATGGCCCTGCGCGAGGACGTGCCCCTGTCGGGCCTGCTGGTCGTCATCGTGCCGGCGATGGGTGCCGTCATCGGCCTCCTGATGGTCAGGGCGCTGCCCCTGTTCAAGCAGATGCAGGTGCGGATCGACCGGGTCAACCAGGTGACCCGCGAGAGCCTGAGCGGCGTGCGGGTCATCCGGGCCTTCGTCCGGACCGGCCACGAGGAGGAGCGCTTCGACGAGGCGAACCTGGCTCTCACCGAGACGTCGCTCCGGGTGACCCGGCTCTTCGCCCTGATGATCCCCTCGCTCTTCGCCATCCTCAACCTGTCGAGCGTGGCGATCATGTGGTTCGGGGCGCAGCGGATCGACAGCGGCCAGATGCCGATCGGCAACCTCACGGCGTTCCTGACCTACGTCATGCAGATCCTGTTCGCGGTGATGATGGCCGTGGTCATGTTCGTCATGGTCCCCCGGGCGGCCGTGTCGGCCGAGCGGATCATGGCCGTCCTCGACACCGAGCCGAGCCAGGCCGATCCGCGCGAGCCGGCGCCCGCGCCGCGGACCGGCGAGGTCGAGTTCCGGGACGTGGAGTTCCGCTATCCGGGCGCCCAGGACCCGGTCCTGCGCGGCATCTCCTTCGTCGCCCGGCCAGGCGAGACGACCGCCATCGTCGGCAGCACCGGCAGCGGCAAGTCGACCGTGGTCAACCTCATCCCGCGCTTCTACGACGTGAGCGGCGGCAGCGTCCGGGTCGACGCGGCCGACGTCCGCGACCTTCGCCAGGAGGACCTCTGGGCGGCCATCGGAGCCGTGCCCCAGCAGGCGTTCCTGTTCAGCGGGACGGTCGCCAGCAACCTCCGGTATGGGGACGAGTCGGCGACCGACGAGCAGCTCTGGGATGCGCTCGAGATCGCCCAGGCGCGGTCCTTCGTGGAGGAGATGGGCGGCCTCGACGCGGTCATCGCCCAGGGCGGGATGAACGTCTCCGGCGGCCAGCGCCAGCGCCTCGCGATCGCCCGGGCCGTCGTCAAGCGGCCGCGGATCTACCTCTTCGACGACAGCTTCTCGGCCCTCGACCTGCGGACGGACGCGAACCTGCGGGCCGCCCTGCGCGAGGTGACGGCCGACGCGACGGTCATCATCGTCGCCCAGCGCGTCGGCACGATCATGAACGCCGACCGGATCGTGGTCCTCGACGGGGGCGAGGTCGCCGGCGTCGGGACCCATGCCGACCTTCTCGAGTCGTGCGAGACGTACCGCGAGATCGTGGCCTCGCAGCTGAGCGAGGAGGCGGCCGCATGATGATGGGCGGCCGCGGTCCGGCGGCGGGACGGGGGGACGGTCCGTTCGGCGGCCGGCCGCGAGGCGGCGGCCCCGGCTTCGGCCCGGGCCACGGCATGATGCTGCCGGCCGAGAAGCCGAAGGCGTTCGGTCAGTCCCTCCGGCGGCTCGTCGGGGAGCTTCGTCCCGAGCGGCCGCGGATCGTCCTCGTCGTCCTCCTCGCCATCGTCAGCGTCGTCTGCCAGGTCCTCGGTCCGCGGATCCTGGGGCACGCCACGGACCTGCTCTTCGCCGGGCTCATCGGCAAGCAGCTCCCCGCCGGCGTGCCCATCTCCACGATCGAGGCCGGCCTTCGCGCCCGCGGCCAGGGGACCTTCGCCGACATGCTGGCCGGCTCAGGCGCCGTGCCGGGCGTCGGCGTCGACTTCGGCGCGGTCGGCCAGGTCCTCCTCCTGCTGACGCTGGTCTACCTGTTGAGCGCCGCGTTCAGCTGGGCCTCGGCCTACATCATGGCCGGCGTCGCCCAGCGGACGGTCTACGGCCTGCGCCGCCAGGTCGACGAGAAGCTCGGCCGCCTGCCGCTGCGCTACTTCGACGGCCACCCGCGCGGCGACATCCTCAGCCGGGTCACCAACGACATCGACAACATCGCCCAGACGCTCCAGCAGAGCCTGACCCAGATCATCACCTCGGTCCTGACCATCATCGGGGTGCTCGCCCTGATGCTGTGGATCAGCCCGATCCTGGCCGTCGTCTCGCTGCTGGTCCTGCCCGCCGCGGCCATCACCACGATGTTCATCGCCCGGCGCTCGCAGCGCGAGTTCGCGGCCCAGTGGCGCTGGATCGGCGAGCTGAACGGCCACGTGGAGGAGACCCACACCGGCCACGACGTGGTCAAGGTGTTCGGCCACCAGGCTGACGCGCTGGCCGCCTTCGAGGCCCACAACGAGCGGGTCTTCGAGGCGAGCTACCGGGCCCAGTTCATCTCCGGGATCATCCAGCCCTCGATGATGTTCCTGTCGAATCTGAACTACGTCGCGATCGCTGTGATCGGCGGGGTGCGCGTCGCCTCGGGCCAGATGTCGCTGGGCGACGTGCAGGCGTTCATCCAGTACTCCCGCCAGTTCACCATGCCGATCACCCAGGTCGCCAGCATCATGAACGTCATGCAGTCCGCGGTCGCCTCGGCGGAGCGCGTCTTCGAGCTGCTCGACGAGGTGGAGGAGGTGCCCGACACCGCGGCGCCGGCGCGTCTGCCAGGTGTCGTGGGCCGCGTCGCCTTCGAGGACGTCTCGTTCCGCTACGAGCCCGACAAGCCGCTCATCTCGCACCTCTCGCTGGTCGCCGAGCCGGGCGCGACCGTCGCCATCGTCGGGCCCACGGGGGCGGGCAAGACGACGCTGGTCAATCTCCTGATGCGGTTCTACGAGCTCGACGGCGGCCGCATCATGATCGACGGCCTGGACACCCGTTCGCTGCAGCGCGACGACCTGCGACGGACGTTCGGGATGGTCCTCCAGGACACCTGGCTGTTCGGCGGCACGATCCGCGAGAACATCGCCTACGGCGCGGAGGGGGCCTCGGAGGAGGCGATCATGGTCGCCGCCGAGGCGGCTCACGTCGACCACTTCGTGCGCACGCTGCCCGACGGCTTCGATACGGTCATCGACGACGAGGCCTCGAACCTCTCGCAGGGGGAACGGCAGCTGCTCACCATCGCCCGGGCCTTCCTGGCCGACCCGCAGATCCTCATCCTTGACGAGGCCACCTCGTCGGTGGACACACGGACGGAGATCCTCGTCCAGCGGGCGATGGCCCGCCTGATGCGCGGTCGGACGGCCTTCGTCATCGCCCATCGGCTGTCGACGATCCACGACGCGGACACCATCCTCGTGATGGACCACGGGGCCATCGTCGAGCAGGGCTCCCACGCCGAGCTGATGGCCCGGCGGGGCTTCTACCACGACCTGTACGAGAGCCAGTTCGCGGGCCCGGTCGAGGCTGAGCCGGAGGCGGCCGGCGCCGCCTGAGGCCGTCGGCCGTGTCCGCCGTCGCCGGCGCCGAGCTCGGGCTGCCCGGTCCGTCGAACGGCTCCGCCCGGCGACCTGCGGTAGCCTGCACATCACCCGATCGGCCCTGCCCGCCCCGGTCGGAGCCGCTCCGTCGGCCGTCGAGCGCCGCCTGACCCGATCGCCGACCGGCGACCGACCAGCCTGAGGCCAGCCATGACCCTCTTCTTCGGCTACCACATGCCGAACTACACCTTCCCTGAGCTGCCGCCGGAGCGACTGTTCGACCGGACGGTCGAGCTGGCCTGCGCGGCCGAGTCGGCCGGGTTCGACCTTGTGACGGTGATGGACCACTTCCACCAGATCGGCCCGGTCGGGCCCGAGACCGAGCCGATGCTCGAGGCGTACACGGCGCTCGGCGCGCTCGCGGCGCGCACCGACCGCGTCCTCCTGGGGGCGATGGTCACCGGCGTGACGTACCGCAACCCCGCCATGGTCGCCAAGCAGGTCGCCACGCTCGACGTCATCTCGCAGGGCCGCGCCGTGCTCGGCCTCGGCGCCGCGTGGAACGAATCCGAGCACCGTGCCTACGGCTGGGACCTCCCGCCGATCGGCGAGCGGATGGACCGCCTCGGCGAGGCGCTCGAGATCTGCAGGCGGATGCTGCGGAGCGACGAGCCGGCCACGTTCGAGGGCCAGCACTACGCCGTGCACGGGGCGCTGAACGTGCCGCACCCGCTGCGGCCGGGCGCCCCGCCCGTCCTGATCGGCGGCGGCGGAGAGCAGCGGACGCTGCGGTTCGTGGCCCGCTACGCCGACATCTGGAACGTCTTCGGGCCGCTCGACGAGCTGCGCCGCAAGAACGAGCTGCTCGACCGCTATGCGACGGAGGCGGACCGTGATCCGGGGAGCATCCGCCGCACCGTGATGGTGCCGCTGGTCCTGGCCGCCGACTTGGCCGCGGGCCAGCGGATCCTGGAGCGCGTCGTGCCCGAGCGACGCTCCTCCACGATCGTGGCCACGCCCCAGCGGGCGCAGGACGTCCTCGGCGAGTACCGCGAGGCGGGCTTCGACGGCTTCATCCTGCGCAACGTCAACCTGCCGTCGCCGGAGGCCATCGGCCTGGCCGGCGAAGTCATCCGAGCGCTCCGCTAGGAGCGCTCGGGCAGGGGCGGTGCGGCGGATGACGGGCGACCCCTCGCCACGGCGCGGCGCGCTCATCACCTGCCTCGGGGAGGCCCTGGTCGACTTCCTGCCGGTCGAGGCGGATGGGGCGGTCACCTTCCGCCCGCACCCCGGCGGCTCGCCCCTGAACGTCGCTGTGGCCGCGGCCCGGCTCGGCGCGCGCGTCGCCCTCGCGGGAAGCCTGGGTGACGACCTGTTCGGGCGGTTCCTGCGCTCGCGCGTCGCGGCGGAGGGCGTCGATGACCGCTGGCTCGGGAGCGTCGAGGCGCCGACTGCCCTCGCCTTCGTTACCCTCGAGGATGGCGAGCCCGCCTTCGCCTTCTACGGCGAGGGCACGGCCGACACGCTTCTGGCCGTCGACGGCCTGCCGGAGGCGATGGTCGAGGAGACGGCGATCCTCCACATCGGGTCGATCAGCCTGCTCCGCGGCTCGACCCCCGATGCCGTGGAGGCGGCCTGGCGGCGCCTGCGCGGCCGCGCGCTCCTCTCGCTCGACCCCAACGTCCGGCCGAGCCTGATCGTCGACGAGGCCGCCTACCTGGCCCGGCTCGAGCGGCTCGTCGCGACGGCGGACCTCCTCAAGGTCAGCGCAGCGGACCTCGCCTGGCTGGCCCCGGACCGGGATGTCGAAGCCGCCGCGCTCGACCTGCTGGCGCGGGGTCCGCGACTCGTCGCCGTCACCCGGGGCGGCGACGGGGCGGTCGCGGTCCGCGAGGTGGAGGGGAGGCCGGTCGCGATCGTGATGCCCGCCTTCCCCATCCGGGTCGCCGACACGGTCGGAGCCGGCGACGCCTTCAGCGCGGGTCTCTTGACGCGGCTGGCCGAGCTCGGGGCCACCTCGGGCGATGCCCTCGCCGCGCTGCCGGAGGCGCAGCTGCGTGACGCGATCCGCGTCGCGCTGGCGGCGGCGGCGCTCAGCTGCGAGCGGCCCGGCGCCGACCCGCCCGACCGGGCCCGCCTCGATTCGTTCCTGGCCGCCCGGGCGGGAGCCGCGCGGGCTACGCTCTCGCCGAACGCGGTATCGGACGACGAGGCCGGCGACCTCGCTCGCGCCGGCGGCCCGCCAGCGCCGAAAGGAGTCCCATGATCGACGGCAGCCAGGACGCGCCCGCCGCGAGGCCCGCGCCCGGCGGCCCACAGCAGCGCCCGACGCTCGACGACCTCCTCGACGAGATCGGTGAGGTCGCCGCGCACCTCTCGGCCATCTCGGCCGCGGAGGGTGCCGCCGGCAACATCTCCGTCCTCGTGGCGGGCGCGCTCGAGCCCGGCCGCCGCTTCCCCGTGGAGCGGTCCGTCGAGCTGCCAGAGGTCGTGCCCGAGCTCGCCGGCCGGTGGCTCGTCGTGACCGGGTCCGGCTGCCGCCTCCGCCGGATCCACCGCGACCCGCCGGCCAGCCTGGCCGTCCTGCGGGTCGATCCCGGCGGGGCGAGCGCCCGCCTCTTCCTCGCGACGAACGCCGCCTTCGCCCGGCCGACGATCGAGCTCAACAGCCACCTCGCCATCCACGCCCTGCGGGCGGGCGCGGCCGACGGCGGGCCGGGTGCGATCGTCCACGCCCACCCGCTCCACCTGACGTACCTGAGCCACCTGCCCGACTTCGCCGGCTCGGATGAGGTGTCGCGGCGGCTGCGGCGGTGGCAGGCCGAGACCGTCGGCTTCCTGCCGGACGGCGTCGGCTACGTCCCGTTCCATCCCCCGGGGACGACGGCCCTCCGGGAGGCGACCCTGCGCGCGCTCGAGCGGCATCGCATAGCCCTGTGGGCGAAGCACGGCGTCATCGCCTGCGCGTCCGGCTCGGTGAGCCTGGCCGTCGACTACGTCGACTACCTCGAGGCAGCCGCCCGCTACGAGGTCCTCGACCTCGCCCTCGGCCGCCCCGCCCGCGGCCTCGGCCCGGCCGAGCTGGCGGCCATCGCGACGGTCTTCGGTGTCACCCTCGACCCGCCCGCCTGACCTCCCGGGTCCTCTGCCCGCGCGATCGTCACCCCGCCGGGTCACACCACCGGCGGGCGGGGAAACACCCGCGGCTATCAATGGCGGAGCAGTTACGTCTGGCCGCGGTCGTACTGTCGCAGGATGCGGAGGAGCATCGCGGCGTACGCGTCACGCGTCTTCTGCCTGTTAACCCATTCGAACTGGTATGGAGGTTCGTTCGTTGCGCGGAACGGGAGCACCAGGAATTCAGCGAAGCATTGCTCGGCGGACTCAAGCAGCCGCCGTTCAGCCTCGGGCGCCTCCTGATATGGATGGAGACCATACTCTCCGGTTGGGTACCGACGCGTCCCCTCAAAGGACACATAGTGCGAAGCGAGGTTGAGTCCCACAAGACCGACGCTCGTGGCACTGGGGCTCTTCGTTCGAAAGTGCCGTGCCTGGCCACAGAGGTCGCTGATCACGCGATCGATCTGCTTGATCATCGCCTTCGCCAGGATCTTCACCTCGGCACCGACATCGACCTCTGCCGTGGGGGCGACGCGAATGACATGACCGAAGTACGGCCTGGGGGTGTAGCCCG
>DASVYJ010000127.1:0-15533 GCA_036392215.1 Candidatus Limnocylindrales bacterium | reverse complement strand
ATGCCCGGCGACAACGTCGACATGCGGGTCGAGCTGATCACCCCGATCGCCCTCGAGGTCGGCCAGCGCTTCGCCATCCGCGAGGGCGGCCGGACCGTCGGCGCGGGCGCCATCACCAGCATCATCGAGTAGGGCGATGGCCAAAGTCGAGAACCGTCCGATCATCCAGCTCGCCTGCACCGAGTGCAAGGAGCGGAGCTACACCACCCGCAAGAACAAGAAGAACGATCCCGGCCGGCTCGAGCTGCGCAAGTACTGCCCGCGCGACCGGCGCCACACCCTCCACCGGGAGGCGAAGTAGGGCACGACCACAGGGGCGTAGCTCAATTGGTAGAGCTCTGGTCTCCAAAACCAGTGGTTGTCGGTTCGAGTCCGGCCGCCCCTGCCACCCCGCCCGACCCGGCCACCCGACCCTAAGAAGGCACCGCCCACCGTGCAACGCATCCGCCGCTTCATCGACGAAGCGTGGTCCGAGCTGAAGAAGGTCTCCTGGCCGACGCGCGAGCAGACGCGCAACCTGACCGTGCTCGTCTTCGCGATCAGCATCGGCGTCGGCCTCTACATCACCTTCTTCGACCTCATCTTCAGCACCGCGGTGAAGCCGCTGGCGGGGGGTTGACAGGAGCCATGACAGGCACGCGCAACGAGCCCGCGACGGAGCAGGCCCGCGCCCCCGAGAAGCGCTGGTACGTGATCCACACGTACTCGGGCTACGAGAACAAGGTCAAGGCGAACCTCGAGCACCGCATCGAGTCGATGGGCATGGAGGACAAGATCTTCCAGGTCCTGGTCCCGATGGAGGACGAGATCGAGATCCGCCAGGGTCAGCGCCACACGGTCCAGAAGAAGGTCTACCCGGGCTACGTCCTGGTCGAGATGATCCTGGACCCCGACTCGTGGTTCGTCGTCCGCAACACGCCGGGCGTGACCAGCTTCGTCGGCGGGGCGAACATCCCGGGGACGCGCAACGAGCCGATCCCGCTCGACGAGCACGAGGTCAAGCAGATCCTCCGCCAGATGGGCGTGGAGACCCCCAAGTACCGGGTGGCCTTCCAGAAGGGCCAGAGCGTGCGCGTCACCGACGGCCCCTTCGCCGAGTTCATCGGCACGGTCGACGAGGTCAACCCCGAGCGCAACAAGGTCAAGGTGCTGGTCAGCATCTTCGGCCGCGAGACGCCGGTCGAGCTCGACTTCCTGCAGGTCGAGAAGCTCTAAGCGAAAGGAACCCGCGAGCCCGTGGCCAAGAAGATCCGCATCGTGCTGACGCTCCAGCTGCCGGCCGGCAAGGCGACCCCCGCCCCGCCGGTGGGCACCGCCCTGGGCCCGCACGGCATCAACATCGTCGAGTTCACCAAGTCGTACAACGAGCGGACCGCGGACAAGGCCGGCCAGGTCATCCCGGCCCAGATCACGATCTTCGAGGACCGCTCGTTCACCTTCGTCCTCAAGACCCCGCCCGCGGCCGACCTCCTGCGCAAGGCGGCCGGCATCGACAAGGGTTCCCCGCAGACCGGCCGCGAGCAGGTCGGCCGGGTGACCCGCGACCAGATCCGCGAGATCGCCCAGACCAAGGCGGCCGACCTCAACGCCAACGACGTGGAGGCCGCGATGCGCCAGGTGGAGGGCACGGCCCGGAGCATGGGCATCGAGGTGGTCGGCTAGGCGCCGACCCACGCGCGCCGGCCGCGCCACCACGACGCCGGACGCCACCCCGCGCCAGGGGGAGGTCGGGTCCGACCCGACCGCCAGGGAGACACGGACATGCCCCACCACGGCAAGAAGTACCTCGAGGCGAGCAAGCTCGTCGACGCCGCCCGGGTCTATCCGCCGCTCGAGGCGACGGAGCTCGTCAGGCAGACCAGCTACGTCGGCTTCGACGCGTCGGTCGAGGCGCACCTCCGGCTCGGCGTCGACCCGCGCCACGCGGACCAGATGGTCCGCGGGACCGTCGTCCTGCCCCACGGCACCGGCAAGGTCGTCCGCGTCGTCGTCTTCGCCCAGGGCGACAAGGCCCAGGAGGCGATGCGGGCCGGCGCCGACGAGGTCGGCGCCGAGGACCTCGTCAAGCGCATCGAGGCGGGCTGGCTCGACTTCGACGTCGCCCTCGCCGCGCCCGACACGATGGGCATGGTCGGTCGCCTCGGCCGCATCCTTGGCCGGCGCGGCCTCATGCCGAACCCCAAGTCGGGCACCATCACCTTCGACCTCGAGCGGGCCATCCGCGAGGTCAAGGCCGGCCGCGTCGAATTCAAGGTCGACAAGGGCGCCATCATCCACGTCCCGATCGGCAAGGCGAGCTTCTCGGCCCAGGAGCTCGTCGACAACCTGGGGACCCTGGTCGACGCGGTGAACCGCGCCCGGCCGAGCGGGGCCAAGGGCCAGTACCTGCGCGGGCTGTCGATCAGCCCGACGATGGGCCCCGGCATCCGGGTCGACATCCCGCAGGTCCTCGCCGCCGCGGCCGCGGCCTGACCGCGCGGCCCACGCGGGCCGCCTTGGACTCACACGGCGACGGCCGGCCGGCGCGTCGCCAGGACAACCGCATACGACGGACCGCCGCAGACAGCCTGCGCCCGCGGGCCGCTCCCGCCGCCGAAGCGTCGGGGACGGCCGGGGCTCAAACCGCCGCCCGGACCGGGCACGTCCCGGGGACGCCGGCGAGCACGCCGAGGCAGGGTCGGAGCCTCCACCTCCGGGTGGGCGCCCCCTGCGACCGCGAGCACCGTCGCAGGGGCTTTGGGTCCTCGGACCCGTCGCCCACCGCCGCGCGCCGGCCGCGCGCATGAAGCACGGAGGTCTCCATGCCGACCGAGGCCAAGCGAGAGACGGTCGCCGAGCTGCGCCAGGAACTGGCGGGCAGCACGGCCGTGATCGTCTCCGAGTATCGCGGCCTCAGGGTGAGCGAGCTGGGCGAGATCAGGCGCGCCCTCGGCCGCCAGGACGTCTCGTACCGCGTCGTCAAGAACCGCCTCATGCGCCTTGCTGCCAGCGAGGCCGGGCTCGAGGCGCTGTCGCCCCTTCTCGAAGGGCCGACCGCGATCGCCTTCGGGCACGGCGACGAGGCCGCGACGGCGAAGGCGGTCCTCGACGCGACCCGTCCCTTCCGCATCGTCCGGGTCAAGGGCGCCGTCGTCGGCGGCCGCGCCATCGACGCGGAGGGTGTCACCCGCCTCTCCAGCCTGCCGAGCCGCGAGGTCCTCCTCGGCCAGCTCGCCGGCGCGGTCCAGTCGCCGCTCAGCACCCTGGCCGGCCTGCTCGGCGCCAACCTGCGCAACCTGGGCTACGCCCTCGCGCAGGTCCGCGACCGCAAGGCTGCGGCCGAGGCCTGAGCCACCACCCGAGCCACCCGCGGGCCCACGCCCGTCCCACCAAGGAGTCCAACGCATGGCCACCCTCACCCAGGACCAGCTCCTCGAGGCCATCGACGGGATGACCGTCCTCGAGCTGTCCGAGTTCATCAAGAAGTTCGAGGAGCGCTACGGCGTCACCGCCGCCGCCCCGGTCGCCGTCGCCGCGGCGCCGGCCGGCGCCCCGGCCGCCGCCGAGGCTCCGGCCGAGGAGCAGACCGAGTTCAGCGCCGTCCTCGCCGAGGTCGGCCCGAACAAGATCCCGGTCATCAAGGTCGTCCGCGAGCTGACCGGGCTCGGCCTCAAGGAGGCCAAGGACCTCGTCGACGCGGCCCCCAAGCCGGTCAAGGAGGGCGTCGCCCGGGACGAGGCCGAGAAGATCAAGGCCGCGCTCGAGGAGCAGGGCGCCAAGGTCGAGATCAAGTAGCCTGCGCCCCACCGGGGTGGCCGCGGGACCCCCGTCCCGCGGCCGGCCAGGCTTCGTCGCGGGGGGTCGCGCGCGCCGCGTGTCGACCCCCATTTGACATGCGCCCGATTCGCGGTATCCTGCTCCTTCTGTGAGCGCGGCCCTTCCCCCTTCCTCCTCCGTCAAGGAGCGGTTCATGCTGTCTGTCGCCGAGTCCTCCCCTCGTGCATCCGCGGTCGCCGCGCGCAAGCGCTACGCCCGGATCCCCGAGGCCCTCGACATCCCGAACCTCATCGAGCTCCAGCTCAACTCCTTCCAGTGGTTCGTGGACAAGGGCCTGCGGGAGCTCTTCGACGAGATCAGCCCGATCAAGGACTTCACCGGCAAGGTCATGGAACTCCAGTTCCTCGACTACGAGTTCGGGACGCCCAAGTACTCCGAGCTCGAGTGCCGGACCAAGGACCTGACCTTCAGCAAGCCGCTCTACGTCAACGTCGAGCTCCTCATCAAGGAGACCGGCGAGATCCAGCGCCAGCGCGTCTACATGGGCGACTACCCCTGGATGACGGACCAGGGCACGTTCATCATCAACGGCGCGGAGCGTGTCGTCGTGAGCCAGCTGGTCCGCTCGCCGGGCGTCTACTACGCCCTCGACGAGGCGCTCTACCAGCAGACCGGTCGAGAGCTGTTCACGGGCAAGGTCATCCCGAACCGCGGCGCCTGGCTCGAGTTCGAGACCGCCAAGACCGACCAGCTCTTCGTCAAGGTCGACCGCAAGCGCAAGGTCGCCGCGACGACGCTCCTGCGGGCCGTCGGGTACGAGACCAACGACGAGATCAGCGCCCTGTTCGCCGCGGTCGACAGCGACCCCGAGCACCAGTACATCGCCACGACCCTCGAGCGCGACCTGACCCACACCCAGCAGGACGCCCTCATCGAGGTCTACAAGAAGCTCCGCCCGGGCGATCCGCCCACCGGCGACAACGCCCGCCAGCTGGTCGAGAGCCTCTTCTTCAACTTCCGGCGCTACGACCTCGGTCGCGTCGGCCGCTACAAGTTCAACAAGAAGCTCGCTCCGGTCGCCGAGCGGATGGGCATCGAGCTGCCGCGCGACGAGCGGATCATCACCCGCGAGGATATCGCCGCGATCGTCGGCCACCTCATCGAGCTGAACCGCGGCCTCGGCGCCCGGGACGACATCGACCACCTCGGCAACCGCCGCATCCGGGCCAACGGCGAGCTGATCCAGAACGCCTTCCGGGTGGGACTGCTGCGGATGGAGCGCGTCGTCCGGGAGCGGATGACGATCCAGGAGATCGACAAGGCGACGCCGAACGCCCTCATCAACATCCGCCCCGTCGTGGCGGCGATGAAGGAGTTCTTCGGCGGCAGCCAGCTGAGCCAGTTCATGGACCAGACGAACCCGCTGGCCGAGCTCACCAGCAAGCGGCGCCTGTCCGCCCTCGGCCCCGGCGGCCTGTCCCGCGAGCGCGCCGGCTTCGACGTCCGCGACGTCCACCACAGCCACTACGGTCGGATCTGCCCGATCGAGACCCCCGAGGGCCCGAACATCGGCCTCATCGGCTCGCTCGCCACGTATGGCCGGATCAACCAGTTCGGCTTCATCGAGACGCCCTACCGGAAGGTCAAGCGGACGATCGCCTGGGATGACCCCGACCTCCTCGAGTACGAGGCCGGGACCGACCTGACGGCCAAGGACGGGACCGTCATCGTCAAGGCCAACGAGCGCTTCAGCGAGGCCGCCGCGAGCGAGCTCAAGCGTCAGAAGGCCCAGGCCTTCCCGATCCGGCCCATCGTCACCGACGAGATCGAGTACCTCGCCGCCGACGAGGAGGAGGAGCACTACGTCGCGCAGGCGAACGCCCAGCTCGACGAGCGGGGTCATTTCGTCCGCGACCGCATCCCCTGCCGCTACCGAGACAGCTTCCCCGAGGCCCGGCCGAGCCAGATCGAGTACATGGACGTCTCGCCCAAGCAGGTCGTCTCGGTCGCCACGGCCCTCATCCCGTTCCTCGAGCACGACGACGCCAACCGCGCCCTGATGGGCTCGAACATGCAGCGCCAGGCCGTGCCGCTCCTGGAGCCCGAGGCGCCGATCGTCGGCACCGGCATGGAGTGGCGGTCCGCGCTCGACTCCGGCCAGGTCCTCGTCGCCCGCCGGCCCGGCGTGGTCACCAGCGTCACCTCGGATCGCGTCCAGATCGAGACGGACGCCGGCGAGCTCGATGAGTACCGCCTCCAGAAGTTCGTCCGCTCCAACCAGGGGACCTGCATCAACCAGCGACCGATCGTCGACGTCGGCCAGCGGGTCGAGGCCGGGGACCCGATCGCCGACTCGAGCTCGACCGACGAGGGCGAGCTCGCCCTCGGCCGCAACGTCCTGGTCGCCTTCATGAGCTGGGAGGGTGGCAACTACGAGGACGCCATCGTCATCAGCGACAAGCTCGTCCGCGAGGACCTCTTCACCAGCATCCACATCGAGAAGCACGAGATCGAGTCGCGCGACACCAAGCTCGGGCCCGAGGAGATCACCCGCGACATCCCCAACGTCGGCGAGGAATCCCTCAAGGACCTCGACGAGGAGGGCATCGTCTACATCGGCGCCGACGTCCAGCCGGGCGACATCCTGGTCGGCAAGATCACGCCCAAGGGCGAGACCGAGCTGACCGCCGAGGAGCGTCTGCTGCGGGCGATCTTCGGCGAGAAGGCCCGCGAGGTGAAGGACTCCTCGCTGCGCCTGCCCCACGGCGAGCGCGGCAAGGTCGTCGACGTGCGGACCTTCACCCGCGAGGACAGCGAGCTGATGCCGGGCGTCAACCGGCTGGTCCGCGTCTCGGTCGCCCAGAAGCGCAAGGTGAGCGTCGGCGACAAGATGGCCGGGCGGCACGGCAACAAGGGCGTCATCGCCAAGATCCTGCCCCAGGAGGACATGCCGTACCTGCCGGATGGCACCCCGGTCGACATCGTCCTGAACCCGCTCGGCGTGCCGAGCCGGATGAACATCGGCCAGATCCTCGAGACCCACCTCGGCTGGGCCCTCCACGAGAAGGGCGAGAAGGCCGCCACGGCCGTCTTCGACGGCGCGACGGAGGGCCAGATCCGGGCCGAGCTGGTCGAGGCGGGGCTGCCCGAGGACGGCAAGATCGTCCTCCGCGACGGCCGCTCCGGCGAGCCGTTCGACCGGCCGATCACGGTCGGCTACATCTACATGCTCAAGCTCCACCACCTGGTGGAGGACAAGATCCACGCCCGCTCCACGGGCCCCTACAGCCTCATCACCCAGCAGCCCCTCGGCGGCAAGGCCCAGTTCGGCGGCCAGCGCTTCGGCGAGATGGAGGTCTGGGCCCTCGAGGCGTACGGGGCGGCGAACATCCTGCAGGAGCTCCTCACCGTCAAGTCCGACGACGTCATGGGCCGCGTCCAGACCTACGAGGCCATCGTCAAGGGTGAGGAGATCCAGCAGCCAGGCGTCCCGGAATCGTTCAAGGTGCTGATCAAGGAGCTCCAGAGCCTGGGGCTCAACGTCGAGATTCTCAACGAGAACGACGAGGAGATCCGCTTCGCGGAGGACGTCTCGACCTATCCGATGCCGGACCTCGGGGGCATCAACCTCGCCGGCTTCGAGGACTGAACTGATCGTCCGTTCCACGCGCGGCGGGTGCCCGGCCAGCCCCGCTGCGCTCGCTCCCGGTCCGCATCGCGTCGCCGAGCCAGGCGGCGGCGCGGAGGAGAACCATGCTCGAGGTCAATAACTTCAACGCCATCCGGATCTCGCTCGCCAGTCCCGAGCAGGTCCGCGACTGGTCGTCCGGGGAGGTCACCAAGCCCGAGACGATCAACTACCGGACGCTCAAGCCGGAGAAGGACGGCCTCTTCGACGAGCGGATCTTCGGTCCGACCAAGGACTGGGAGTGCTACTGCGGGAAGTACAAGCGGATCCGCTACAAGGGCATCATCTGCGACAAGTGCGGCGTCGAGGTCACCCGCTCGAAGGTCCGCCGGGAGCGGATGGGCCACATCCAGCTGGCCAGCCCCGTCAGCCATATCTGGTACTTCAAGGGCACGCCGAGCCGGCTCGGCATCCTGCTCGACATCAGCCCCCGCAACCTCGAGCGCATCCTCTACTTCGCCCTGTACATCGTCACCCACGTCGATGAGGACGCCCGGCGGCGGGCCCTGGCCCAGCTCGAGGAAGAGGCCGAAGGTCGCGGCGGCAAGGGCGGCCAGGCGTTGACCGACCTCGAGGACCAGCTGCGGGCCACGTTCCACCGCCAGAAGGACGAGCTGCAGGCGGGTCTCGCCCAGACGAAGGCGGACCTCGAGGCGCAGCGGACGACCCGCACCGAGGAGGTCGTCGAGCAGGCCCAGCGGATCGAGGCCGAGCTGGCCGAGCTCCGCTCGAAGAAGGCTGCCTCGGCCATCGCCTTCCCGCTGACCGGCGAGGTGGTCGTGGCCGAGGGCGCCACGGGCGGCAAGGAGGCGACCGCCGCGCTCCGCCGGATCGTGGCGGCCGAGACCGAGCGCCTGACCGAGGAGTTCCAGCGGCGCGAGGCGGACGAGGAGCGGGCCGTCGCCCAGAAGGTGACGGACCTCCAGCTCCAGATCGACGCCCAGCTCGAGGCGGAGCGCGATCGCCTGCGCCGGGAGGCGGAGGGCCTGAAGGACGAGATCCGCAAGGCCCGCGAGGAGATCGAGTCGATCAAGCCGCTCCAGACGATCGGCGAGACCGAGTACCGGAACCTCGACGAGCGACACGGCTCGGGCGCCCGCGGCGGCCGCATCTTCTATGCCGGGATGGGCGCCGAGGCCGTCCGCGACATCATCCAGCGGATGGACCTCGACGAGCTCGCTCGGAGCCTCCACGTCGAGGTCCGGACGACCTCGGGCCAGCGCCGCAAGAAGGCCATCAAGCGGCTCCGTCTGATCGAGGCGTTCCGCCGCTCCGGCACGCGCCCCGAGTGGATGATCCTCTCGGTCGTGCCGGTCATCCCGCCCGATCTGCGGCCGATGGTCCAGCTCGATGGCGGCCGGTTCGCGACGTCCGACCTCAACGACCTGTATCGCCGCGTCATCAACCGCAACAACCGCCTCAAGCGCCTCCTCGAGCTCGGCGCGCCCGAGATCATCATCCGCAACGAGAAGCGGATGCTCCAGGAGGCCTGCGACGCCCTGATCGACAACGGCCGCCGCGGGCGGGCGATCGCTGGGACCGGCAACCACCGGCTCAAGAGCCTGTCGGACATGCTCAAGGGCAAGCAGGGCCGCTTCCGCCAGAACCTGCTCGGCAAGCGGGTCGACTACTCGGGCCGCTCGGTCATCGTCGTGGGCCCGGAGCTCAAGCTCCACCAGTGCGGCCTGCCCAAGAAGATGGCCCTCGAGCTGTTCAAGCCGTTCGTCATGCGCCAGCTCGTCGAGAAGGGCTTCGCCCACAACATCAAGAGCGCCAAGCGCATCGTCGAGCGCGTCCGACCGGAGGTCTGGGACGTCCTCGAGGAGGTCATCCAGGACCACCCCGTGCTGCTGAACCGGGCGCCGACGCTCCACCGGCTCGGCATCCAGGCCTTCATGCCGGTCCTCGTCGAGGGCTCGGCCATCCAGATCCACCCGATGGTCTGCACCGCCTTCAACGCCGACTTCGACGGCGACCAGATGGCGGTCCACGTCCCGCTCTCCTCCGCCGCGCAGGAGGAGGCCCGCGAGATGATGCTCTCGACGGCCAACCTGCTCTCGCCGGCCAACGGCGAGCCGGTCGTCGCGCCGACCCAGGACATGGTCCTCGGCTGCTACTACCTGACGATGGACCGGCCGGCCGCCGGCGCCTCGCCGCGCCTCTTCGGCGACGAGGACGAGGCGGTCCTGGCCTACCAGCTCGGGACGGTCAGCCTGCACGAGCTCGTCACGGTGCTGGTTCGCGGCTGGGACGAGGAGTCGGCCGAGCCGGTCCCCGCCGAACGCGTCGAGACGACGGTCGGGCGCGTGATCTTCAACCGGATCCTGCCGGACCGGCTCCGCTTCAAGAACGTGACGATGAAGCGGGCCGAGCTCCGGGCGCTCGTCGACGACTGTTACCGCCTGCTCGGGCCCGAGGAGACGGCCAACCTCGTCGACGGCATCAAGGAGGTCGGCTTCGAGTACGCCACGCGCGGCGGGATGACCATCGCCGTGAGCGACATCACCGTCCCGGCCGACAAGCAGGAGCGTCTTGCCCAGGCCGACGGCCTGGTCGACCAGATCGACCGCCAGTTCCAGCGCGGCCTCATCACCGAGGACGAGCGCTACGAGCAGGTCGTCGACGTCTGGCAGAAGACGACGACCGACATCTCCAACTCGATGATGGCCGGCCTCGACCAGTTCGGGGCGGTCCGGATGATGTCCGACTCCGGCGCCCGCGGCAACAAGGGCCAGATCAGCCAGCTCGGCGGGATGCGCGGCCTGATGGCCGACCCGTCAGGCCGGATCATCGACGTCCCCGTCCGCAGCAACTTCCGCGAGGGCATGACGGTCCTCGAGTACTTCATCTCCACCCACGGCGCGCGCAAGGGCCTCGCCGACACCGCCCTCCGGACGGCCGACTCGGGGTACCTCACGCGGCGGCTCGTCGACGTGGCCCAGGACGTCATCACCCGCGAGGACGACTGCGGCACCGAGGAGGGCAGCTGGATCACCCGGGCCGAGTCCCGCGAGATCACGAGCAACGAGAAGGGCGCCTTCCCGCGCCGGCTCGTGGGCCGCCTGGCCGCCGCCGCCCTGGCCGACCCGCGCAGCCCCGACGGGGCCCTGCTGGTCGACCGCAACCAGGAGATCACCCTCGACGTCGCCGAGACCATCGACGAGGCGGGCATCGACGAGGTGCTGGTCCGCTCACCGCTGACCTGCGAGGCCCGCCACGGCGTCTGCCGCTACTGCTACGGCCGCAACCTCGCGACCGGCCAACTGGTCGGCGTCGGCGAAGCCGTCGGCATCATCGCCGCCCAGTCGATCGGCGAGCCGGGTACCCAGCTGACGATGCGGACGTTCCACACCGGCGGCGTCGCTGGCCTCGACATCACCGCCGGCCTGCCGCGTGTCGAGGAGCTGTTCGAGGGCCGCCTGCCCAAGGGCAAGGCCGAGATCAGCCACATCGATGGCGTCGTGGAGATCATCCGCGGCGAGGGCGGCACGCGGGTCAAGGTCTCGAGCCGTGAGAGCTACGACACGAGCCTCCAGCTCCCGGCCGGCGCCGAGCTGCTCGTCAGCCCCGGCGACCTCGTCGAGCAGGGCCAGCCGCTGGCCCGCTCGGAGGAGGGCGACGGGAAGGCGGCCGAGCTCCACGCCCCGGTCAAGGGCTTCGTCGTCAGCCAGGACGGCGAGTACCTCGTCCGGGCCGAGGACGTCGTCGAGCGGGAGTACGCCATCCCCCACAACGCCAAGCTCGTGGTCGAGAACGAGCAGGAGATCCGGGCCGGCGACCCCATCACCGACGGTCCGATCAATCCCCAGGAGTACCTCGAGACCCGCGGCAAGGACGCCGTCCAGCGCTACCTGGTCAAGGAGGTCCAGAAGGTCTACCGCAGCCAGGGCGTGACGATCAACGACAAGCACATCGAGATCATCGTCCGGCAGATGCTCCGCAAGGTCCGCATCGACCAGCCGGGCGACACGGACCTGCTGCCGACCGAGCTCGTCGACCGGCTCGACTTCGAGGAGATCAACAACCGCGTCCTGGCCGAGGGTGGCGAGCCCGCCACGGCCCAGACCGTCCTCCTCGGGGTCACCAAGGCTTCGCTCAACACCTCGAGCTTCCTGGCCGCCGCCTCCTTCCAGGAGACGACCCGGGTCCTGACCGAGGCGGCCATCAATGGAGCCAAGGACCACCTCATCGGCCTCAAGGAGAACGTCATCATCGGCAAGCTGATCCCGGCCGGGACCGGGGCGCCGGCGAACATCGCCGCGCGCCGCGAGCGCGAGCGCCGGGCTGCCGAGGAGGCGCTCGCCGGCGAGGCCCTGGAGCGGGTCCGCGGCCCCGAGTACGAGTACAACCCCTTCCTCGAGGAGGCGAGCCAGCGGCCGAGTGAGGAGACGAGCGATCTCGCCTCCCTCCTCACCGCCAGCGCCGCGGCCGGCGACGCGGACGAGGCGGGGGAGCGGAACCCGTTCCTCGAGGGCCTCGACGAGTCGTCCGACGAGCCGTCCGGCGACAGCCCGGCCGACGAGCCGGAGGACGCGCTGGAGCAGTGAACCCGGGGCGCGGAGCGGCGCCGCGGTCGTCACGGAGGTTTGACACCCCGAGGCGGCCGCTGCTACACTCCGCGCTCGTGGCCTCGTCAGGGGAGCGTGCCGGCGCGTGCCGCGCCGGCCTCCGGACGGCGGCCTGACCAGACCAGGATCACGCCGATCGCCTCGGTCCGCCGGGGGACGGCGATCCGCCAGACCAGCAGCGCGACCCACCCCACGGGGCGTCGGCCACGGCCGCCGCGCCGGAACGTCGGCCGGGTCGCCGCCGGGACGCCGTCAACGATCCCCCAGGGTCGCCGGCCGCCGGTCACGCCACGCGACAGACGGAACGAAAGGAGCCGCGTCTCCGTGCCTACCATCAGCCAGCTCGTGCGGAAGGGCCGCGAGCGCAAGATCTCCAAGGTCAAGGCGCCGGCCATGCGCAAGAACTGGAACAGCCTCAGGCAGCGCCAGGAGCCGATCCCCGGCGCGCCCCAGAAGCGGGGCGTCTGCCTGCAGGTACGCACGATGACGCCCAAGAAGCCGAACTCGGCGCTGCGCAAGATCGCCCGCGTCCGGCTGACCAATCAGATGGAGGTCACCGCCTACATCCCGGGCATCGGCCACAACCTCCAGGAGCATTCGGTGGTCCTGGTCCGCGGCGGCCGGGTGAAGGACCTCCCCTCGGTCAAGTACCACATCATCCGGGGCACCCTCGACGCGGCCGGCGTGCGCGACCGCAAGCAGGGCCGCTCGAAGTACGGCGCCAAGGCGCCCGGCAAGAAGGGCTAGGAGATGCCGCGTCGCGCCAAGATCGCCCGCAAGACGAAGTACCAGGGCGGTCCCTCCAGCCGCCTGACCACCCGCTTCTCGGCGAAGCTCATGATGGACGGCAAGCGCCATCTGTCCGAGCGCATCCTGCGGGAGGCGCTGGCCCGCGCCGAGGCCCAGTCGCGGCGGCCCGGCATCGAGGTCCTCGAGACGGCCATGCGCAACGCGACGCCGATCATCGAGGTCAAGCCCCGCCGCGTCGGCGGCGCGACCTACCAGGTCCCGGTCGAGATCCGGGGCGATCGCCGTCTCTCGCTCGGCGTGCGCTGGCTCGTCCAGGCGGCCCGCAAGCGGAACGGCAAGAGCATGAGCGAGAAGCTCGCCGCCGAGCTCGTCGACGCCATGAACGGCCTCGGCGCGGCGGTCAAGCGGCGCGAGGACACCCACAAGATGGCCGACGCCAACCGGGCGTTCAGCCACTTCAAGTGGTAGCCCCGAGCACCGGCAGACAGAAGGACGCAGCACTCATCGTGGCACGACAGGTTCCGCTCGCCCGAACGCGGAACATCGGGATCATCGCCCATATCGACGCCGGGAAGACGACGGTCACCGAGCGGGTCCTCTTCTACACCAAGAAGATCTACAAGATCGGCGAGGTGCACGAGGGCGCGGCGACGATGGACTGGATGCCCCAGGAGCAGGAGCGGGGCATCACCATCACCGCCGCGGCCACGACCTGCTCGTGGAACGACCATCGGATCAACATCATCGATACGCCCGGGCACGTGGACTTCACGGTCGAGGTGGAGCGGAGCCTGCGGGTGCTCGATGGCGCGGTCGTCGTCTTCGATGGCGTGGCCGGCGTGGAGCCCCAGTCGGAGACGGTCTGGCGCCAGGCCGACCGCTACCGCGTGCCGCGGATCTGCTTCATCAACAAGCTGGACCGGACCGGCGCCGACTTCTGGCGCGACGTCGAGATGATCCGCGACCGGCTCGGCGTGACGCCGGTGCCGATCCAGATCCCGATCGGCTCCGAGGACCGCTTCAAGGGCGTCATCGACCTCATCTCGATGCGGGCCATCGTCTACAGCGACGAGCTCGACGACCTCGGTGCGCGCTTCGAGGTCACCGACATCCCGGCCGACCTGGTCGAGCCCGCCCGCCAGGCGCGCGAGGTGATGGTCGAGGCCGCCGCCGAGATGGACGACGAGCTGACCCACAAGTTCCTCGAGGGCCACGACCTGACCGTCGACGAGATCCGGCGCGGTCTCCGCCTCGGGACGCTGCAGTACAAGTTCGTGCCCGTCCTGACCGGCTCCGCCCTCAAGAACAAGGGCATCCAGCCGCTCCTCGACGCGGTCGTCGAGTACCTGCCCTCGCCCCTCGACGTGCCGCCGGTCATCGGCGAGCACCCGGTCACCCACGCCGAGATCCTCCGCGCGCCGGCCGACGACGACCCCTTCGCCGCGCTCGCCTTCAAGATCGCGGCCGACCCGTTCGTCGGCAAGCTCGCCTTCTTCCGTGTCTACTCGGGCACGCTCAAGACGGGCTCCTACGTGCTCAATGCGACGAAGGGCCGCAAGGAGCGCATCGGCCGCATCCTCCAGATGCACGCGAACCACCGCGAGGAGATCGACGCGGTCTACGCGGGCGACATCGCGGCCGCCGTCGGGCTCAAGGAGACGACGACCGGCGACACGCTGACCGACCCGGAGCATCCGATCATCCTCGAGTCGATGAGCTTCCCCGAGCCCGTCATCGAGGTCGCCATCGAGCCCAAGACGAAGGCCGACCAGGACAAGCTCGGCCTCGCCCTGGGCCGCCTGGCCGAGGAGGACCCGACGTTCCGGGTCCGGACAGACGAGGAGTCGGGCCAGACCCGCATCGCCGGGATGGGCGAGCTGCACCTCGACGTCCTCGTCGACCGGATGGTCCGCGAGTTCAAGGTGGCCGCCAACGTCGGGCGGCCCTCGGTGAGCTACCGCGAGACGATCCGGCGGGCCGCCAACGGCGAGGGTCGCTTCGTCCGCCAGACGGGCGGCAAGGGCCAGTACGGCCATGCCGTCATCACCCTCGAGCCGCTGGCCAAGGGCGGCGGCTACGAGTTCGTCGACAAGATCGTGGGCGGCGTCATCCCCCGCGAGTTCATCAAGGCGGTCGACGCCGGGATCCGCGACGCCCTGGAGACGGGCATCTACGCCGGCTACCCGATGGTCGACGTCAAGGCGACCCTCTTCGACGGGTCGTTCCACGAGGTCGACTCGTCGGAGATGGCCTTCAAGATCGCCGGCTCGATGGCCGTCAAGGCGGCCGTCGACAAGGCCGACCCGGCGATCCTCGAGCCGATGATGCGCGTCGAGGTGACGATGCCCGAGCAGTTCATGGGCGACGTCATCGGCGACCTCAACAGCCGCCGCGGCCACATGGAGGGGATGGAGTCCCGCGGCTCGACCCAGGTCGTGCGCGCCTTCGTGCCGCTGGCCGAGATGTTCGGCTACGCGACCGACCTGCGCTCGATGACACAGGGCCGGGCGAGCTACTCCATGGAGCTGTCCCACTACGCCGAAGTGCCCGCCGGGATCGCGGCGGAGCTCGTCCAGAAGTCAAGAGTCTGACGTCCACCCCGCGAGAGGAGCAGGGAGCACCACCGACGATGGCCAAGAAGAAGTTCGAGCGGACCAAGCCGCACGTCAACATCGGCACGATCGGCCACATCGACCACGGCAAGACGAGTCTCACCGCGGCGATCACCAAGTACCTGGCCCTCAAGGGTGAGGCCGAGTACCGCGCGTTCG
>DASVYJ010000126.1:0-9249 GCA_036392215.1 Candidatus Limnocylindrales bacterium | reverse complement strand
GCCGTGGGTGCGGCCCGCGCCGCGGGCGTCGCGCGCGCTGCGTCGCTCCCGGACGCCGCGGACGTCGCCGCTGCCCCGGGATCCGGCGGCGCCGCCGCAGGCGCCGGCTGAGTCGTCACGGGGCTGGCGGCCCCCGTCATGATCGGCGAGGCCACTGCGCCAGGTGCTCCCCGGACCGCGGCACCAGTCGCAGCGACGGACGTGCGCAGGGCCTGCGTCGTCGCCGTCGGGGCGACCGTCACGGCGCCGACGGCGACGGGCTCATCCACCTTCGCCCCGGCGCTCGCTGCCGCCTCGCCGCTCGACGCGGCGGCGGTCCGAACCACCTCCGCCGTCGACAGTCCGGACGCGCCCGCGGCAGCCGACGACGCCGAAGCGGCATCGCCGCCCTCCGGACCTGGCTCGGGGGCGGACCGCCGCCCGACCGGGCTACGGCCGCGCGACGCGGCCGTCGGCTCGGCCGTCGGGCGGCCCTGCGCCGGCTCCGGTCCGGGGCGCGTCTCCGCGGATCGAGCATCGCCCTTCCCGGGTCGATCCGTCTCCGGGCGCAGCGTCGCGTGCGGCGCGTCTCTGCCAGCGGCGCCGGGATGACCGACGCTCGTCGTGACCTTCGTGGATGCCGCGGTCAGCGCGGCGTCGAACGAGCCCTCGCGCCCGGTCCCGTCCGACGTGGTGGTCCGGGGGGCGAGCGCGTCGGCCGCGGGAGCCGTCTGGGCCGCGAGCGCGGCCTGGATCGAGGTCATGTCACCGCCCTCCCTGGTCCGAGAGCACGTCGCTGAGCTGGCCGAGCCGGCCGCTCGTCAGGCGCGTGACCGCCTCGAAGCGGAGCTGCGTCTCGGAGAGCGCGGTCAGCTCGGACTCCAGGTCCACCCTGTTGCCGTCGTTGCGGATCGACCCCGCGAACTCGCCGGTCGTGCCGCCCGCGGTGACGCCGTCGGGCCCTTGGAGGTGGCGCGGGTTCGTCACCCGGAGGCCGACATCCGCTGCGGGACCGTCGGCCGGTTGCCGGGCGCTGGCGGAGGTGGGCGAGGCTGCGTCGAGCTCCTGATGGAGGGCCGACTCGAAGTCGATCGAGCTTGGCGTGAAGCCGGGCGTGTCGACGTTGGCGAGGTTGGCCGAGATGAGGCCCTGGCGGGCGACGAGCCCGTCGAGGGCGCCGCTGAGGATGCGCTGGGTCGGATCGACGAGCCAGGTCATGGCAGCTCCACGCTCATGCCGACGGGCCCTCGAGGTAGCCGGCCCACGTCCCGAGGATCCGGCGGACGTAGGCCTGGGTGCTGGGATACGGCGGGATGCCGCCGTACTGGCGGACGGCGCCCTTGCCCGCCTGGTAGGCGGCCAGGGCCAGGTCGACGCGACCGAAGGCACGGAGGTCCTCGGCCAGGTAGCGAGCGCCGCCGCCGAGGTTCTGGACGGGATCGAACGGCTGGCTCACCCCGAGCGAGCGCGCGGTCGCCGGCATGAGCTGGGTGAGGCCCATCGCGCCGGCCGACGAGACGACGGTCGGATGGAAGCTCGACTCCGCCTGCACGAGCGAGGCGAGGAGGAGGGGGTCCACGCCGGCCGAGACGGCCGCTCGCCGGATCTCCGTGGCGTACGGGATGGTCGAGGCCACGGCATCGAAGCGGGCGAGGGTGCCTGCCTGGTCGGCCGCGCCATCGGTCGAGGCGGAGACGCCAGCCGCCGGGGCGGCGCCCGGCAGCCGGCCGGCGGCCAGCCAGGCGGCCGGGTCCAGCGGCTCGCCGCCGCGGGTCAGGGCGAAGTGGAGGTGGGGCCCGGTCGTTGCGCCGGTCAGGCCGACGCGGCCGAGCTGCTGACCGGCCTCGACCTGGTCGCCGACGTGGACGTCGAGGGTCGGGTCGAGGTGGCCGTACAGCGTCTCGCTGCCGTCGGCATGGCGGATGCGGACGTCGACCGCGCCGTCGGGCACCCGGCCGGCCAGGACGACGGTGCCGACGGCCGCCGCGAGGACCGGCGTGCCGAGCGGCGCGGCCAGGTCGACGCCCGCGTGGAAGTGCGCGTAGCGGACGCCGTCGACAGTGGCCGGCGGCTCGAGGGCGAGGGTCGTCGGCCCGAACGGCTGGCTCACCGTCGCCCCGGGGAGCGGCGAGCGGAAGGCGACGGGCGGGTCTGCGGCCGGATCGACGGACCCGCCGGCCGCGGGGCGTGCGAGCGCGAAGGTCGGGGTCGTGCCGGTCGCCGCCGGGGAGGCCGCCGCCGGCCCGGTCGCGGGTCCCGTCGCCGTCGTGGCATCGGCCGCGACCGCGGCATCGTCGAGGAGCCCGGTCCAGGCAGGGTCCAGGCCGCGGATCAAGCCGTCGAGCTCGCCGATCCGGCCGACCACGGCGGACCAGCCGGACCCCGGGACGCCGCCCGTGGCGAGGACGCCCGTCAGCGCCGGGGCGGTCATGATCGACCGTCCTCGACGAGGCGCCAGGCGTGGCGGGAGATCGAGATCTCGGACAGCTCGGCCGCCTCGCGGCGGTCCGCCTCCAGGCGCTGCGCAGCGACGAACCTGTCGCGCAGCCGTTCCACGACCTCGCGCCGGCGGCTCGCCTCGGCGAGGGCGCGCCGTGCCTCGAGCAGCCGGGCGGCCGCGGCCGCGACGCGCTCCCGTCCCGCGGCGAGGCCTCGTTCCGCCAGGTCCATGCCGGCCGCCGCGGCCTGCAGCTCCCCGGCGGCGCTCGCGCCCCGCTGCAGCGAGGTGAGCCAGCGCCGCTCGAGCCGGACGCGCTCGGCAAGGGCGTCGGCCGCCGCCACGGCCCGGGCGTGGTCGGCGAGCGCGGCAGCGAGCTCGACGCGGCGGGCATCCTCGGCCATCTCGCGCAGGCGGAGTACGACGCTGAGGCGGAAGCGACGGCTCATCGAGCAGCCCCGGCGCCGGTACCCGGCCGGCTCGACGCGGCGGCGGCCACCGCGGGATCCATGCCTGCGACGGTCGGCTCCGCCAGCCCGAGGCGGGCCATCGCCGCGACGGCGTCGGGGATGTCGGCCGCCTCGTCGAGCCCCTGGCAGAGCAGCGCCTCGATGCCGGGCCGCAGGGCGATCGCCCGGTCGATGGCCGGCGACGAGCCGGGGGCGTAGGCGCCGACCTCGATGAGGTCGCGGGCGTTCTCGTACTCGGCCAGGTTCGCCCGCAGGGCGCCGGCGAGCCGGAGATGATCCGCCGGGACCACGCCCGGCATCACCCGGCTGACCGACGCGAGCACGTCGATGGCCGGGTAGTGGTTGCGCTCGGCGATGGCGCGGGTCAGGACGATGTGGCCGTCGAGGATCGAGCGGACGGTGTCGGCCACCGGCTCGGTCATGTCGTCGCCCTCGACGAGGACCGTGAAGAAGCCGGTGATCGTGCCGCGATCGGTGTTGCCGGTCCGCTCGAGGAGGCGCGGCAGGTACGAGAAGACCGACGGCGGGTAGCCGCGGAGGGCCGGCGGCTCGCCCGCCCCGAGCCCGATCTCCCGCTGGGCCATGGCGAGGCGGGTGACCGAGTCCATCATGAACAGCACGTCGGAGCCGTCGTCGCGGAACGACTCGGCGATCGCGGTGGCGACCTCGGCCGCCTTGAGGCGCAGCAGGGCCGGCTGGTCGGAGGTGGCCACGACGATGACCGAGCGGGCCAGGCCGGCGGCGCCGAGCTGCTCGTCCAGGAACTCCTGGACCTCGCGGCCGCGCTCGCCGATCAGGGCGATGACGTTGACGTCGCTCGCGGCGTGGCGGGCGATCATCGCCAGGAGGGTCGACTTCCCGACGCCGGAGCCGGCGAAGATCCCGAGGCGCTGGCCCTTGCCGGCGGTCAGCGTCGCGTCGATGGCCCGGACGCCCGTGGCGAGGGGCGTCGTGACGCGGGCCCGGCCGAGCGGGTGGGGCGCCGTGCCGCCGACGACGCGGTGCTCGCAGCGGAGCATCCCCTTGCCGTCGATGGGGCGGCCGAAGCCGTCGAGGACGCGGCCGAGCAGGCCGCGCCCGACCGGCACCCGGAACTGCTGCTCGCGCAGCCGCACCGCTGAGCCGGGCCGCACGCCGCCCAGGTCCCCGAACGGGACGAGCGTGACGCGGCCGTCGCGGAAGCCGACGACCTCGGCGCTGACCATGCCCTCCGGTTCCAGGTCGATCCAGCAGATCGAGCCGAGCTGGAGGGCGAGGCCCGACGCCTCGACGGTGGTCCCCACGACGCGGACGACCTCGCCGGACGGCTGGAAGCGCGGTGCGTGGGCCACGGCGGTGAGGAGGTGGCGCAGGAGCGGCGACATCGCCGGCGAGGCGCCCGCGGCGAGGTCGTGGACGGTGAGCCGGCCAGCCGCGGCAGCGGAACCCGGCCCCAGGAGCGCGCGCGGCACGGCGTCGTGGCGCAGGACGGGCGGCCGGCCCGCGCTCACGCGACCTCCTCCTCGCCGCGTTCGCGGACGAAGCCAGGGATGGCCCGGTCGAGGGCGATGCCGATCTCCTCGAGCTGCGTCTCGAGGCCGGCGTCCACGAACCCATGGTCGTAGCGGACGACACACCCGCCGGACGGCAGGCTCGCGTCCGGCTCGAAGACCCAGCGCTTGCCGAGGTGGGCCCGGCCGTGGGCCGCCTCCCAGGCGACGCGGACGGGCTCGACCGCGGCGGGGTGGAGCATCACCCGCGCCTCCGGCGAGCCGTTGATGGTCGCGATGGCCTCCTCGAGGGCGGTCACGAGCACCGCCGGGTCCTGGCGCACGGCGTCGGCCACGATGCGACGGGCGACGGCGAGCCCGAGCTCGGCGATGGCGTGGGCGAGGTTCGCGGTGTCGCGCGGCGCATGCTGCTCGAGTCGCGCCGCGAGGGCGCCGGCCGCGGCCACGGCGACGCGCAGCTCCCCCTCGGCCCGGGCGCGGCCCTCGGCGTAGCCGCGCTCGTGGGCGATGGCCCGCATCCGCCCCAACTCGGCGGCCAGGCTGGTGAGGCCCTCATCGGGCGCAGCGGGGAGCGGAGCGTCGGCGCCAGCCGATGCCGCCGCGGGTCGGGCGGGCGTGGCCATCGTCGACCGTTCCGACCGCCGCGCGCTGCGACTCGCTCGGCCGCCGAGGACGCTCGGCCCCCCGGAACCGCGCCCTGCCGTCCCGCCGACCTCGTCCGCGGGTGAGCTCGGCTCGCCTGTGGGCCCGCCGTCCGCCGCGCGGCGGACCAGCATCGTGCCGCGGAGGAGGACGCGGTCAGACGAGGACATCGTCGCTGCCGCCCCGGCTGATCACGATCTCGTCGCTGTCCTCGAGGCGCTTGATGACCTCGACGATGCGGCCCTGGGCCTCCTCGACGTTCTTGATGCGGACCTGGCCACCCAGGCTCATCTCCTCGCGCAGCATCTCGGCCGCGCGCTGGGACATGTTGCTGAAGAACTTCTCCTTGATCGCGTCGCTGGCGGTCCGCATCGCCAGGGCCATGTCCTTGGTGTCCAGCTCGCGGATGACCCGCTGCATCGCCCGGTCGTCGAGGAGCATCACGTCCTCGAAGACGAACATGAAGCGGCGGACCTCATCGGCCAGGGCTGCGTCCTGCTCGGCCAGCGCACCGAGGATCTGGCGCTCGGCCGTCCGGCCGGCCTGGTTGAGGACGTGGGCGAGCGGCCGGACACCGCCGACCGCGGTCGTGGTCTCGGTCACCACGGACGAGATGCGCCGCTTGAGGCCGGCCTCGACGATTGCCAGCGCCTCCGGTGTCGTCTGGTCGGTCAGGGCGATCCGTCTGGCGACCTCGACCTGGAGGGTGGGCTCGAACTCGATGAGGATGCGGGCCGCCGAGCGCGGGTCGAGGTGGGCCAGGACGAGGGCGATCGTCTGGGGGTGCTCGCCGACGAGCAGGTCGCGGACGGCCGTCGGCTCCGCGCCGCGGAGGTACTCGAACGGCACGACCTGCTGCGCCCGATGGACCCGCTCGAGCATCTCGCGGGCCTTCGCCTCGCCGAACGCCTGCCCGAACAGCTCCGAGGCATAGACCTCGCCGCCCGGCATGACGCCGCCGGCCGAGAACAGGCCCGCGTACGTCTCCTCCAGGATGGCGTCGCGGACGCCGGCGTCGACGGCCGGTGTCCGCAGCAGGTCGAGGGCGACGCGGTCGATCGCCTCGGGCGGCAGGCGGGCGAGGAGCTTCGCGGCGGCTTCCGTGCCGAGGGTGATGAGGAGGGCCGCGACCTTGCGCGAGCCGGTCAGCGACAGGGCCGTCTCGGTCATCGCCGCTGCCCATCCTCACGCAGCCAGCCGTGCATCAGGCCGAGCAGCGCGTCGGGCTGCTCGTCGGCCACCATCCGGAGCCGCTCCTGGATGCGCGCCTGGGGGCTCGGGGCCGGCAGCTCGGCCGCGGCGGCGGCCGCGAGCGGGGCGCCCGTCGCGCCGTAGCCACCGGTGAGCTGGGCACTCGGGGACGTCGCCGAGACGAGCGCGGCGTCCTCCGCGCGGCGCCGCAGGGCCCGCAGGTTGCGCCAGACGAGGAACAGCAGGACGAGGCCGACCAGGACGCCGACGACGGACGAGGCCATCCCGGTCGCGGTGTCGATGAGCCCGCTGGGGAGTCCGCCGCTCGCCGTGGCGGCGGCCGCGGCCGCGAACGGGACGGCCGTGACGGAGACCACGTCCCCGCGGGTCGTGTCCGCGCCGATGGCCGCGGCGATGCTCGTCTTGAGGCTGTCCGGGGTGATGCTCCCGGCCGCCTTCTGGTCGATGAGGACCGCGACGGACAGCCGCTTCACCGAGCCCGGCTCGCGGATGATCCTCTGGACGTTCTGGGAGAGGTCGTAATTGACCGTCTCCTGGTTCTTGACGTAGCCGCCGTTGGCGGTCGTCGTGGTCGTGGTCGTGGTCCCCGGGCTTGCGCTCGGGCTGGGGCTGGCGCCCGGCGAGGCGCTGGGGACAGCGGTCGCCACGGGCAGATTCCCGGGGTACGTCGGCAGGCCCGGCACGTTGGAGCCCGCGCCGACGATGCCGCCGGCGCCCGTCGCGCCCGCCCCGGCGTACGTCTCCGTCGTCCGCTGGACGCTGACCGGGGTGTAGTTGCCGGTCGTGACGGGGGTGTACGTCGTGATCTGCTGCTCGACCTTGTCGGTGTCCATCGTGGCGGCCACGGCGACCGAGCTGTGGCCGGCTCCCAGGGCGCTGTCGACGAGCGCCTGGACCTTCGCCTCGACCTGGCTCTCCACGCCCTGCTGGGCCGCCAGCCCGGCGGCCGGCAGGGCGTCCTGCCCGCCGGCGAGGACGCGACCCTGATCGTCGACGACGGTCACGTTGTCGGCGGTGAGGCCGGCGACGGAGCCGCTCACGGTGCTGACGATGGCCCGCACGAGCCCCCCGCTCGGCGCCTGGCCGTTCCGCATCTTCAGGACGACCGAGGCGGTCGCCGCCTTGTCCTGGGAGCTGAAGAGGCCCTGCTGGGCCTGGACCACGGCGACACGCGCCGACGCGACGCCGTCCATCGACTGGATGGTCTTGGTCAGCTCGCCCTCGATCGCCCGCTGGTAGGTGACCTGCTGGTCGAACTCGGACATGCCGAAGCCGCTCTTGTCGAAGAGGGCGAAGCCCTGCCCGCCGCCGTCGGTGCTGATCCCGGCGCTCGCGGCGGCGACCCGGGCATCCGAGAGCTGGCCCGCCGGGACGAGGATGGTGGAGCCGGCGTCGGCGACCTGGAACGGGATCTTGGCCGTCCGCAGGGCGGCGCTGACGGCGCCCGCGTCGGAGGCGGACAGCGAGGTGAAGGCGGGCTGGTAGTTCGGCTGGCCGGCCCAGACGACGAGGGCCACGAGGAGGCCGACCGTCGCCACGGCGGCCCCGGCGATGCCGAGGCGCTGGCCGAGGCTGAGCTGGCGCAGGAGCTGCTGGAACTGGTCCATCGGTCCCTCGACGCCCCGCTACACCTGGAGGCGCATGATCTGGTTGTAGGCGTCGAGCAGCCGGTCGCGGACCTGGATGCCGAGCTTCAGGCCGAGCGACGCCTCCTGCATCTGGAGCAGGACGGTGTGCAGGTCGGCCGAGCCGCCGGCCGCGAAGTCGGCCATCGACGCATCGGCCGTGACGAGCTGGCCGTTCAGGCTGCCGAGGGCCTGGCCGAGGGCGTCCACGAAGCTCTGGCCGGATGCGCCGTCGGCCGCGGTCGTGCCGTCGAGGCCCGCGCCGCCGACCGAGCCGACGCCGCCGACGCCCGTGGCGCCCGCCGCACCCGTTGCGCCGGACACCCCGCCGAGCGTGCCGACGGCGCTGATGCCGCTGATGGGGTCCATCGTTCGCCCCTCCTGCTACGCCCGGGGTCCGGCCTGCGGAGCGCTCACGCCCTGCCCAGGTCGAGCGCGTCGAGGGCCTGCTGCTTGGCCGCCTGGGCGACCGTGGCCGCGATCTGGTAGGAGCGCGCGGCGCCCATGAGGTCGGTCATCTCGGAGGCGATGTCGACGTCCGGGTAAGTCACGAAGCCGCTCGCGTCCGCGTCCGGGTTGCCCGGGTCGTAGACGCGGGTCGGTGGGCGGTTCGGGGTGAGGATGGCCGTCGCCTGGACGCCCTGGGCGGCCGGGTCCGCGCCGAGCTGGGTCGGCGTGAAGACGACGCTCTCCTGGCGGTACGGGCCGCCCGCGGCGGTCCGCGTCGTCTGGGCGTTGGCCAGGTTGCTCGCCGCGACGTCCATGCGCAGGCGCTGGGCGGTGAGGCCGGACGCGGCGATGCGGATGGTGTCGAACACGCTCATGCTTCGGGACCCTTCGATCGATGCTCGGGCGACTGGCGGTCGCGACTCGGGCGACGCCCCCGCGCAGTCCGGGCCCTGGTCGCCTCGCATCTTCGGCTGGGCCCCGCGGCCTCGGTATCGGGGAACACCCTCGGACGCGGCCACCGTTGGTACGGGCGCGGCAGTACCGCGGAGGGCCCCCGCTCGTGGGGGCGGGGTGGGCGCGGGGCGGGCACCCACCGTCCCTTCGGGAGCGTCCCGCCGCAGCAGGTCGGCCGGCTACACTGGCCCGGCATGGAGGAGCGCACCGTCCACCGTCACCTCGCCGGCGCCGAGCTGTGGGCCCGTTCCGCCGGGGAGCCGGGCAGAGGCGACGAGCCGGTGTTCGTGGCAGGCTGGGAGGACGGCGAGGCCTTCTGCGCCACCGTCTGCTCGACCGACAAGGGCCTCCGCTTCTGCCGGCGCTGTCCGACCGAGACGGCGCGCCGCGCGCTGGCGACCGGGCGCGCTGCCCGGGGACGGTGCGGCGCCGGCGGGCGGCTGCTCGGCTTCCCCGCCCCGCGCGGTTCCCGGACCACCGTCGCCGTCCTG
>DASVYJ010000125.1:0-41780 GCA_036392215.1 Candidatus Limnocylindrales bacterium | reverse complement strand
GCCCGCCGCCGCGAAGATCCGCGACAGCTCGTACGCCGGCGTCTCCTCGAGCTGCGCGTAGGTGCACTGGCGCGGCGAGCGATCCGGGCGCCAGCGCAGGAACTGGGTGGCGTGTCGGAACCGGTCGCCCTGGAGGTGGTCGTAGGCGACCTCGCAGACGCGCTCGGGGCGGAGGGGCTCCCACGAGAGGTCGCGCCCGCGGTTCCAGCGCGACGTCGCGCCCGGCATCCGCTGGCCCGCCGCCTCCGCCTGGGCCTCCCATTCCTTCCACTCGGCCCACGGATGGCCGTCGAGGGCGTTCGCCCGGAGCGGCTCGAGCTCGGCCACCAGCTCGCGCCGGCGGTCCATCGTGAACGATGCGGTGATGCCGACGTGGTGGAGCGTGCCGGCGTCGTCGAGGAGGCCCAGCAGGAGCGACCCCACGCGCTCCCCGGGAGCGTCCTTGTGCCAGCGGAACCCGGCCACGACGCAGTCGGCCGTGCGCTGGTGCTTGATCTTGAGCATCGCCCGCTTGCCCGGCTGGTAGGGGTCGACCAGGCGCTTGGCGACGACCCCGTCGAGCCCGGCCCCCTCGAAGCGCTCGAACCAGTCGGCGGCGATGGCGGGGTCCTCGGTCGCCGGGGTCAGGTGGACCGGCGGCGCGGCCTGACCGAGGACCTCGACGAGGCGCCGTCGCCGCTCAGCCTGGGGCGTCGTGCGGAGGTCCTCGTCGCCGAGCGCGAGCAGATCCCAGGCGACGAACGAGGCCGGCGACTGGGCAGCGAGCATCGCGACACGCGACGCGGCGGGGTGGATCCGCAGCAGGAGCGCCTCGAAGTCGAGGCCGCCGGGCCCGGCGATGACGACCTCGCCGTCGAGGACGCAGCGCTCCGGCAGGTTCGCCCGGAGAGCCGGGGGGAGCTCCGGGAAGTAGCGGTCCAGTGGCTTCAGGTCGCGGCTCTGGATGTAGGTCTCGTCGCCGTCGCGGAAGACGAGGGCGCGGAAGCCGTCCCATTTCGGCTCGAAGAGCCAGCCGCCGGTCGCGGGGATCGCGTCGGAGAGCTTGGCGAGCATCGGTTCGACCGGAGGCGTGACGGGCAGCTGCATCGGGCGAGTGTAGGTGCGCTGCGGCGTGCGTGGCGAGGGCCGACGCAGCGGCGCTGTCCTTGGTGCCGCGTACGTCGCGAGGGGTGCGTGAGTGCGACCCGGCTGCTTGCGTCGCTCGCTATACTCTTCGCGGTTCGTTTCTGTCTGGAAGGAACTGTCAGCGGTGGCCCTCCGTCACTCGGCCATGCTCCAGGTCAACGAGTTCCTCGTGCTCGACTACGTCCGCGAGCACGGCGACACGACCCGGCCGGAGATCGCCCACGCCCTGGGCCTGTCCGCGTCGTCGGTGAGCCGGCTCATCGCTCGCCTCGTCGCCGAGGGCCTCGTCCGCGAGTCGGGCGCCTCGCCGAGCGCGGCCGGTCGACCGAGGAGCCGGATCTCCTTCAACCCGCTGGCCGGCTGCATCCTGGCGCTCGATCTCGGCGGGACGCGCTGCCACTTCGCGCTGGCCGACCTGGCCGGCGAGATCCTGCTCGAGGACGAGCGGCCGACGCGGGGCGCGGGCGAGCCGTTCGAGACGCTCCTCGCGGCCATCGCCACCCTGCGGTCGGCCGCTGCCGAGCAGCACCTCCCCGTCGCCGCGGTGGCCGTGGGCGTGCCGGCGATCGTCGATCCCGCGACCGGCCGGGCCGTCGCCGGACCCCGGGTCGACTGGCAGGACTTCGAGATCGTCGGCCGGCTCCGCGAGGTGCTCGACGTCCCCTTCGTCGTCGAGAACGACGTGAACCTCGCCGCCCTCGCCCATGCCTGGCGGGGCGAGGCACGCGGCGTCGACGACTTCGTGGTGCTGTCGGTCGGCACCGGCATCGGTGGTGCCGTCGTGGCGGGTGGGCGGCTGGTGAAGGGTCATCACAATGCGGGCGGCGAGATCGGCTACCTGACGGTCGAGCGGCAGCAGCTCGACGAGCCGATCGAGCGAGGCCTGGGCGGCCTCGAGGAGCTCGCCTCCGGACCGGCCATCGCCAGACGGGCGCACGAGGCGCGAAGCCGACGCGCAGCGGCGGACCGGGCCGAGTCCTCCCTCTCGACCGCCGAGGCCGTCTTCGCGGCCGCGGCATCCGGCGACGCGGACGCGGCGGGCGTCGTGCGTGACGCCGTCGATCGCCTGTCGCTGGCCATCACCGCCATCGCCGCCACGGTCGACCCCGCCCTCGTCATCCTGGAGGGGAGCGTCGGCCGCTCCCTCGAGCCGTACCTGCCGCTCATCCGCGACCGGCTGGCCCGCCGCCTGCCGATGCCGCCCGCCGCGGTCGTTTCGCGGCTCGCCTCGGCGACCGTCGTCGGGGCCGTCGCCGCCGCCCTCCAGCTCGCCCGCGAGCGTCGCGCCCCGGGTGCGCTCAGCGGGACGTTCCGGGACGTGGACCGGGCGGGGTCGGTGCGGGCGCCCACGCTCGTCAGCGCGGCCGGGGCCGCGGGCGCGGACGGGAGCGCGGGCGCGGGCGCGGGCAGGAGCGATCTCCATGCCTGAGCCGCGCGGCTGGCCGTGTCCGGACGGCCCGGCCCTGGCCGTGGACCTCGGAGCGACGCATCTCCGCGTGGCGGTCGCGGCCGACCAGCTCGGCCCGGTCGTCGTGCGACGGACACGCGACCTCGCCCCGCAGGGTTCGGGCACGGAGCTCGTCGCCGCCATCGCGGAGGTCGCGGCCGCCGTCGCCGAGGCGACCTGTCCCGGGCGCCGGCCCGCGGCCGTGGGGGTCGGCGTGGCCGCCTTCGTCGACCCGGGCGGAGCGCTGCACGCGGCGACGCCATACGGCGTGCCCGCCGGCGACGCGCTCAACGACGCGTTCGCGGCGGCGCTCGGCGTGCCCGTCGTCGTCGACAACGACGCGAAGATGGCGGCCCTGGGGGAGCTGACGAGCGGCGTCGGCGTCGGTCGCGACTCGTTCGTCCTGGTGACCCTCGGCACGAACATCGGCGGGGCGCTCGTCCTGGACGGCCACGTCGTCCGCGGCGCGCACGGGACGGCCGGTGAGGTGGGGATGCTGCTCGTCCGCGCCCGCCGGGGGCCGGGGGGTCGCGGCCGCGTCGCCGACGCGGGGCGGTTCGGCCGGGCCGAGACCGCGGCCGGGCCCGGCTACGCCTGGCTCGAGGAGCTCGTCGGCGGCGGTGCGCTCGCCCGCTCGAGCCTGCCGCCAGGGCTCGCGCCGGAGGCCTCGCCGGGCGTCTTCGCCCGCGCTGCCGCCGGTGACCGGCGGGCCCGGGCCGCCATCGCCCGCGCGGTGGAGGGCTGGGCGATGCTCGTCGCGGACCTCGCCGCCGTCCTCGACCCGCCGCTCGTCATCCTGTCCGGCGGTCTCGTCGCCGAGGCCGACCACTTCCTGGAGCCGCTGCGGGAGCGGGTGCGCGAGCTCACCCCGTTCCCGCCGGAGATCCGCAGCGGAGCGCTCGGCGCCTCGGCCGGCCTGGTCGGCGCCGCCGTGGCCGCTCGGCGCGTCATCGGGACGCCCGAGGCCCGGCACGATCGAGGGGACCGCGGAGGCCCCACCGTCACCCTGCGCGGGCAGGGACTGGAGGAGTAGGGAATGCGGAACGGACACCACCTCGTCGGACGCCTCGCCGCCCTGGCGGTCGTGGCCATCCTGGCGGCCGCCTGCACGGGCAGCGGCTCGAGCTCGCCCACGCCGGGCGGGACGATCGAGCTGCACGCCCTGTTCATGAAGCAGGCCGCCTACAGCGACACCGACGTCCAGAACATGACCAAGGCGTTCACCGACGCCCATCCCAACATCAAGATCGTGCCCGACTTCGTGGCCTACGAGTCGCTCCACGACAAGACGGTCACCGACCAGGTGGGCGGCCAGGGCAGCTACGACCTCGTCCTCATCGACACGCCGTGGCCGGCCGAGTTCGCCAAGGCGGGCATCGTCCAGGACATCACCGACAAGATCCCGGCCGACTTCAAGAGCGGCATCTTCGACTCGGCCTGGACGGCGGCGACGTACAACGGGCGTATCTACGGCGTGCCCTGGATCAACGACACGAAGTTCTTCTACTACAACAAGCAGATGCTGACGGCGGCCGGCATCACCAGCGCGCCGAAGACGTGGGACGACGTCCTGGCGGCCGCCCGGGCGGTCAAGGCGAAGGGCCTCGTCCAGTACCCGCTCGTCTGGAGCTGGAAGCAGGTCGAGGCTGTCATCTGCGACTGGACCGAGCTCGCCGGGGCGATGGGCGGGGCCGACTTCATCGACGCCAACGGCAACGCCAAGTTCAACACGGGCGGCGGGCTGGCCGCCCTCAAGTTCATGAAGCAGACCCTCGACGAGGGTCTCAGCAACCCGGCCTCGCTCGGCTTCATCGAGGACGACGTCAACGCCACGATGTCGGCCGGCCAGGCGGCGATGGCCCTCAACTGGACCTACGGCTACTCGGTCATGAACGACACCTCGAAGTCGAAGGTCGCCGGCCAGATCATGGTGGTGCCTGCCCCGGGCCAGGGCACCACGACCTCGGCGGGCGTCAACGGCGGGATGAGCATCGCCGTGACCAAGAGCAGCAAGCACCCCGATGAGGCGCTCCAGTACGCCCTGGCGCTTGCCAGCGAGCAGAGCCAGGAGATGGACACGGCGAACGCGTTCCCGATGTGGAAGGCGTCGTTCGACAAGGCCGACGTGACCAAGGCCAACCCGGACTTCTTCGCGGCGGCCAAGGTCCAGTTCGACCACCTTGTCGCCCGGCCGATCGTGCCCTACTACTCCAAGCTCTCGAGCGCGCTCCAGGTCGCCATCCAGAACGCGCTGGCGGGCAAGATGTCACCCGAGGACGCCCTGAACGGCGTCGCCTCGAAGCTGCCCGACCTCCAGAAGTGAGCGCTGGCTGAGGGACCGACCGGACGATGAGCAGCATGGCCACGGCCCTCCGCCCCCGCCGCTGGCGGCGGCCGTGGCCCGAATCCTGGGTGGCGGCGGCGTTCATCGCCCCCGCCACCGTCGTCGTGCTGCTCGTCGTCCTGGTCCCGCTCGTCCGGGCGGCCTGGATGAGCCTGTTCGACATCAGCCTCGTCCGACCCGGCGACGAACCGTTCGTCGGGCTGGGCAACTACCTCGACCAGCTCACCAGCCCGGACTTCTGGGCCGCCACGGGGCGGGCGTTCTTCTTCACCATCGTCTCCACGGCGCTCGAGCTGGCGCTCGGACTCGGCCTGGCCCTGCTGATGGACCAGCCGCTCCGGCTGCGCTGGCTCCTGCGCAGTCTGATCATCCTGCCCTGGGCGCTGCCGACCGTCGTCAACGCCCTCATGTGGCGCTGGATCGACAACGCCGAGTACGGCGCCCTCAACGCGCTGCTGACGCAGCTCGGGCTCATCCACCAGTACCAGGTCTGGCTCTCCAACACCGACCTCGCGATGTGGATGGTCATCCTGGCCGACGTCTGGAAGATGACGCCGCTGGTGGCGATCCTCCTGCTGGCCGCCCTGCAGTCGGTCGACCGCGAGCTCATCGAGGCGGCCCAGGTGGACGGGGCGAGCAGCCTGCAGGCCTTCGCCCGGATCCTCCTCCCGCTCATCACGCCCGTGATCCTGGTCGTGCTGGTGCTGCGGACGATGGAGGCCTTCAAGGTCTTCGACATCATCTGGATCATGACCGGCGGCGGCCCGGCCAACTCGACCCAGACCATCGCCATCTACGCCTACCAGACGGCCTACCAGGGCTTCGACTTCGGGCGGGGCGCGGCCCTCGGCTATCTCATCGCCCTGATCATCATGGCCCTCGCCGCGGTCTACCTGCGGCTGCTGGGCCGGACGGGGCGCTGAGCGATGGCGAGCGTCGTCAGCCCCGGCGCCACGGCCGAGGGACCGCGCCTCGGCGTGCGTCGGACGAGGGCGTCCGTGCGGGCGCGGCGCCTCCTCCGGGCAGCGTTCCTCTACGCCGCGATGGTCGTGGCCCTGGTCGTCGTCCTGGCGCCGTTCGCCTGGCTGCTCATCTCGAGCGTCGCCGCACCGGTCGACCTGCTCGAGCGGCCGCTGCGCTGGATCCCGGCCCACGTCGGCTTCGACCGCTTCTCGGCCCTGACCGTCGGGGCGAGCCCCGACGACACCTCGCTCGGCTTCCGCGCGGCGCTGGTCAACAGCTCGCTCGTCGCGACGACGGTCACCGTCGTCTCGATGATCGTCGGCACCCTCGCGGCCTACGCCTTCGCCCGCCTCCGCTTCCCGGGCCGCGGGTGGCTGATCCTGGCCTTCATGGCGACCTACATGCTGCCGCCGATCGCCCTGGTCGTGCCGCTCTACCAGATCATGAGCACGCTCGGGCTGCGGGACACGCCGCTGGCCCTGATGATCATCTACTCGTCGTTCGTGACGCCGTTCGTGATCTGGATCATGCGTGGCTACATCGACTCGATCTCGCCCGAGCTCGACGACGCGGCCCGGGTCGACGGCTGCTCCCGACTCGGGGCGCTGTGGCGGGTCATCGTCCCGGTGGCGGCCCCGGGCCTGCTCTCCACGGCGCTGCTGGCCTTCCTGCTGGCCTGGGACGAGTTCCTCTACGCCCTCATCATGACCCAGACCAACGCGTCGAAGACCCTGCCGATCGCCATCACGGACTTCATCGGCCGCCACGGGGTGGACTTCGGCCTGCTGGCGACGGGCGGCGTGATCGCGGCCATCCCGCCGGTCCTGATCGCCTTCGTCTTCCAGCGCTACATCGTGGCGGGCCTGACGGCGGGGAGCGTGAAGGGATGAGCGAGGACCGGGTGGACGGGATCGACGGCCGGGCGGACCCGGCGGAGCGGGCCGCCGCCGCGCGACTGGCGGCAGCCGGGCTCGCCGCCGACGGGCCCGACGAGATGGGCCGCGAGCTGGCCGAGGGGCCGGCGGCGGTCGAGGCGACGCTCGCGGCCGTCGACGGCGCGATGGCGGCGCTGACCGAGCTGCTCGTGGCGACGCGGCGGACCGTCCTCGTCGGCACGGGCGCGTCCCTCGCGGTCGCCCGGACCGCCGCCCCGCTCTGGCGTGTCGCCGAGCGCCAGCACGGCGTCGAGCGCCCGCTCGTCGTGCGAGAGTCGACGGCGGCGGCGCTCGCCGACGCCGACGGCCACGCCTTCGAGGCTGCGGACCTCGTGATCGCGATCTCGCAGTCGGGGACGAGCCCGGAGACCGGCGCCGCAGCGGGGCTGGCGGCGCGAGCCGGCTCGCGACTCGTCGCCCTGACGGCCGCGGCCGGGTCACCGCTCGCCGGGCTCGCCAGCCTGGCGCTGGTCACGCCCAGTGGCCCCGAGGAGGGCGCGGCCACCAAGTCGGAGCTCTCGGCCCTCGCCGCGCTGCTCGCGATCCCCGGCGCCCTCAGCTCCGATGCGCCGACCGCGGCGATGGTCCGCGCGCGACTCGCGACCGTCGTCGCGGACTGGGACGCGCCGGCCGCGCTCGGTCCCGCGCTCGCCGCCGCCGAGCGGACGTGGCTCATCGGCCTCGGCACCGCCGCGGGGCTGGCGGGCGCGGCCGGGCTGCTGTGGCACGAGAAGGCGCACCGCCTCGCCTTCCCGACGACCGTCTCGGAGTTTCGCCACGGCCCCGTCGAGGCTGCCCGGCCCGGCGACGCCGTGCTGCTCGTCGACGTCGACCAGCCGCTCGCCGGCCGCCGGGCGTACCTGGACCTGTTGCGGGCCGAGCTCGACCGCCTCGGGGCGCGCCTCGTCGAGATCTCCCCGGAGCTCCCCGACGGCGCGCCCGGCCTGCGGCTTCCCGAACCGGGGGCCGAGGCGGCCCTCCAGGCCCTGCTCCGGCTCCAGCAGCTCGCTCGGGCGACCGCCCATGCCGCGGGCGCGTACCAGGACGGCTTCCGGGTCCTGCGGGCGATCGTGACCGCGGCCAGCGTCTGAGCGCCGGGCGGCCGTTGCGCGGCAGGAGGACGCGGCGCGCATCATCGGTCCGTGCCGCTCACCACCTGCCCGTTGCGGGCTCCGCTCCTTCGAGCCCGGCGTGCGCCTCGACCGGGCGCTCCGCGCCTCGACCGCCTGCCGGGGCCTCCACGCCGAGCTGCTCGGCTTCGAGCTCGCGCACCCGGCCGCGCCCGGCCGCCGACGGTCGGGCCGCGGCGGTCAGGCGGGCCGCGAGCGCGTCGGCGGGCCTGACACGGGGCCTCGGTCGGACAAGGGCCCCTCCAGGAGGTCCGACTCGACGGCGGGCCGAGCCGGGTCGTCCGGTACCACGAGCGTCCGCACCTCCCACGGTCCGAGGTCGAGGTCGGTGTAGCGGCCGCCGGGGAGGCGCACGCTTGCCCGGGTCGGGCGCCCGAGGGTCTCGACCAGCCGCACGATCGTCGCCCCGCCATCCTCCGCCCGCTTCAGCGTCCCCGTCACGCCGCGACCCTCCAGCGCCCCGAAGGAACCGCGCAGCGCCAGCTCGCCGTCGTGGAACGACTCGAGCAGGGTGAGCGGCGGCTGGGCGAGCTCGGCCGCGGCCCTGGCCGGCTCGACGGCCCGCCAGTCGCCGCCGTGCGGGAGCAGGACGAGGTGGAGGCGGTGGAGGCCCTGGTCCTGGTACGCCAACAGCTCGGCCGCCTCGTCGGCGAGGCGCGGGTCGTGGTGGGCGAAGATCGGGCTGCGGACGAGGGTGAGCCCCAGGTCGCTGCCGCGGGCGTCGAGGCCGGCTCGCCCGTCGGTGAGCACGGTGAGGCCGGCCCGGCCGTCGCCCGGCCCGCGATGGGTCGCCATGCGACCGCTCACGTCCATCCACGTCCCGCCCGGCTCCTCGCCGCCGTCGGCCGGTCGCTCGATCGCCCCGTACGGGATGCCCGCGGTCGCTCGCGCCGAGGCCGACTCGAGCGCAGTGCCGAAGCGCAGCTTCAGGACGCGGCGCCGCTCCCGCCAGTCGAGCGTCGTCCGGAGGTCCAGGCGGTCCGCGCCCGCGGCGAGCGAGACGTCGAGGACGAGGCGCGACTCGCCGAAGCGGCCGTCGACCCGGATCGTCGCGCGGACCGGTCCGGCCTCGACGAGCCGGACCGAGACGGGGCGGAAGGCGCCGAGCGGCCGGTCGTAGGCGACGAGGTCGTGGCTCCAGGTGTCGCTCGGGTCCTCGAGGACGATCGCGCGGCCGAGCCCCTCGCCGGCCAGCTCGAGTCCGGCGATGCGCCCGGTCCTGGCGCGGAGGCTGGCGATCCAGCCCGTCGCGGGGTCCAGCTCGGCCCGCAGCAGCTCGTTCTCGAGGACGGTGTCGCTCGCCCGCAGCTCCCCGGGCGTCGCCGGGAGCGCCGCGGCGGCCCGCTCGGCGGACAGCAGACGGTACGTCCGGTAGCCGAGCGGCGGCAGGTCCGCCGCGAACGCGATCCGGCGCCGCCAGTCGCTCGCCGTCGCCAGGGACTGGATCCGCTGGTGCGGCAGCGGCCGCTCCTCCTCGTCGACGAGGACGTCCTCGTCCCGGACGCCGCCCGTCTCGAGCTCGACGACGGCCCGGAGGGGCCAGGGATGCGGGTTGAGGACGACGATCGGCCGCATCTGCGGGTCGAGCGGGATGGCGATCCGCCGGGCGATCCGCTGGAAGGCGGCCGCCGTGACGCGGCCCGCGACGGCGGTGGCCTCGCCGTACGAGTCGCGGGCGTCGTCGTAGGCCGGCTCGATGGCCGTCCCCGCGAGGACGTCGTGGAACTGGTTGAAGGCGACGTCCCGCCAGGCCTGCTCGAGCCTCGCCGGCGCCCGATCCTCCGCGGCCTCTTCCTCCAGCGCGAGCGCCACGGTCGCCTCGAGCGTCTCGGCGGTGAGCAGCGCCCGCTCGGCGGTGCGGTCCCAGCGCTTCACCCGCGAGTGGGCCGAGTAGCAGCCGCGGGCGTGGTGCTGCAGCTCGCCGCGCCAGACCGGCAGCTCGACCTCACCTCGCTCGATCGCCCCTCGGACGCCGGCGAAGAATCGGCCCGGGCTCGAGAGGACGAGGCGCGGCCGACCGTCCATGCCGTCCATCGACCGCAGGCTGTCGATGTTCGCCCGGGTCGGCCCGCCGCCGTGGTTGCCGACGCCGTAGAACAGCATCGCCTCCCGCCAGTCGTCGCCGAGCTTGGCCAGGGCTGCCTCGAGGTACCCGTCGAGCGCCCCCCGCGGTCCGCAGTACTCGTGCGGCAGCCGGGCCGCGAGCACGCGGGAGCTGTCCGGCGCCTCCCACCAGAAGACCTCGCCCGGCAATGCGAGCTCGTGCGGCTGCGGCCGCATGAAGACGTAGTGGTCGAGGCCCGCCCGCCGCAGGAGCTGCGGCAGAGTCGCCGCGTGGCCGAACGAATCGACGTTGAAGCCGACGCTCGCCTGGCGGTCGAACCGGGACCGGAAGTAGCGCTGGCCGAGGAGAGCCTGGCGGACGAACGACTCGCCCCCCGGGAGGTTGCAGTCGGGCTCGACCCACCAGCCCCCGACGAGCTCCCAGCGACCCTCGGCGACGCGGGCCCGGATCTCCTCGAACATCGCCGGGTCGGTCCGCTCGACCCACTCGTAGTGGGCCGCCGAGCCGGCCGTGAACACGAAGTCGGGGTACTCGGCGAGGCGGTCGAGGGCCGAGCGGAACGTCGCCCGGACCTCGGCCAGCCCCTCCGGCCACTGCCACAGCCACACCGGGTCGATGTGGGCGTTGCCGACCATCCGCAGGACGCGCTCGGTCACGCCTCCGCCTCCGGCGCCGGGGGCGCGAAGGCGTCTGCCCTGGCCCCGCGGCCCAAGGCACCGGGCTCCGACCCGGCCGCCCAGGCGTCGACCTGCTCGCTCAGGACGTGGACGACGAACGTGTGCAGCTCCTGGACCCGGGCAGTCGCGTTCGCTGGCATCGCCAGGACGTGCTCGGCCTCGGGCGCGAGCCGGCCGCCGTCGGCGCCGGTCAGGGCGACCGTCAGCGCGCCCCGGGTCCGCGCGGCCCGGATGCCGCGGACGACGTTCTCGGCGTTGCCGGAGGTGCTGATGCCGACGACGACGTCACCGGGCTCGACGAGCGCCTCGACCTGGCGGGCGAACACGTCCGCCCAGGCGTAGTCGTTGGCGACGGCGGTGACGACGGACGGGTCCGTCGTGAGGGCGAGCGCCGGCAGGCCGCGTCGCTCGCGGCGGAAGTGGCCGACGAGCTCGGCCGCCAGGTGCTGCGCGTCGGCCGCGCTGCCGCCGTTGCCGAAGGCGACGAGCCGGTGACCGGCTGCGAGGGCGGCGCAGATCAACTCCCCGACGGCCTCGACGGCCGGGAGGAGGGGCTCGAGGGCGGCCGCGCCGGCGACGTGCTCGCGGAGCGCGGACACGCCCACCCCGGCCGGGGGCGGCCAGTGGTCGAAGCGCTCCAGGGCGACGGCCCCGGCCGCGACGACGCCGAGCTGGTCGCCGAGAGCCGCCGGGACGATGCGGACGTGGGCGGCCATGGGAGCCAGGACCTGGCCCGGCACGAGGCGGCGGAGCGGCTCGAAGAGCAGCTCGCCGGCGCGCGTCACCCCGCCGCCGAGGATCACGAGATCCGGGTCGAAGGCGTTGACGGCGTTCGCGACGCCCGCGGCGAGGACGCGCAACGTGTCATCCCAGACGCGCCGGGCGAGCACGTCGCCGAGCCGCACGCCCTCGACGACCGTCGCCGCGGTGATCCGGTCGGCCCCGCCTGCCAGCTCCGGGAGCAGCGACGCCTCGCCGGCGGCGAGCCCCTCACGGGCCCGGGCCGCGATGTTCGTCCCCGAGGCGAAGCCCTCGAGGCAGCCGAGCCGGCCGCAGGCGCATGGCCGGAGGCCCGCGTCGGCGAGCAGATGGCCGAGCTCTGCGCCGTTGCCGGTCGCGCCCCGCAGCAGCCGGCCACCGCTGACGACGCCGCCGCCGATGCCCGTCGAGACGGTGAGGTAGACGACGTCGTCGCACCCGCGCCCGGCCCCGAAGCGGTGCTCGGCGAGGGTCGCGGCCGTCGCGTCGTTCTCGACGGCGACGGGCCGCCCGAAGGCGTCCTCGAGGCGTGCTCCGAGCGGGATGGCGTCCCAGCCCGGCAGGTTCATCGGCGAGTGGATGACCCCGCGGATGGGATCGAGCGGACCGCCGCAGCCCACGCCGACGAGGTCGACGGCGTCCGCTCCGACGCCGGCCGCGGTCAGGGCCTCCCGGCCCAGCGCCACCAGGCGCGCGATCATCGCCTCGGGCCCCTCCTCCCGACGGGCAGGCGCGACGAGGAACGAACGCAGGCCGGCCGCGGCCGCGGCGGGCGCGACGGGCCCGTCCGCCGCGTCGGCGAGGGACGCAGGCCGGTCCGAGGATGGAGGAGCCTCCAGGATCCCCGCGGCGAGCTTCGTGCCGCCGACGTCGAGGGCGAGGATGACGGCGCTCATCGTGCGCTCCGCGTCGCGGCGTTCCGGTCCCGGGCCGCCGTCCAGGCCGCCCGGAGCGCCGCGTAGTCGGCCGCCTCCAGCGCCTCGCCCGTCCGGTCCAGCGTAGTAGCGTAGTAAAGCGATAGCACGGCGGGCTCGAGCTCCTGCTTGCAGGCCAGCCAGCGCCGCCAGCTCGCCAGGTCGGGGGCGCACCAGTCGTCGGTGTCGATCGGCACGCCTGGGCAGACGGCCTCCACGATCCCTGCGCGGTGCCGCATCTGGGCCACCACGGCCGCCTCGTCGTCCGGCTCGGCCAGCCGGAGCATGTCGTTGAGGCGGAGCATGTCCGTCACCGCCGCGAACGACGGATGGGGGCTGTGGGTGATGACCAGCGCGTCGGGCCGGACGCGGTGCGCCTCGTCGTGGAGGATCCAGAGCAGGCGGAGGAGGAGCGAGGTGCCCCACTCGGGCCCGTGGCGACGGAGCCCCGGCCCGGACGGCGTCATCGCCGTGAAGTCGACCTTCAACCCGTCCGCGTCGAGCCCGGCGGGGCCGAGCAGGCCGCGGACGGCGGCCCGCAGGAACGCCTCGTACGAGGGATTCGAGGGGTCGACCGCGACGGCCGCGCCCGCGCCGTTCCGGACGCACAGCTCGGCCGGCACGCCCTCGGGGTCCCAGGCCTTCCACCACAGCAGGACCCGCTGCCCGGCCGCGTGGCGGTCGGCGATCCAGCCGCGCAGGTCCGGCCAGCGGGACGCGTCGGGGACGGCACTGCCGTAGGCCGCCTGCCAGCGGTCGTCGACGACGATCGTCCCGGGTCGCAGCCCTTCCCGCTCCAGCGCGGCGAGGAAACCATCGTAGGCGGCCTGGGTGGCGTGGTCGGCGGGTCGGCCGCCCTGCTCGCGGACGAGGGCGGCCTGGGCGCCCCAGCCGCAGAACATCGGCTCGCGCCACCAGCTCGGGCCCGACTCCTCGGGGCGCTGCGGGGCGAGGCCGCGGCCGCGGAGGTCGCTCGCCCAGGCGGCGAGGGCCGCATACGGATCGCTCGCCCCGGGCAGCAGCACCACGGCCGGCGTCTCGAACCGCCCGGCGACGCGCGTCTGGCCCTCGTAGGCGAGGCGCAGGGAGAACGACCGCTCGGCCGGCTCGTAGTGGACCGCGCCGAAGCCGAGGACGCCAGCCGGCCCGGCGAGGCCGATGGCGAGCCACGCCCTCTCGCCGTCCGCGGCTCCGTCATCTCCGCCGTCGGGCAGCGATCCGTCTCGCGGCGCCGCGCGACGCGAGACCGCGAAGCAGAACGGCGGCGGGGTGAAGAACCAGTGTCCGCGGCCCGGGCCGGCGCCGCCGAAGACGTCGAGGATGGCCGGCTCGCTCGCGGGGCGGCAGAGGCGGGCGGGGTCGGCCGGTTCCGGGCTGAAGAGCGTCCGGAAGGCGGCGCCGCTCCGGTGGAAGCCAGTCCCCACGGCCGGCTGCGCGGATGTCCAGGCGCCGAGGAGGTGGACGTCGGACAGCTGCCCGTCGCCTTCGACGACCGCGGCCAGCCGAAGTGACCGCTCGTCGCCCTCCAGGACCAGCTCCTTGCGTCGCCAGAGGCTGCTGACGAGGGGCACCACGGCGGACCACCGCTCCGCCTCGATCCGGACGAGCGGCTCCTGGCGCGCGACCGTCTCGTCCAGCCCGGAGCGCGTGTGGAGGCTGGCGTCGAGGAGCAGCTCGGCCCAGGGGCGCCCATGAGCGTCGGACAGGCGCGCCCAGGGCGAGCCGAGGGCCACGTCGAGGCGGTACCCGGCGGCTGCCACGTGCAGCCCGTCGGGCCCCTCCTCGATCCGCACCGGCCGCCCCCTCCTACCGTGTCCGGCCGACAGCTCGCGCGGCCCGTCCGTCCCATGATGGCGCCGCCGGCCGTGCCTGGCGAGCCCCGATGGTCCCGGTGGTGGGCGGTACGGTGGGGTCAGGTGCGGTACGACGGGCGCCCTGGCGGATCCACCGCCCGGCCCGGCGTCACTCCAGTCGCAGGACGAGGCCCTCGTCCGGTCCCAACCCGACGCGCGCCAGGTCGACCTCGCCCGCCGGGCGGCCGGGGTCCGTCGAGAGCTCGACCTGCGCGTCGCTCGCGCCGGGTCCGCTCGCGCCCGAGCCGGCGCCCAGGCCCGCCCGTGCCAGCACCGCGCGCAGGTCGAGTCGCCGCTCGGCGCCCCAGAAGTCGAGCAGGACCAGCAGCCGCTCCCCGGCGGCCTGACGCACGTAGCCGAACACGCCACCGGCGACGTCGAGGGAGCGGTAGGAGCCCCAGCGCAGCGCCGGCGAGGCCTTGCGGTACCAGATGGCCCGCCGGACGAACGTGAGCATGGACGCGGGGTCGTCCCGCTGGGCCGCCACGTTCACCTGCCGCGCCTCGGCCCCCACCGGCAGCCAGGGCGTGCCCGTCGTGAAGCCGGCCGCCGGCCCGTCGTCCCACTGCATCGGCGTCCGTTCCGGGTCCCGGCCCGCCACGTCCACGACCTGTTCGGGGCGCACCTCGCCGTCGGCCTGGCCGATCTCCTCCCCGTAGTAGAGGAACGGCGTGCCGCGCAGGGTGAGCAGCATGAGCATCCCGACGCGGGCCCGTCGCCGGCCGCTCTCGCCGTCGTCGCGGTCGTAGCGGGAGCGGGCGCGGGGGTTGTCGTGGTTCGAGAGCGTGTAGTCCGGCCAGGCGCCCGGCGGCAGGACGGACTCGTACTCGTCGGCAGCGGCCCGGAAGCCCTCGGCGAGCCAGGGCTGGCGGAGGAACGAGAAGTTGAAGGCCAGGTGCAGCTCGTCGAGCGCCTCGCCGTAGTAGCGGACCATCCGCCGCGGGTCGAGGATGAACACCTCCCCCACCGCCATCCGCTCGGGGTAGCCGTCCAGCACGCGTCGGAAGCCGCGCAGGATGTCGTGGACGGCCGGCTCCCAGTCCTCGTCCCGGCGGCGAACCCCCGGCGCGTCGAGGTCCGGCGGGTTGTCGCGGAGCTCCGGGTCGCGCGCCATCTTGTGGGCGACGTCGACGCGGAAGCCGTCGACGCCGCGATCGAGCCAGAAGCGGAGCACCTCGTCCATCGCGGCCCGCACCGCGGGGTTCCACCAGTCCAGGTCCGGCTGCTCCGGCAGGAACGAGTGGAGGTAGTACTGGCCGGTCCGCGGGTCGAAGGTCCAGGCCGGCCCGGTGCGGCGGAAGGTCGAGCGCCAGTTGTTGGGCGGCCCGCCGCCGGGGGCAGGGTCGCGCCAGACGTACCAGTCGCGGCGCGCCGCGTCGCGGCCGGCCCGCGAGTCGACGAACCAGGGATGCTCGTGCGAGGTGTGGTTGGGGACGAGGTCGACGAGGACGCGGATGCCGCGGCGGTGGGCCTGGCGAAGCAGCTCGTCGAAGTCGGCCAGGCTGCCGTAGTCGGGGTGGACATCGCGGTAGTCGGCGACGTCGTAGCCGAAGTCGGCCATCGGCGAGCGGTAGAACGGCGAGAGCCAGATGGCATCGACGCCGAGCGAGGCAGGCGTGCCGTCGTTGAGGTGGTCGAGCCGGCTCGTGATCCCGGCCAGGTCGCCGATCCCGTCGCCGTTCGAGTCCTGGAAGCTGCGGGGGTAGACCTGGTAGATGACGCCGTGCCGCCACCAGTCGCCGCTCGCCACCTGGCCTCCCCGCGCCGCGAGGCGGCCGACCGGCGGTCGACGGCGCCCACGCCCGAATCATCGCGCCTTCGGGCCGCGGCGGCAGGGGACGCTCGGCGGCCTCAGTAGCCGAGGATGCGCTTGGCCTCCTCGAACTCCTCCTTGCTGATCTCGCCGCGGGCGAACCGCTCGCGAAGGATGCTGAGCGGATCGGGCCCGCGAGCCTGCGGCGGCCCCTGGTAGCGGTCGCCGGTCCGCAGGATCGCCCGCAGGACGAGGCCGATGAGGGCGACCACCAGGACGAGCCAGCCGACGCTGACGAGGGCGCCGACGGCCCACCACAGCCAGACGCCGGAGCCGAAGTCGCCGCCGATCATCATCTCGGCGATGCCGCCGTGCTCAGTGGGCGATGACGACGGTCGCGCGACTGTGGGTCGCGACGTGCTCCGAGACGCTGCCCTGCAGCGCTCGACTGATCGGCCCGAGGCCGCGCGAACCGAGGATGACGGTGTCATAGCCGCCCTCGGCGACGATCCGCTCGATCGTCGGCGCGGGGTCACCGACCGGCTCGATCAGCTCGGGCTCGATGCCCTGCTCGAGCAGGTAGCGCTTGGCCTCGATCAGCTCCTGCGCGTGGACGGTCGAGTCGTCCCAGGGATCCACCGGCGTCCGGCCGGGGTGGAAGGGGACGACGCTGACGACGCTGACGGTGGCCCCGAGCGCGTGGGCCAGCTCGGCGGCGGTCTCCAGGGCGCGACGGGCGGGCTCGCCCCCGTCATACGCCACGAGGATCTTGTCCATGGCTTCGACTCCTCGGTCGACGAGTCGGGCCCGATCGTCCGGCTCCGTTGGCAGCTGCAGTCTCGACGCGGCCCGCCCGGGCGGCAGCAGGCCTTCGGCACGACGAGCGGTGCCGAACGTCCCGAAGCCGACGGCCCGCCCCACGCGATCGTGGGGCCCGCCGGTCGTGCGCCCCGACGAGGAGGGCCGCGGCGTCGCCCGCGGCGCCGACCCATTCGGCCCGGAGGCGGTCCCGGGGTCGCGGGCCGGATGGCACGCGGGCCGGAGCCGGTCGACACTAGGGCGGGCGAGGGGCCGGATGGCTTGATGGGGTCGCGTCCCGACGACCCTTTCGACCCCATCCCGAGGATCCGATGCCCCCCGTCCCCGCCGCTCGGCGCGCCCCCGCGTCGGTCGGCCGAAGCGACTCCCCACCGGGCGCCGCCCGCCCATGCTGAGCCTGCACGCCGCCTCCAGCCCAGCCTTCTTCCTCGCCCGCGCCGACCTCGGCCGCCTCCTCGACCTGCTCCGCGAGGACGGCCGCCGCCTCATCGGCCCGACGGTCCGGGATGACGCGATCGTCTGTGACGAGATCCGCGGCGTCGCGGACCTGCCCGCCGGCCGGGGAGACCGCCAGGCGCCGGGCCGCTACGCGCTGACCGAGCGCGCCGACGAGCGGCTCTTCGACTTCGTCGTCGGGCCGACCTCCTGGAAGCGCTTCACGTACCCGCCCCGGGTGCCGATCGGCCGCGCCCGCCGGGAGGGCGGCGCGGTGTCGTTCGGCCCGCCGGAGACCGATGCGCCGCTCCTCGCCTTCATCGGCGTCCGGGCCTGCGAGCTGGCGGCCCTCGGCGTCCAGGATCGCGTCCTGCTCGGCGGCCCGTACACCGACGAGGACTACCGCGCCCGGCGCCAGACGGCGATCGTCGTCGCGGTCCAGTGCGCGACGGCGGCGCCGACCTGCTTCTGCACCTCGATGGACAGCGGTCCGGAGGTCCGTGGTGGCCACGACCTCGCCCTGACCGAGCTCGACGCGGGCTTCATCCTCGAGTCGGGCTCGCCGACCGGGACCGCCCTTCTGGAGCGCCTGCCCGTCACCGCGGCCACGGTGGACCAGGCCGTCGCCGCGGCCCAGCAGACCGCCGCGGTCCGGGCCCGCATCGGCGACCCGCTGCCGACCGCCGGCCTGCACGACCGACTGCTGGCCAAGCTCGACAGCCCGCGCTGGGCGGAGGTGGCCGAGCGCTGCCTCTCCTGCGCCAACTGCACCCTCGTCTGCCCGACCTGCTTCTGCTCGTCGATCGAGCGGGTCGGCGACCTCGACGGCCGCGACGCCGAGAGCCGCCGGATCTGGGACTCCTGCTTCAACCCGGGCTTCGCCAAGGTCGCCGGCGGCAACTTCCGGGCCCGGGTCCAGGACCGGTACCGCCAGTGGCTGACCCACAAGTTCGCGACGTGGTGGGACCAGTTCGGCTCGTCCGGCTGCGTCGGCTGCGGCCGCTGCATCACCTGGTGCCCCGTGGGCATCGACGTGCGCGAGGAGCTCCTGGCGATCGCCCCGGCCGTGCCCGCGCCGCCCCTCCCCGCCGCCGTCGAGGACGTCCCGGTCGTGCCCCAGGAGTACGTGCCGACCCGCGTCGTCGACAAGCGGCAGGAGACCGGGGACACGTGGACGCTGACGCTCGCCGGCCTGGACGACGTCCATGCCGCCGGCCGGCCCGGCCAGTTCCTGATGGTCGCCCTGCCGGCCTTCCCGCCGGCCGCCATCTCGGTCTCGCGCTACCTGCCGCCCGACGGCGTCTGCCTGACCATCCGGTCGGCCGGCCCGGCGACCACGGCCCTCGTCGGACTGGAGCCGGGCGCCGAGGTCGGCATCCGCGGCCCCGTGGGGGTGGGCTGGCCGGTGGACGTCGCGGCGGGCCGGGACATCGTCGTGGTCACCGGCGGCAGCGGCCTGGCCCCGCTGCGGCCGCTGATCGACGCGGTCCTGGCCGACCGGGCCCGGTTCGGCGAGTTCCACCTCTACTACGGCGCCCGGACCGCGGCCGACATGCTCTTCCGCGACGAGCTGGAGGCCTGGGCTGCCCGCGATGACCTCGACCTCGTCTGCCGCTGGCTGCCGGGTCGGGGTGCGTCGGTGACCACCTCGGGCGGCGCCGCCCGCTCGACCGTCAGCGCGATCCACCAGGCGACCTGGGACGGCTCGAACGCCGTCGCCTTCGTCTGCGGCCCCGAGCGGATGATGGAAGCGACCGCCACCGCGCTGGCCGGCAAGGCGATCACCCCCGACCGCGTCTACGTGACCATGGAGCGGCACATGGAGTGCGGCATCGGCCTGTGCGGCCACTGCCAGATGGGCCGCTTCTTCGTCTGCAAGGACGGCCCCGTCTTCCAGCTGTCGCACCTCGGCGACACGTTCGGCCGGGAGGGCATCTGATGGGCGCCCTGGGGCCGAAGCCGCGCATCGGGGTCATCAAGATGGCCTCCTGCGACGGCTGTCAGCTGACGCTGCTGGACCTGGAGGACGAGCTGCTCGAGCTGACCGAGCGGTTCCAGATCGTCGAGTTCGCCGAGGCCTCCTCGTCGCGCTCGACCGGGCCGTTCGACATCTGCCTCGTCGAAGGCTCCATCAGCACCCCCGAGCAGGCGGAGCAGATCCAGGAGCTGCGGCGCCAGTCGAAGCTGCTGGTGACGATCGGGGCCTGCGCGACGGCCGGCGGCATCCAGGCGCTCCGGAACTGGCAGGACCACGACGAGGTGCGGGCGGCCGTCTACGCCCACCCCGAGTTCATCGAGTCGCTGGCCACGGCGACGCCGATCCGCGACCACGTCGCGGTGGACGCCGAGCTGCGGGGCTGCCCGATCGACGCCGGCCAGCTCGTCGAGCTGCTCACCGCGCTCAACATCGGCCGCCGGCCGTGGCTGCCGGACGAGGCGGTCTGCATGGAGTGCAAGCGGCGCGGGACCGTCTGCGTGATGGTCTCGGGCCGTGGCGCCTGCCTCGGGCCACTGACCCAGACCGGCTGCACCGCCCTCTGCCCGGCCTACGACCGCGGCTGCTTCGCCTGCTTCGGCCCGCGCGAGAACGCCAACGCGGCGAGCCTCACCTGCTGGCTCGTCGGGGGCGGCGCGGCGCCGGCCGACGTGGGCCGCTTGTTCGCCGGGTTCACCGCCTATGCCGAGCCGTTCCGCAGCCTCGTCACGGAGCTTGGGGCCACCCCCGGCGCGACGAATGGCACTGGCTCGGCCGGGATCGTGGGGGCACCCTCCATCCGCAGTGGGGCCCGCATCGCGGGCTGCATGAGAGAGCCAGGTGACTGATGCACGGCGCTGAGACCAGGGCAGGCGACTACCACTTCGAGGTCGAGGGCATCGCCCGCGTCGAGGGTGAGGGCTCGCTGAAGCTCCGCATCAGCGACGGCGAGGTCCGCGAGGCCCGCCTGTCCATCTTCGAGGCGCCCCGCTACTTCGAGCGACTCGTCGTCGGCCGGACGCCGAACGAGGTCCTCGACATCGTCACCCGTATCTGCGGCATCTGCCCGATCGCCTACCAGTTCGGCGCCGCCCAGGCCTTCGAGGACCTCTTCGGGGTCACCGTCGACCCCCAGGTCCGGGCCCTTCGCCGCCTGCTCTACGCCGGCGAGTGGATCGAGAGCCACGCCCTCCACGTCTACATGCTCCATGCCCCGGACTTCCTGGGCTACGACAGCGCGATCAGCATGGCCCGCGACCACCGCGCGCTCGTCGAGCAGGGCCTCGCCCTCAAGCGGACCGGCAACGAGATCATGCGCATCCTCGGCGGCCGGCCGATCCACCCGGTGAGCGTCCGGGTCGGCGGCTTCTCGCGGGTCCCGCGGCCGGCGGACCTGGAGCCGCTCCGCAAGCCGCTCGAGGCCGCCGTCACCCAGTCGCTCGAGACGCTCAAGGTCGTGGCGGGCCTCGACGCCCCCGTCTTCGAGCGCGAGCCGCTCTACGTCTCGCTCCGCCACGACGCGGAGTACCCGATGCTCGGTGGGCGGATCGTCTCGTCCGACGGGATGGACGCGCCCGTCCAGGGCTGGCGGGACCTGTTCGCGGAGCAGCACCTGGAGGGCACCAACGCGCTCCACGCCCGGACCCACGACGGGCGTGTCTACCAGCTCGGGCCGGCCGCCCGCGTCACCCTCTGCGCCGACCAGCTCCACCCCTTGGCGAAGGAGGCGCTGGCCGCCTCTGGCCTGGCCGGCGCGATCCGCCGCAACCCCTACTGGAGCATCGCCGCCCGCGCCGTGGAGCTCATCCACGCCGCGGCGGAGGCCCGCGACATCGTCGAGGCGTACCGGCCTCCGGTCCGCGGCCTGGAGCCGTGGACGGCGCGGCCCGGGGTGGCGGCCTGGGGCACCGAGGCGCCGCGCGGCCTCTGCTGGCATCGCTACGAGGTGGATGAGCGCGGCCTGGTCAGCGCCTGCCAGATCGTCCCGCCGACGAGCCAGAACCAGGGTGCGATCGAGCGCGACCTGGCCGAGTTCGCGCCGTCGGTCCTCGACCTGCCCCACGCCGAGGCGACGGTCCGCCTCGAGCAGCTCATCCGGAGCTACGACCCCTGCATCAGCTGTGCGACGCACTTCCTGAGGCTCGAGGTCGAGCGCGACTGATCGGGTCGCGAGGGACGGGATGGAGGACCCGGGCGGCCGGCGCCCTGTCCGGGTCCTGGCCTGCGGCGCCGCCGATCGCGGCGACGACGCGGTGGGGCTGCTGGCGGTCCGTCGGCTGCCCGCGGACCCGGCCGGGCTGGCCGAGATCCGCGAGGTGGGCCAGCTCGAGGTGGAGGCCCTCCTCGACGTGCCGTCCCGCGCCGCCTGCCTCGTCGTGGACGCCGCCGCGGGCGTCTCCCCGGGCGAGGTCGTGATCCTGCCGCTGACCGAAGTGGCCCGCGGCGGTGCGGCCCCGTTCTCGACCCACGGCCTGCCGGCCGAGCAGGTCGTCGCGCTCGCGGAGGTCCTCGGCGGGACGCTGCCGCGGGGCTCGTTCGTCGGCCTCGGTATCGCGTCCGTCGGCGTCGGGTCCGGACTGTCGCCGGTCGTGGCCGCGTCGCTGGACGCCTTCGTGGCCGCGATCGCCGGGGAGATCCGGCGCCTGGCGGACGCGGCCGCGGACTGACGCTCAGCCGGACCGCTCGCGCCCCTGCGCGTCGCGCCCCTGCGGCTCGCCGAGCTCGAGCGTGCCCGTCAGGTAGCGCTGGACCGTCGGCGCGACGGCCCGGACGAGCGTCTCGGACGACGCCGAGGCGAGGGGCTCGACCGCGACCACGGCTCGCGCCATGGCGAGGCCCACGAGCTGCGACCCGACGAGCGCCGCCCGGAGGCGCGCCTCGGGCAGGTCGATCGCGGTCGCCATCGCGTGCAGCGGCCCGTCCGTGAGGACCTGGCGGAGCATCGCCGCGGCGACCGGGTCCGTGGCCGCGGAACGGAGCAGGGCGAGGACGACGGGCCGACTCGCCGGGTCGTCCCAGAGGCCGAGCCAGAAGCGGACGACCCGCTCGCCGAGCCCCGTCGACGGCCCGGCCAGCAGGCCTGGCACGACCGCCTCGAGGTCGACCGGGAACTGCATCGCCGCGCCGAACAGCTGCTGCTTGGTCCCGAAGTAGTGATGGACGAGGGCGGGGTCCACGCCGGCGGCCGCGGCGACCTTCCGGATCGTCGTCGCCTCGTAGCCCGATTGGCCGAACGCCGCCCGCGCGGCCAGGAGGATGCGGCCGCGGGTGTCGGCAGCGCCGGGCCGTCGCCCGGTGCGCGCCGGTGACCGCCGGCGGCGCGAGGTCTGCGCCGGCGTCCGGGTATCGCCCGCTCCGGACGTCACTGCTGGGCGGCGGCCGCCGCCCGCGCCGCTGGCGTCGTTCACGCGACCTCCCGGCGGATCGTCCACGAGGCGACCGTCGCGAAGAAGGCGGCGACCAGGACGAGCACACCCAGGTCCACCTGGAGGGCGCCCACACCGAGGTCGGCGCCGCGGACGAAGACCTGGCGGAGCCCGTCCACGGCGTAGGAGAGCGGCATGAACGACACGAAGGGCTGGATGACCGAGGGCAGGCTGCTGACCGGGAAGAGCACGCCCGAGAGCAGGAACTGGGGGACGAGCACGACCGGGATGAACTGGATGATCTGCAGCTCGGTCCGGGCGAAGGTCGAGAGGAAGATGCCCAGGCTCACGGCGCCGACCGCGAGCAGGAGCACGACCAGGAACGCCATCAGCGGGTTGCCGCCGACGGCGATGCCCAGTCCGATCGAGAACGCGGGCAACGGCCCGAGGGCGCCGACGCGGACCGTCCCCAGCACCCAGGTCATGAGCAGGGCCACCTGGAGCGTGGCGAACAGGGCGAAGCCGAGGGTGTAGCCAAGGACGACCTCGCCGCGAGCGACCGGCGTCGCCATCAGGCGCTCGAGGGTACCGCCGGTCCGCTCCCGCAGGAAGCTGACGCCGGTCAGGAGGTAGACGAAGAAGTAGGCGAAGAAGGCGACCATCGCCGGGGCGAAGTTCGCCATCGGATCGCTGCTGGGCGTGCCGTAGACCGTCACGTGCTGGACCGCCGGGGGTTGCCGACCCGAGCCGGCGGAGGCAGCTGCGAGGAGGGCCTTCTGCAGCGAGCCGAGCTGACCCCCCTCTCCCGACGGGTCGAGGCCCTCGGTGATGACCGTCACCGTCGGTCGACCGCTCGAGACGAGGTCTGCGGGCAGGACGACGGCGAGGTCGGCCGAGCCGTCCGCGACGGCCGCTCTGGCGGTCGCCTCGTCGGTCACCGTCCGCAGGCTGCCGCCCGCGGCCTCGAGCGTCGGACCGAGGGCGCCGGCGAAGGCCGCGCCGGCGGGGCCCGCGTCGTTGACGAGCACGGCGTGCACCGTCGGCGCCTGGCCCTCGCGCAGGATGAAGGTGAGCAGGCCGGTGATGAGGATCGGGGCGACGAAGAGGAGGGCGAGCGACGGGCGGTCGCGGCGGATCTCCTGGACGACGCGCCGGAACAGGGCGACGATCCGACGGCCGCTCATGCCGCCGCCTCCCCGGCGAAGCGGAGGAAGGCCTGCTCCAGGTCGCTCGTGCCGGCCTCGGCCCGCAGGACCCCCGGCGCGCCGCGGGCGATGACGCGGCCGGCCCGGACGAAGAGCAGCTCGTCGCAGCGGTCCGCCTCGTCCATGACGTGGCTCGAGACGACGATCGTCGTGCCCGTCTCGGCGAGGCGTCGGAAATGGGTCCAGAACTGGACCCGCAGGAGCGGGTCCACGCCGACGGTCGGCTCGTCCAGGAAGACGACCGGCGGCCGGTGGATGAGGGCGCAGGCCAGCGACAGGCGGCGTCGCTGGCCGCCCGAGAGCGTCCCCGCGACGGACGACTCGCGGTCCGCGAGATCGACCAGCCCGAGCGCCTCGCGGCGAGCCCCTTCGTCCCGTACGCCATACGCGGCGGCGAAGAAGCGGCTGTTCTCGCCCACCGTCAGGGCCGGGTAGATGCCGTCGCTCTGCGTCATGTAGCCGATCCGGGCGAGCGCGGAGCGGGAGGGCATCCGCGTCCCCAGGATCTCGGCCATGCCCGCCGTCGGCCGGGCGAGGCCGGTCAGCAGGCGGATGAGGGTCGTCTTGCCGGAGCCGTTCGGTCCGAGCAGGCCGTAGATGCCGCCGGGGGCCAGCTCGAAGCTCACCCCGTCCACGGCCCGGATGGTCCCGAATGTCTTGACCAGCCCGGCCGCCCGGATCGCCGGCGCGGCACCCGGGCTCGCCAGTCGGGCCGCTTCGGCCATCGCTGCCTCCCGCGGTCGTCGTCGCGTCCGGGCGGCCCGTCCGACCCGTTCATCGACCGATGAATTCTACAGCTGATGAATCGCGTCGGTGCGCTGGGGCCGCAACGGCGCCGAGACGAGCCAGGCCGCTCTGGACTCCCAGCCGGATCGAGGCGGACTAGGAGGTGAGGCGGTCGCGGAGCCGGACGAGCCGCGCCCGGAGGCCGTGCCGGCGCGGCCCGGCGACCCACAGCCCGACGGCCCAGAGCGCCATCGAGACGACGGCGGTCCAGTAGGCCGGCCAGTAGGTGCCCAGCCGGTCGAAGCCGACGGCGCCGATCTCGGTGGCCACGATCCCGCCCGTGGGGTAGGCGATGGCCAGGACCCCGAAGAGCGCCCCGAAGTCGGCGCCGCCGAAGACGTCGCTGAAGGCCGCCGAGCGGATGGCGATGGTCGCCCCGAGCCCGAAGCCGTGGACGGCGAGCCCGCCGATGGCGAGGGCGGGCGCGTCGCCCGATCCGGCGAATGCCCCCGTCAGCCCGCCGATCGTGGCCAGGGCGATCACGACCCCGACGAAGCGGCGGCCGACGCGGTCCGACAGGGCGCCGCCCGCGATCTGCCCGACGACGTAGGCGAGCGACTGCAGGGCAAGCGCCTCGGCGGCCAGGCCCTCGCTCATGCCCCGTCCCGTGGCGTGGGGCAGGAAGGCCTGGAAGACGCCCTCGTCCGCGGCGCCGATGCCGGCGGCGGCCACGAACAGGAGCCAGAAGCGACGGGTCCGAAGCGTCCGGCGAAGGCCTTCGGCACCCCGCCGACCCGGCCGCGGTCCGTGTTCCTGGGCCGCGCCGATGGCGCCCGGAGCGGACGTCTCGCGGAGGATGCCGTGGGCCTGCTCGTCGGCCAGGTCGAGCCGGACCGGCCGGCGACGCGGCTCCGGTTCCGGCCGCGGGCCGGGCGGCTCGCGGAGCGGGACGACGATCGCCGGGCCGCTGGTCATGAGGAGCACGAACGGGATGCCGACGAGCGAGAGCGCGGCGAAGCCGGCCGTGACGACCCGCCAGTCCGTCCCGCGGAGGACGGCCGTGACGACGGGCAGCGCGATCGCGACGCCCACGCCTGGGCCGGCGTAGGCCACCCCGAGGGCGAGGCCCGCCACACCCGCATAGCGCCGGGCGATGGCCGTCGTCGTGCCGACGAAGACGAGCTCGAGGCCGACCGCCAGGAAGATGCCGTAGGCCAGGGTCAGCAGGCCGATGTCGGGCGCCACACTCGCGGCCAGCCAGCCGACGGCCAGGACGAGCATGCCTGCCAGCAGGAGCTGGCGGTCGAGGATGACGTCATAGGCGCGGCCGAGGAGCGGGCTCGACAGCGCCGTGACGAGCAGGAAGACGGTCCACGGGGTGACGGCCAGGGCGCGGCCGACGCCGAAGTCGCGGGCGAAGGCGAGCGAGAGTGGCGGGAAGCAGTACAGCCCACCATAGGCGATGGCGCCGACGGCGAAGGCGCCCAGGACGGGCAGCGAGCGGTCGAGGCGGGCGCGGGGCGAGGCGACGAGGGGAGAGGCAGGACTGGCGCTCACGCGGCCATCGTACGTGGGCCGCGCCGCGGCCCGGGTCGGGACCGCTCCGTCGGACGTGGCAGGATGGTCCGCGTGACCGCCTCGGCCGCGCCCGTCAGCCTCGTCTCGCGCTACGACCGCCACGCCGCCGGCTATCGCCGCTGGTGGGCGCCCGTCCTCGCCCCGACGGCGCGGCGCGTGCTGGACCGCCTGGAACGGCGCATGCCGGGACTTCCCGGGGAGCCGCTGGACGTGCTCGACCTGGGGACCGGGACCGGCACCCTGGCCCGCGCCGCCGTGGAGCGCTGGCCCGCGGCCCGCGTCACCGGGCTCGACGTCTCGGCCGGGATGCTGGCGGTCGCGCGCGACGAGGCCGCCGTCCTGCCGGCCGCCGCCCGGCGCCGGCTGACCTTCGTTCGCGGGGAGGCGGACGCGCTCCCCTTCCCCGCTGCCTCGTTCGACGCTGCCGTCTCCTCGTTCGTCGTCCAGCTCGTCCCCGAGCGGGGCCCCGTCCTTGCCGAGCTGGCGCGGGTCCTGCGGCCCGGAGCGACCCTCACCCTCGTCGGCTGGATGCGCGACGAGACGGCCTTCGCCCCCGAGGACGCCCTCGCCGACGCGTTCGAGGAAGTCGGCGTCGAGCCGCCGGACGAGCAGGAGCCGCGGGCCGGCGACTTCCGATCGCTCCGCACCGCGGCCGACGAGCTGCGCCGGGCCGGCTTCCGGCGGGTCCACGCAGAGCTGGACGAGGTCGCCTGGGACTGGACGCCGGACGACTACGCGGCCTACCGCGGATACCGCGAAGAGGACGTCCTGGCGCCGCTCCCCGCGGAACGGCGGGCGGCGTTCGAGGCGGCGTTCCGCCGTCGGCTCGCGGTGCTGCCGCCGGCAGCGTTCCGCTTCCGAGCGCCCGTCGCAGCACTCGTCGCCGATCGCGCCTGACGCCGCGCCTGACGGCCGCGCCTGCCGCGGCGCCTGACCGGCGGCCCCTAGACGACCTTCTCGGCCGGCAGCTCCTCGACGAAGCGCCGCCCCAGCCGAGACGCACCGTACGCCTCGCCCATCAGGTGGTGGTACGGCACCCCGGAGAAGACGTGGTGGGAGCGGGTCGGCACGTCGCGGTCCGCCGCCCACTCCTGGCGCTGCAGCTCGATGTACCCCTGCTCCTGGCGCTCGGCCATCGCCGCCAGCAGCGTCGAGAGGCCGAGGCCGTTGGCGTGCTGGCCGCCGAGGGTGATGAAGATGAAGCCGACACCCATCTCGCCGAGCTCGGCGAAGGTGAGCGGCGCGGGATCGTTGAACCACTTGAACGACGACGACCAGTTGAAGGCGAAGCGGGCGTCCGGGAAGCGGCGCCGGATCTCCGTGGTGAACGTCTCGACCGGCCCGCGGTCCGACGTCGGGAACTCGCACCACAGGAGGTCCGGGATGCCCGAGTCGAGGTAGCGCAGGCCGCGCTCGATCGCCAGCTCGAGGCCGCGCTGCGGCTCGGGCGCGTCGACCGCCGAGAGGCCGTCGGTCCGCGCGATGACCACGAAGTCCTCGTCGCCCAGGTCGTCCGCGACGGCCCGGAGCATCCGCAGCTTGCCGATCATCTCGTCGACCGGGACGAGCGCCTTGCCGCCGATGTGGCCGCAGCGCTTGGGCAGGACCTGGTCCTCCAGGTGGGCCGCGGCGACCCCGGCGCTGACATACAGCTCGGCGGTGCGCTGGACGTTGAAGATGTTGCCATAGCCCGCGTCCATGTCGACGATGACCGGCGGGATCTCGAGGTGGCGCGGGGCGATGCCCTTCTCCGGGTCGCCCACCGCCATCGTCAGCTGGAACTTCCGGAGCGCGCTCACGGTCCGCCGAGCGGCCTCGGCGATCTCGGTGCCCGTGTAGAGGTCCATGTCGGTCGTCCCGACGTGGCCGATGGCGAACGAGTAGCCGCTGAAGTAGATGGCCTTGAAGCCGTGGTACATCACCAGCTCGGCCCCGAACGGGTCGTAGACCCCGGGCCCGAAGAGGTACGGCTCGGTCCGCAGCAGCTCCCGCATCCGGGTCGACGGGCGCGTCCAGCGCGAGGCGGGGACGAGGAAGCCGTCCGGCAGGAGCGGGCTCGCGACGAGGTCGGCCCGCGCGGCGTCGCGGTCGCGCTGCGGCAGTGCCGCCGGTGCGACCCGGGTCGCGCGGCGAGGGGTCGCGGCCGCCCCGCGGCGGCGAGTGGTCGCGGGATCGTGGATGGCGGTCATGGGGACGCTCCTTGGGTCGGGGTGGCGGGCGCCACGGTCTCAGCAGGGGTCGAACTCGCCGGCCCGGACCATCGCCTCGGCCAGCCGGCGACCGGCCCGGTACTGGTCCGGCGTCGCGCTGTCGGAGCGCGTCGGCGGGCTGGCGAGGACCCGCTCGAGCTCTTCGTCGTAGAGCCGCGTCAGCAGCTCTGGGGTGTGCCGGATGGGCCGCTGCCCGTCGTCGGCGATCGGCACCGTCGAGCTGTGGCGGAGGCGCTGGGCGAGCATGAGCCGGTAGATCCGGTCGGTCGCCAGATCCTCCATGTAGCCGTCGAGGAGGCTCGCCCCGCGACCGGCGAGGACCCCGGCCCGGTAGCGGATGGTCGTGCGGACGGCGGCCCGCGTCCCGTCCAGGGAGCGCCGCCCCACGCCCTCGGGGAGCGGCCGCAGGTCCGGGCACTCGACGGCGCCGGGGCCGCTGCCCGGCCGGTCGAGCTGGTTCGGGGCGGGGAACTGGGCCACGGCGATCTCGTTCTGATCGGGGTGCCCCGTCCAGGCGCCGTCCATCCCGACCTCGGCCTCGTTCCGCTTGTCGCGCTCGAGGACCTCCAGGGCGCGGGCATTGAGCTCCGGGTCGTCGCGACTCGGGTAGAGCGCGGTCATCCCGCCGATGGCGAGGATGCCCCGCCGGTGGCAGACCTCCACGAGATGCTCCCGGAGGCGCTGGAAGAACGGCACATCGTGGGGGATCGTGTTGCGGTCCGGCAGGACCCAGCGGGGGTCGGCCAGCTGGAAGTGGATGAGGCTGGCCATGTAGTCCCAGCGGCCGAGGTTGAGCCCGACGAGGCGGTCGCGCAGCTCGTCGACGAACGGCTCGACCTCGTGGGCCAGCGGGTGGGACTCGACGAGGGCCATCGCCCTGATCCAGCCGTTCGGCCAGCCTCGTGCCGCCTCGATCGAGTCGAACAGGTCACGCCACCAGGCGGCCTCCTCGGCCGACTCGGATTTGGGGATGTAGAAGGCGAGCGGATGGCGCAGCCGATCGGGCTCGACGAGGAAGGCGACGAGGGCGACGTCGAACAGTGAGGCGGCCACGAGCTCCCCGCCGACGATGCCGGCCTGGCTGAGGTGGAGGCCTCGCGGGCGCACGAAGATGGCCGTCGGGCCCTGCTCGACGCGGACCGTTCGGCCCCGCTTCCGGTCCTCATACGACAGCTCGCCGTGGAGCGCGGCCACCGCGTTGGCGACACCGGCCCGGAGGTGCGGCCAGGCGTTGGCCATCGAGTCCTCGAGGTCGAGCATGACCCCGGGCGCGCCGGAGTTGACGAGCTTGACCGAGAGCTCGGCGTCGTCGGCCGGGCCGGTCATCTGGTTGCGCTGGTCGCCCACCCAGTCGGGCAGCTCCACGGGCCGCCGCCGCTCGGGCGGGGCGAGGGAGGGACGATGCTCGGGCTGCTGCCCGCCGTGGGCCGCCAGGAGCCGGGCCCGGCGACGGGCGACGAGACGCTGCTGGCGCGGCGTCAGCCGGGCGTGGAGGGGGGCGAGGAAGTCGAGGAAGCCGGCCGGCAGCGAGGCGGATGCGTCGCGGGGCGCGCGATTCGGCCCGAGGCCGTACTCGGCGGAGTCGTCCATCGGGCGCGCCTATTCGTTGGCGTGGTCGCGTTCGCAGAACTCCGGGCAGGCGCACTCGGCGACCTCGGCGCTCGAGGGCGCGCCGAGTGCGACCGCGTCGTCGCCCTGGCCCGCGGGCCAGAGCACCGGGACCGCCCGTCCGCCGAGCAGTTCGTGCCGGCGGGCGATGGCACCGCGGGCCTGTTCCCACCGCGCCCGCGGCGGGCGCTGGGAACGCTGGAATGGGGAGTCGATCCGACCGCGCATGGGACGCCTCCGCTTCGGTCCGTTCGATAGGAGAGGCAGACTACCCGGCAAGCAGCCATCGGTCCAATCGAACCTCCTGATGTCTGCTATAACTTCCACCTATCGCTCCTCCGCGTCCCGAGGTGTCCGATGCAGCTCGCCCACGTCGAAGGCTTCCTGGAGGTCGCGCGCCAGGGCAGCGTCAGCCGGGCCGCAGCCGGCCTCTTCGTCAGCCAGCCCGCCCTGACCGTCCGGCTCCAGCAGCTCGAGGCCGAGCTCGGCGAGCAGCTCTTCGTCCGCACCCGGCGCGGCGTCCAGCTGACCGATGCGGGGCGGGCGTTCCTGCCCTACGCCGAGCGCGCCATGGCGTCCCTGCAGGGGGGCCGGGAGCTGCTGGCCGAGATGCGCAGCGGCGGGGCGGGCGAGCTCACGCTGGGCGCGGCGCCGGCGGTGAGCACGTACGTCCTGCCCTCGATCCTCGTCCGCTTCACCGAGCGCTTCCCGAGGGTCCGCCTCGTGGTGCGGACCGGCCACTCGGAGGAGGTCGTCGAGATGGTCGCCCGGGGCGAGGTCCAGGTCGGCGTCGGCCGCCGCATCCGCCACCAGCACGTCGAGGCGCGACCGATCTACGAGGACGAGCTGGTCCTGGTCGCGGAGCCGGGCCACCCGTTCGCCGAGGCGGGGCGGGTCAGCCTGGAGCGGCTCAGCGAGGCGCGGCTGATCCTGTTCGACCGGACCTCGAGCTACTACGACCTCACGAACGCGATCTTCCGCGAGGCGGGGGTGGCCCCACGGGGGGTGATGGAGCTCGACAACATCGAGGCGGCCAAGAAGATGGTCGAGCAGGGCCTTGGCGTCGCCCTGCTGCCGAACACGGCCGTGGCCGCCGAGATCGCCCGGCGCAGCCTGCGGCCCGTGGCCGTCGACGGCGCGCCGCCGGTCCACCGCCCGATCGTGGCCATGCGGCCGCGTGACGCGGGGCCGGCCGGGCCGGCCGTGGCTGGCTTCCTGGACCTGCTGGCCGAGACGCCGCGGCTCATCGCCGGAGCGGCGCCGCCCGCCTGATGCTCCGCGATCAGGCCCGCGCGGGTGCGGCGGGCATGGGCGCGGGACTCGAGCCGTCCCCGCCTCGGGGGCGGGCGCCGACAGCACGGCGTTCCGCGGCACCGCCGTGGGAGCCTGGGGTCCGGCAGACCGCCGGCTGCGGAAGACCTCGAGCGGCCGACTCCGGGGCTCAGCCCTCGGGCTGTCGAGCCTCCGGCTCGGCGCCGCCCTCGGCCGACTCCCCGGCACCCCCGGCGCCCTCGGCAGCCTCGGCCGCCTCGGCCGCCTCGGCGACGGTCGGGACCTCCTCCTCGAGCCGCGGCGGGAGGACCTTGGCCACGACCTCGTCGGGGTCCGTGAGGAGCGTGACCCCGGTCGGGATCGGCAGGTCGCGGACGTGGAGGGTCCTTTCGAAATCGACGAGCGACTCGACGGAGACCTCGAGGGCCTGCGGCAGGTGGTCCGGCAGGGCGCGGACCTTGACCGTGTCGAGGGCGTGGAGAAGCGTGCCGCCCTTCCGGGCCACGGCCTCCGACTCCCCGACCAGGTGGATCTGGACGTCGACCGTCAGCTCCTCCGTCATCCGGACGAGGAAGAGGTCGGCGTGCAGCGGACGTCGCGTGACCGGGTGGTACTGGACCGAGTGGACGAGGGCCTTGCGCGCCCGGCCGCCGTCGACCTTGAGGTCGATGAGCGTCGTCGGGCCGATGTGCTTGCGCAGCTGGTCGAACTCGTGCGCGTCGACGGAGACGTTGACTGACGGCGAGCCATGGCCGAACACGACGGCGGGCAGCCGGCCGGCGCGGCGGAGGCTGGCGACCTGCTTGCCGGTGACGTCGCGGCCGGTCGCGGCCAGGGTGGGGTGGGCGCTGGTCACGGTGGAGGATCCTCTGTGTCTGCTCCGGCGGGGCGGCGGCTCGGCGCGGGACGGAGCGGTCCCGGGGCGCCCCAGGGCGAGCCGCAAGCGTACCACGCTCGCCGGGCGGAGCGGCCGGCGCGGGGCCGGCCCGGCCGGCGCCGGAGCGCGGTGTAGCATGGCCGCGATGGCCGCCACCATCCTGATCGTCGAGGACGAATACGCCGTCGCGAGGGGGATCCAGTACGCGCTCCAGCAGGAGGGCTACCAGGTCGCCGTCGCCCGGTCGGGCGAGGAGGGGCTCGACTTCGCGACGACCCAGGCGCCGGACCTGATCGTGCTCGACGTCCGCCTGCCCGGGATGGACGGCTTCGAGGTCCTCCGCCGGCTCCGCGCGGCGGGCTCCAAGGCGCCCGTGCTCATCCTGACGGCCCGGGACGACGAGGTCGACAAGGTCATCGGCCTGGAGCTGGGCGCCGACGACTACGTCACGAAGCCGTTCGGCCTGCGCGAGCTGATGAGCCGGATCAAGGCCCTCCTGCGGCGTGCATACGGCGACCTTGCCGACGCGGTCGGCGGCCGCGTGATCCGCCACCGCGACCTGCTCATCGACCTCGAGCGGCGCCGCGTCCAGCGCGGCCAGCGGCGCGTCTCGCTGACCGCCACCGAGTTCGAGATCCTGCGCCACCTGGCGAGCAGGCCCGGCCGGGTGTTCTCACGGCGCGAGCTGCTCGAGCTCATCCGCGACTACGAGGCGCTGGACCAGGACGAGAAGACGATCAACGTCCACGTCAGCCACCTGCGCGAGAAGATCGAGGACGACCCCTCCGCCCCCGTCTTCGTGCTGACCGTCCGGGGAGCCGGGTACGCGTTCGCCGAGCGCTGACGACAGCCCGGCGGAGCGCGCCGCGGCGCAGCCCTGGCCGCCGGGCATGCCCCGCTCGCTGCAGGGCCGCCTCTCGCTCGCCTTCGTCGGCGTCGTCGCCCTGACCCTGGCCCTCGTCGGGGTCGTCGTCCTCAACCGCCTCGACGACTACTTCTACCAGCAGGAGAAGGCGAACCTCGAGCTGCGGGCGACGGCGGTCGCCAACATCGCCAAGTCGTTCGCCGTCCAGGCGACCGAGTCGCAGTCGAGCACCGAGAACGTCGTCGTCACCCCCGACGGCGTCCTCAACCCGTCCGTGCGGACCGCCTTCCGCTCGGCCGACCTGCTGCCCGGCATCGCCAACAAGGTCGCCCAGGCCGACGTCCGGATCGTCTTCGGCACGTACTCCCACGGCTCCCGGGGCGACGTCTTCGTGCCCGCCGGGAACGCCTCGTTCACGGCCCGCCTCAGCGACCCGCCGAGCCGGGGCCAGGCCCGGGACTCGATCGCCACCGATCCGAACGCCTTCTTCAAGGTCGACGACGACCCGCTCTTCCCGTGGGCCCTCGAGGTCACCCTGGCGAACCCGTACACGACGCGGGCGTCCACACTCGCGGCCGTGGCGGGGCTGCTCGCCGTCGCCGGCCTCGCTGCTCTGCTCGTCGCCGTCGGCGTGGCGGCCCTGCTGGCGCGGCGTTTCGCGGCGCCCCTGCGGCGGCTCACCGAGGCCTCGCGCGGCCTCGCCGAGGGCGACCTGAGCCGCCGAGTCCCGGATGCCTGGACGGTCGGCGGCACGGTCGAGACCGCCGAGCTGTCGCGGCAGTTCAACGCCATGGCCGAGCGCGTCGAGGAGTCGATGGCGATCATCCGGCGCGACCGGGACCGCAGCCGCGACTTCCTGGCTGACGTCTCGCACGAGTTGCGGACGCCGCTCGCCGCCCTGCGGACGTTCAACGAGCTGCTCCAGGAGGGAGCCGTCGAGGATCCCGAGACGCGCGCCGAGTTCCTCGAGTCGAGCCGCCAGCAGATCGAGCGCCTCGACTGGCTCGCCCACAACCTGCTCGAGCTCTCCAAGCTCGACTCCGGGCTCCTCGAGCTCGACCTGCGCCCCGAGGACCTCCGGGCGACCGTCGAGACCGCCGTCGAGCAGGCCGAGCTGCCGGCGCGCCGCCGGGGCGTCGACCTGCGGCTCGAGCTGCCCAACCAGCCGCTCCGGATCCGTCACGACCCGCCCCGTGTCGGCCAGGTCGTCGGCAACCTGTTGAGCAACTCCCTGAAGTTCACGCCCCGCGGTGGCGCCGTCCGGGTCGCCCTGGCGGCCACGTCCGACGGGGCACGGATCGAGGTGAGCGACACCGGCGTGGGCATCGACGCCGCCGAGCTGCCCCACATCTTCGAGCGGTTCTACCGGGGCTCACTGGCGAACGAGGCGCGCGGCAGCGGCAGCGGGCTCGGGCTGGCGATCGCCCGCTCGATCGTCGAGATGCACGGCGGGCGGATCGGCGTCGAGAGCCGCCTCGGCCACGGCTCCACGTTCCGGGTCGTCCTGCCGCGCGACCCGCGGCGGGCCGGGGCGCTGGCCGCGCCGGTGGACGAGGAGCCGGCCGCGGGTGCCGCCGCCGGGCGGGAACCAGATGATGCCGTGCCGACCACGGGGGCGGGGGCGGGGCCGGGAACCTCGCCCGCACCGGATGCGCCGGCGGCGGCACCGGATGCGCCGGCGGCACGCGTCGGACTCGGTGGCGAGGCCGCCCCGGCGAACGTGGCGGATTCTTCACCGTCCCCCGACGCGCGGCGCAACCAAGCCCCGGCACGCTAGTCGAGATCGCTGCCGGATCGTCCCGGACCGGCGTCCGGACGGGCCACCCGACGCGCTCGGCCCGTTACCGGGACGCGCCGACAGCGATCACCACGAGGGGCGGGTACGATCCCCAGGCCCGCCGACCGATCGACCGCACAGCCCAGAGCGAAGCAGGACAACACGAATGTCGGATGAGTATCAGACGCCGAGCCCGGATCCGGTCGAGCCCGCTGACGGGCAGCCGGCGGCCAGCCCAGCGCCCGTCTGGCCGAGCGGGACCGAGGCCGAGCTCACCCAGCGCTACGCTCCCGTCCCCGAGGCACGGCCCGAATGGCAGCGCGCGGCGTGGGGTCCGGGAGCGCCGGCGACGCCCGAAGCCTGGTTCGAGCCAGCCCCGGTCGGCCCGGTCACGGCCCAGCCCGTGCGATCCCGGCGCGGCGGCGGCATCCTCGGCGCCCTGCTCGCGGTCTCCCTCATCTCCGCGGTCCTCGCCTCCGGCGGCACGTACCTCGCGCTGCGCGCGTCGGGCGCCCTCGACCGCGCCGCCGCGGTGACGCCCGGCGCCGCCACCTCCGTCGACACGACGACGAACCACCAGCCCGTGACGATCGACGAGTCGTCCGCCGTCATCACCGTCGCCCAGAAGGTGAGCCCGGCCATCGTGACGATCACGAGCTCGACCGCGGCCGGCAACGCGAACCCCTTCGCCAATCCCGGCACGGACGTCCAGCAGGGCGTGGGCTCGGGCATCATCTTCGACGCCCGCGGCTGGATCCTGACCAACCGCCACGTCGTGGCGGGCAGCGACAAGCTGAGCGTCAAGCTCAAGGACGGCCGGACCTTCGACGCCACGATCTACGGCATCGACACGCTGACCGACCTGGCCATCGTGAAGGTCGAGTCGAGCGGGTTGCCGACGGCCCCGATCGGCGACTCGGGCAGCCTCAAGGTCGGCCAGCTGTCGGTCGCCATCGGCAGCCCGCTGGGCAACTACACGAACACCGTGACGAGCGGCATCGTCTCGGCCCTGGGCCGGACCATCCAGGTCACCGACGACCAGACCGGCCAGCCGGTGAACCTCCACGGGCTCATCCAGACCGACGCGGCCATCAACCCCGGCAACAGCGGCGGGGCGCTCCTCGACTCCGCCGGCCAGGTCATCGGCATCAACACCGCCGTGGCCAAGACCGCCGAGGGCATCGGCTTCGCCATCCCGATCAACCTCGCCCGCCCGATCATGCAGCAGGCCCTGGCCGGCGAGAAGCTCGTCCGACCGTGGGTCGGCATCCGCTACGAGCAGATCGACCTGCAGGTCCAGCAGACCGAGCACCTGTCCCTCGACCACGGCGCCTATGTCATCGGCGACCAGGCCTCGCCGGCCGTGGTCAGCGGGAGCCCGGCCGACAAGGCCGGCATCCGCGCGGGCGACATCATCACCTCGGTCGAGGGCATCGCCATCGACAACGAGCATCCCCTCGAGGACATCCTGACCCAGTTCGCCCCGGGCAAGACCGTGACGGTCGAGCTCTACCGGGACGGCAAGACGATGACCGTCGAGGTCACCCTCGGCACCCGACCACCGAACCTCTGAGCGGGGCGCTCGCCAGAGCGCGCGTCCTCCCGCACGTCCCCACGCCGGTCGACCTCCCCCTCGGGTCGGCCGGCGTTCCCTTCTCAGCCTCCGGACGCTGACCCCGCGGCCGGGGCACGGGACACCTCAGCTCGGCCGCCGCTCCGGCCCGCTCCGGCGCCGCCAGATCTCGACCCCGGCGTAGGCGAGCGTGCCCGGCAGGGGCACCTTCGGCTTGCGGACGCGGACGCCGACCTCGACGACCGGGAACGCCGCCAGGATCTCGTGGGCGATCGCCTCGGCGAGCGCCTCGATGAGGCGGAAGCTCGTCGACTCCACGACCGAGCGGCAGAGCTCGAAGACCTCGCCGTAGTCGACCGTCCGCGCCAGGTCGTCGTCGACCCCGGCCGGCTGGAGGTTGAGCAGCAGCTCGACGTCCACCTCGAACGGCTGCGCCTCGCGCTGCTCGCGCTCCTGGACCCCGTGGCGGCCCTGGAAGACCATGTCGTGGAGCAGGATCCGGTCGCTCACCCGCCGCCTCCCTGGCTCGGGTCGGGGCGGCTGGCACCCCGGAGGATGGCGTCGCTCATGCGGGCGACGCGGACGTTCGGGCGGACGTCGTGGACGCGGACGATGTCGACCCCGGCCGAGATGCCGAGCGCCGTCGTGGCCAGGGTCGCCTCGAGCCGCTCCTCGGCCGGCAGGTCCAGGACCTTGCCCAAGGTCGACTTGCGGGAGGTGCCGAGGAGGACGGGCCGGCCCAGCAGCCGCAGGCTGGCCAGGTCGCGGAGGAGGGCGAGGTTGTGGACGGGCGCCTTGCCGAAGCCGAAGCCGGGATCGACGATCAGGTCGTCCCAGGCGACCCGCGCACCGAGGGCTCGCTCGATGGCGCGCTGGAGGTCCGCCAGGATCTCGGCCAGCAGGTTCGTGTAGCGCGCCTCGGCCCGGTTGTGCATCACGACCAGGGGGACGTGACGCTCCCCGGCGAGGCGGGCCAGCGCGTCATCCTCGGCGACGCCCCAGACGTCGTTGATCAGGTCCGCCCCGACGTCGAGAGCGGCCGCGGCGACGGCCGGCTTGACCGTGTCGATGCTGAGCGGCACGTCGGGCAGGGCCTCGCGTAGGGCGGCCACCACCGGGACGACCCGGCGCCGCTCCTCGGCCTCGTCGACGCTGGCGTGGCCCGGCCGGCTCGACTCCCCGCCGACGTCGAGGATGTCGGCGCCTTCCTCGACCATGCGCCGGCCCTGGGCGACGGCCGCGGCGACGAGCGCATCGGGGTCCCGGGCCGGGGGACGACCCGCCGCCGCGAGCAGGCCGTCGCCGGAGAACGAGTCCGGCGTCACGTTCACGATCCCCATCACGTACGTCCGGCTGCCCCACTCGAAGCGCCGGCCGCCGATCCGCGTCGGGGCCGGCGGGCCGGGCAGGCCCGCCGCGAGCGGGCCGGTCGCGGCCGGGAGAGCGAACGAGGGCGTGGCGGCGCCGCCGCCGTGGGCCGGGTCGGGCGGGACGATGCCGCGCTCGACGGGGAGCGCCCGCTCGCCGGTCACCGGCCAGCCTCGCCCGAGGCGGCCACGGCGGGAGCGCCGAGGGCGAGCGGCGGCGTGCCCGCGGCCCCGTCCTGTCCGTCCGGGTCCCGCAGTCGGGGATCGTCGACGAGCCGGGCACGGACCGCGCCGACGAGGTAGAGCGAGCCCGTCACGACCAGCGGGCCGCCTGCCTGGGCCGCGGTGCCGAGCGCGACGTCCATGGCAGCCTCGGCTCCGGGGAGGGCAGTGGCGCGCCGCAGCCCCGGCAGCCGATCCCGCCACAGCGCCGCGAGGCGCTCCGGGCCGAGGCTCCGCTCGCTGACCGCGGTCGTCACGACGCTCGCGTCCTGGAGGGCCGGGGAGGCGGCCAGGGCGTCGACGATCCCGGCCGCGTCCTTGTCGGCCATCACCGCGCCGAGGAGCGTCAGCGGCCCGGGCCGCAGGTACGGCCGCAGGTCGTCGAGGGCCGTCGCGAGGACGGCCGCCCCGGCCGGGTTGTGGGCGCCGTCGAGGAGGACCTCGACGTCGGGCGTCTCGACCAGCTCCAGGCGGCCCGGCCACCGAGCCTCGGCATAGCCCGCCCGCCTGGCATCTGGCGGGACCGCGGCGATGCCGGCGGCCTCGAGCGCGTCGAGGACGGCGTCCGCCACCGCGACGTTGGCGGCCTGGTGCCGGCCCCGCAGCCCGACCCGTGTCGCGCCGAGGCGCGGCAGCTCCACGGTGATCCCGTCGCGGTCCCAGCCGACGAGCGGCGCCGGCGAGACGACGGTGAGCGGCGCGCCGACGCGGCGTGCCTGCCGCGTGATGACGGGCAGGGCCTCGCCGCTCGCGCCGGTCACGGCCACGTCCCCGGCGACGATGATCGCGGCCTTCTCGCGGGCGATGAGCGGGATGGTCGGGCCGAGCCGGTCGGTGTGGTCGAGGGCGACGTTGGTGATAGCCGCCACGCCGCCGTCCCAGGCGTGCGTCGCGTCGAGGCGGCCGCCCAGGCCGACCTCGACCAGCGCGAGGTCCACGCCGCGCTCGGCGAACCAGGCGAAGGTGAGCGCCGTCAGCAGCTCGAACTCGGTCGGCTCGCCGTGGCGGCGGGCCACCCGCGCTGCGACGGGCACGATCCGCTGCACGAGGCGCGCCAGCGTGTCGGGGTCGACCAGCTCGCCCCCGACCTGCAACCGCTCGCGGTACGTGACGAGGTGCGGCTTGGGGGTCTCGCCGGCGCGGAGTCCCGCGGTCCGGACGGCCGCCGCGGTCAGGGCGAGGACGCTGCCCTTGCCGTTCGTGCCCCCGATGAGGGCGCCGCGGAAGGCCCGCTGCGGGTCACCCAGACCGTGCAGCAGTGCCCGGGTGCGTGCCAGGCCGAGGCGGATCCCGAACCGGCCGCGCGACTGGAGCTCGGCCAGGGCCTGGGCGTAGGTCAGGCTCACCCCTTCGTCAGTTCGTCCTCATAGAAGACGCACTGGTTGAAACGCGGGCTCAGGCAGACGTCGCTGACGTACCCCTGCTCCAGGTGGACCCCGCCGCGCAGCTGGCAGCGCGAGATGTTCTGCTCCTGGCGGATGAGGGCCTTCAGCAGGTGGGGCGCCTGGATCGGGATGGCCCCGCGCGTCCCGGTCATGTAGAAGTGCGGGCAGACGTTGCGGCGGAGATTCGGCAGGCCGAAGCCGGGTCGGGCCCCGCCCTGGGGGCCGAGGGCCGCCGGGCGGCCGGAGCGGTCGGGCGCCTGCTGATAGACCGAGAGGTGCGGACGCCCGTCCGGTCGCCGCGCCGGCGGCGGGACAGGAGCTGGCCGGACAGCCTCACGGACCGGCCCCGATCCCCCGGCCCCTCGGGCCGGCGGCCGGGCCGGCCGCGGCGCTGGGTCCCGTGCCTCCACTCGGCGCCCTCTCCCATCCCACGCGCACGGTCCCGGACGCGCGCTCACCGCTGCAGAGTACATCGCTCGACAACGAGTCGGCGCGGCGAGCGGTGACGCAGCCGAGCACGAAGGACCGTGCCGGACGGGGGGCGCGCGGGTGCAGCGCCCCGCTCGGCGCAGCCGCCGTGCGACAATCGTCAGCGATGGCGATGCGCTCCCGTCGGCCCGCCCACGTCCGCCCCAGACCGCCCTCCGACGGTCGGCCGCGCCCGCGCGCCCCGATCAGGCCGGCGCCGCCTGCATCGGGCCGGCTGACCGGCCGTCGTCGGCTCGAGCCGGCCGGGCGGCTGCCGCTGCCGGCTAGCCTGCTCCTCGCCGGCGCGATCGTGATCCTCGGCGTGGCGGTCCTGCTGACCGGGACCGGCCTCCTCGGCGAGACCGTGGGCGGCGTCGGCTCGGCCTTCCGGGGCGTCCTCGAGCGGCTCGCCCCGTCGAGCGCCACCGAAGCACCGTCGATCGCCGCCGGCTTCGACGCGCCGACGCTCTCGCCGCCGGCGAGGGGGGCCACGAACCAGCCGACCGTCGACGTGCGCGGGACGGTGCCGCTCCTGCTCGCGGGCACCAAGGGCTACACGATCCGCCTCTATCGGGTCACCCATGGCGCGGCGCCCGCCCTCGTCGGCGAGCAACCTGTCGGCGCGACCTCGGCCTTCACGTTCGCCGCCGTGCCCCTCGTCGCGGGCGAGAACGACTTCGCCGCCACGCTCGCCGGCGACGGCCGCGAGACGGGCCAGTCGGCCGTCGTGAGCTACATCCTCGACACGACCCCGCCGACGATCGCGATCGGCGCCCCCAAGGACGGCGCCGTGGTCGCCACGGCCAGTCTGACCATCGCCGGTAAGACCGAGCCGGCCAGCGCGCTGACGGCCCGCGACGAGGCCAACGCGGCGACGGCGAACGGGACCGCGGCCGCCGACGGAACGTTCCGCCTGACGATCGCCCTCGCCCCCGGGACGAACGGGATCACGGTGCGGGCGACGGACCAGGCGGGCAACGTGACGTCGACCGTCCTGAGCGTGCAGCGCAGCACGGGCCAGCTCCTGGCGACGCTGACCGCGGTCCCGAACCGGGTCAGCGCGAAGGCCGGCGGGACGATCGTCCTGACGCTCCACGCGACCGCGCCCGACGGGTCCCCGGTCGTGGGCGGCAGCGTGACGTTCGCGATCACCATCCCGGGCGTCGCAGCCGTCATCCAGGAGGCGACGACCGACGCGACGGGAAGCGCGACCTGGCCGTACATCCTGCCGCCGAACGCCGCCACGGTCGGCCTGACGGGCCTGGCGACGGCCCAGCTGACGACGGCCACCGAGGGCAGCGCGGCGCCCCGAGCGGCGATCACGATCACCCCCTGAGCGGCCCGGCGCGGCGCCCCGGCTACGTCGGAACGACGGTGACAACGACTCCTGGCGCAGCTACCATCCAGCCATGCCGACGTGGCGCTGCCCGCACTGCGGGACCCCCCAGGCGGAGACGGCGCGCTGCTGGGTCTGCCACCGCTCCACGACGAGCTGCGGGACCTGCCGCCACTTCCGCCGCTCGGTCGCCCTGCCCGGCCTTGGCTATGCCGGCTTCTGCGGCCTCGACCGGCACCGCGACCCGCTCCACGGCGACGAGCAGCGGGCCTGCTGGGAGTCGGCCGTCGCGGGCGAGGAGGGGGAGGCCATCCTGGGCGTCATCGCCCCGCTCGTCGAGCGACGGAGCCGGGTCGAGGTCCGCGGCCTGCGCGGCCTCTGGGACGAGCCGGAGGCCTGAGTCGCTCGACCGTCCGTTCGGTCCGGGCCGGGCCGCAACGGCGCTGTGGCCCGCGCGCCGCCGTGCGCGAGATCAGACCGGCGCGCTCCCAGTGGGTAGGGGCACCGAAGCCGGCGGCGGAGTCAGGACCGGCGTGGGCACGGGCGTCGGGACCGGCGTGGGCACGGGCGTCGGGACCGGTGTGGGCGTCGGCGTGGGCGTCGGCGTCGTGGTCGGCGTGGGGCTGGGGCCCTTCGAGATCGTGTAGTCGAGGGCCGCCTTCGGGGCGACCTGGGTGCCGGCCGCGATGCTCTGCGCCATCACCGCCCCTTGGGGCACCGTCGGGTCGTACGCCTCCGACCGGTTGCCGACG
>DASVYJ010000124.1:0-2073 GCA_036392215.1 Candidatus Limnocylindrales bacterium | reverse complement strand
AGCATGTGGTGCTCGCAGAGCGAGTAGAACTCGATGTCCCGGACGACGACCATCTCGCTGTAGCCGACGTCGAACACCGCGCCGTTGATGAGCCGCTCGGGGTCGACCTGGTAGCCGCAGGTCAGCTCCAGCCACATCCGGTGCATCCGCTCCGGCGTCCGGAGCAGGCCCTCGCGCTGGGGGTCCTCCCCGATCTCGGTCAGGATCTGGCGGACGGCGTGCTCGATCCGGCCGTTCGACCGCGGCCGTGCCCCAGCCGGAACCGGGACGTTCCCATCGCCGAGGGCGGGGCCCTCGTCCTCGCCGGCCTCGATCTCCGCGACGAGGCGACGGACGTCCGCCGGCAGGTGCCGGCCGCTGGTCGACGCGGGCGTCTCGGGCGATCGGTCGGGCATCGCGCTGGCCTCCTCCTGCGGCATCCTACCGCCGCGGCTGCTCCTCGGGCGACCGAGCGGACCTCTCGCGCCCCGCCGTCCGCGGGCGTCCGGGGGCCCGTAGGATAGGCCCGCCATGCCGAAGCGCCGCCGAGGGGTCCAGGCTCGCCGCCGCCGCCCGATCCGTTCCGGGCCGCGTCCGCTGCCCCGCCGCTTCGAGGACCTCGTGGACATCGCCCTGGCCGACATCCCGCCGCCCTTCGACGGCCTGCTCGACGAGGTCGCCATCGTCATCGACGACGAGCCGAGCCCCCACCAGCTGCGCGAGAACGGCCTGGGCCCCGACGAGACGCTCTACGGGCTGTACGAGGGCACGCCGCGGACCGAGTGGGCCGCCGACTGGAGCGTGTTCCCCAACAAGATCACGCTCTTCCGGCTGCCGCTCGAAGAGGACTTCCCCGATCCGGTCGAGCTCGCCGACGAGGTCCGGCGGACGGTCGTCCACGAGCTCGCCCACCACGCCGGCATCGACGACCGGCGACTGCACGAGCTGGGCGCGGACTGACCGGGCGAGCGGGGCGAGGCCTGCCCGCGGGCCGGATCAGGAGCGGAGCAGGACCTCGATGCCGGCCCAGGTCGGCGGGATCGCGGCCACGAAGGCGAGCACGATCGCGGCGAGCATCGGCCGGGAGATCCGGCGCGTGGGCCGCAGCCCGGCCCCGAGGTCCGCCTCGGGCCCCTCCGTCGGGAGCCCCGCCAGGGCCGCGTAGGCCACGACCTGGGGCGCGACCGCGGCGACGTTCACGGCGAAGACGAGCGCCCCGGCCACGACCAGCAGCACCGCCGCCAGGCCCAGTCCCAGGACCGCGCCGACGACGGCGCCCGGTACGTGCGGGTGGAGGGCGGCCGCGACGCTGGCCAGCGCGTCGAGGCCCGACGAGGCGGCCAGCTGGACGAGGAGCTGGGCGAGGTACCTGAGGACGGCCACGGCGAAGGCGAGCCGCCAGCGCCGGGCGGCGAGGCGGAACGAGACGCGGATCGCGTCCACTGCACCGTAGCCCGCCACGGCGCATGCGACCGCGGTGTAGGTGAAGGGCGTCCCGATCAGCAGCCCCGTCACCAGCTGGGCGGTCTGCGCGACGAGGAAGCGTTGGGCGCCCAGGGCGGCGGCCACCGTCACCGAGACGACGGCGGCCGGCAGGCTTGCGAAGATGAACACCGCCAGCGTCGCCCGCACGAGCGGCCAGAACCGGCGCCGGCTGAGCTCGACGGCGGAGGGCAGGTCGATCGGCGCGCCCATCCGGCGGGCAGCGAGGCCGATAGCCGCCAGCAGCTGGGATTCCAGGCTGAGGGCGACCAGCCCGAGCGCGGCCAGCAGCGAGACCGCCAGGATGGACGAGACCTCCGCGCCGGTCAGCGGCGACTCGGCGAGGCGCTTGCCGGCCTCGAGCTCGGCGATGACCGGGCCGTAGGCGACGAGGAGGCCCCAGGCGACGAGGACGAGGGGCAGGCCGATGAGCCAGAGCTGGACGACGATGTGGACGGAGCCGGCGCGCAGCTCGCGGTCGGCCGAGCGGAGCAGGTCGAACGTGCCGAGGACGACGGCGCGGACGCCGGGGACGGAGCTCCGCTCGACCCGCAGGGCGAAGCGCGGACCGGGCTCGGGTGGCGGGACGTAGGCGGCCCAGCCGGTCGGGGC
>DASVYJ010000123.1:0-44440 GCA_036392215.1 Candidatus Limnocylindrales bacterium | reverse complement strand
CGGCGAGCGGGTCAACAGGTAGAGCTGGGTCGGCAGCGCCACGAGGGTGACCTGGCGGCCGAGGTTGCTGAGCAGCTGGGCCGTCCAGACGAGGCGGAACTCGGGGTCGCGGCGGAGGGGCTCGGGGTCCAGCAGCATGCCCCGGACGCGGGAGGGCGAGCGGCGGCGGGTCGAAGGCGACGCCGCGGGTGGCGCCTGGTCCGGGGTCGGGACGGGCTCGGCCATCGCCGGCAAGGGTACGGGGCCGCCCCCCGACGCGCCGGTGAGCGGTACGCTCCGGCGATGCCCCGAACGCTCGCCCCGGCTGCACGACCCGGCCAGCGCGTCGCGTGGACCGCGGTGCCCGTCGATGGCGGCGTCGCCCTGCTCGCAGCCACGGAGCGGGGCCTGTGCGCGGTGCGGCTCGGCGCGGACATGGCCCCGCTGCTCGAAGGCCTGCGGGCCGACGTCGCCCCGGCGGAGCTCGTCCGCGACGACGGCCGGCTCGCCCGGGCGGCGGCCGTCGTCGCCGACCTCGCGGCGGGCCGCGCCACGCTCGAAGCCGGGTCGCTGCCCCTGGACCTGCCCGCCTCGTCGTTCCGCCGCCGCGTCTGGGACGCTCTGCGACGGATCCCTGCCGGGCAGACGCGGACGTACGCCGCGCTCGCGGTCGAGATCGGCGCGCCCGGCGCCGCGCGGGCCGTCGGGGCCGCCTGCGCCGCCAACCCGCTGGCGCTCGTGGTGCCCTGCCATCGCGCCGTCGGCTCGGACGGCCGCCTCCACGGCTACCGCTGGGGGCTCGAGTGGAAGCGCCGGCTCCTCGCTGCCGAGGCAGCCGAGGCTGCCGATCGCTACGCCAGTCCGTCGCCGGCCGCCGTGTGGTGACGGGCGCCAGCCGGTGCCGCCGTGCGGCCGCCGGACGTCGAGGCCGACCACGCAGAGTCGGCCTGGCGCTCCGGCGGCGGACGTGGTCGCATCTCGCCAGCCCGCTGGCGCCGCTCAGTCTCGCGGTGCGGTCAGGCCGGCGAGCAGCGCCTCGATGCGCTCGAGACGCTCGAGGACGGCGTCGTCCTTCTGGTCGGCTTCCTGCGCCTCGGCGGCGGCGTGCTCGAGGGTCGCCCGGTCACGTACCGCCGCCTGGTTGCTGGCGAGCAGGATCAGCGGCGCCGCGTAGGCCGCCTGCGTGCTGAAGGCGAGGTTCAGGAAGATGAACGGGTAGGGGTCGAAGTGGAAGATCAGGTACACGTTCCCCAGGACCCAGGCCGCCACGACCAGGGTCTGGATGACGATGAACTTCCACGAGCCCATGAACCCCGTCACCGCGTTGGCGATCCGGACGCCGAGCGGGGCGTTGGCGTGCAGGGCGATGTTCACCGGGTGGCGCCAGCGCGAGACGGTCGTGCGATAGCCTTCCACGGCTCCCCTCCAGGTGCGATCCGACGTCCGCCACCATACGCGGCTTCGAGCCCGCCGCAGCGGAGCGCCCCGGCCGAAAGAGGTCTTCGGCCGGGGCGCTCCGCGCTTGCAGCGATGTCGGGATGGTCAGCGCTCGGTCAGGCGCGCCACGAACCCGGTCGGGGCGAAGGCCGTCAGCCCGACGGCGTAGACCGTGCCGTCGCCGGCCACCGTGACCCCGCCCGCGAGCGGGAGGCTGCCGCCCGTCAGCGAGACGTGGGTCGCTGGGTGCGCGAAGGGCAGCTTGACGACGTCTCCGCCGGCTGGCTGGGGTCCGTTCGGGCCGATGCTGATGCTGGTGAAAAGCTGGGAGACGTACAGGGCGCCGTTCGGGCCGAACGCGCAGCCGTTGATCGGCTCGAGGCCGCTGGCCCAGACGTCGGCCGGGCCGAGCATCCGGACCTGGTGACCGGACAGGGTCGCCGGATCGATGCGGTACACCTTGGCGGACGGACCCAGGACAGCGCTGGCGACGAGGTCGAGCGTGCCGACGTAGAGGGCCCCGTCCGGTCCCTGTGCGACGCAGGTCGGCGTGGCATCCGAGATGGGGTCGTTGGGGAAGAAGGCCAGGACTTGGACGGTCCCGTCCGCCAGCACCGCGTCGAGCGTGTTCGAGCCAGCGTCGGCGACGTACTGGCGGTCGGGCAGGGCGAGGATCCCGTACGGGTTCGCGTCGGGGAACTGGCCGGGAACGAGGCCTGCATGGGCAGCGGTCCAGGCGTAGTCGGTCGCGCCGACGTTGGCGACCATCTTCGCGGAGCCGCCGGTGGTCACCTTCCAGAGGGCGCCCGCGCCAGCCTGCCCGGAGGCGTCGGGAGACTCACCCATGATCGCGTAGATGCCGCCGTTGCCGTGGGCGGAGATGCCGTCGACGCCGAGGACATCCCCCTCGGGCGAGCCGAGCGAGAGGAGGCCCGAGACGACGGTCCGCAGCGAGGGGCTCGCGCCGGCCGGGTCGGTGATCTCCAGGATGGCGCCGTCGTGGCCGACGTGAGGGACGGCACCGCCGGTGCCCGTGCCGGCCTCGGCGACGTAGAGTCGGCCGCCCGGCCCGAAGGTCAGGCCGCGCGGGTTGTGGAGACCGCCCGCGATGACGGTGAAGGGCGGGCTGGAAGCGGTGACGGGTATCGCGATCGTGAGGGCGAGCACGAGCGCGGCTCCGAGCGTGAGGACGCGACGACGCACGGGACGGGACCTCCTGCGCCCGAAGGCCTGGAGACGACCGGCGGGACGCGCGCCCGGTCGTCCAGACACCGAACAGGACCACGACGCGCCGGCAGGCGAGCCGGGACGCGACTGGGACGTGGCCCTCATCGGTGCTGCCGGCGCCTCGGCCGGCGACCCTTCCGTGCCCCCGCGCGGGACAGGGCGGGAAAGGTCTACCACGGCTCTCGGCGGGACGGAACCGGGGGGTTCATGGGGTGGGACGGTAGGTCGACGGGGCTTCGGCGGCTGGAGCTATCGCCCGGGTCAGGTGCGATCCCTTGGTGGCACATGCGATCGACCGGACTCGCGTCCGACCCCGCCTGTGCTAGGTTTCAGGGGCGCCGGTCGCCGGACGCCGATGGTGCCCCGAGCGGGAGTAGCTCAGTCGGTAGAGCGTCAGCCTTCCAAGCTGAATGTCGCGGGTTCGAGACCCGTCTCCCGCTCCAAGACCCTCATGGCCGAGCGTCGGCGTCGGCCAGCAGCGCGCGGGCGTAGACGATCGACCATGGCTCGGGCGGCGCCGCGCGGCGATAGTCGGCGTCGAGGGCGAGCAGGCGCGCCGCAAGGACGCTGATGGTCGGGGCGGGGGCCGGTGCCAGGAGTTCGGGCAGCTCGGACCAGCGCAGCAGCCACCAGGCGTAGAAGAGCGGCCACTCGGGATCGGCCCCGTTCGTCCGGGCCGTGACGATGCCGTGGGTCCGCTCGGCGCGCTCGAGGACGTCGGCGACGCGGGCCAGCCGGTCGATCATCCCTCGCTCCCTGTCGATCGATCCGCGGTCGGACGGTCGCGGTTCGGATGCGCGTCGGCCCCCGACCATGGTCGAGGGCCGACGAGGTTCGCAGAGCGGCCGCGGCGGTGCCGTCCGCGGCGGAGCCGGGGCCGCCGCAGGCGACGCGTCAGCGGTCGCCCTGCTCCTGGCCGCGGGCGAAGTCGCCGCGCGACGCACCGGGCTCGGTGTGGCTCTGCTCCTGCCCCTCGGCGTAGTCGCCGCGGTGCTGCGGCTCCGTCGAGCGGTCCTTCTTCTCCTGGCCGCGCGCGTAGTCGCCCATCAGCCCGGTCGGGTCGGCGTGCGTGCTGGACTGGCCTTCGGCGTAGTCGCCGCGATGGTCGTCGTGCTTGTGGTCTGCCATGGGACGCCTCCTGGGGACGCGACCGGACATCCGGTCGAGGCGGCTACCTTGCGCCGTGTCGGAGCGCCTGACAAGGGGTGGTTCGCGTCGCGGACCCGGCCCGGTGCACCGCGCCCGGCCGCTGCCGCCGGTCGACCACGCGCTGGCCGACCGGCTACGGCGATCGCACGAGCGCGTCCCCGGACGGGTGGCATCCGAGGCAGGACCTTCGGCCCTGTGCGGCCACTCGTGCGGCGGCCACACTCCCGGCGACGCGGGGGGCACGAGGAGGTGCCACGATGCTGCGCCGTGATCGGCGACGTCGGTCCGTCGCCGAGCTATCGACGCCGGACCTGATCCTGCGCATCCGCTGGGCTCGCGCGCGCAAGGCGGCCTGCGAGCCGGAGTCGCCTGCCTGGCGGATCGTCGACGGGGAGGAGGGCGCGCTCATCGCGGCACTGCGCGACCGCTTCGGGGTGGAGAACCTCACCCCGACGATGCTCGAGTGGCTCGTGAGCGAGCGGCTCGGGCCGCAGCGGACGTCGCGCGAGGAGTTGCTCACGGTTCGCTGAGCAAGGCTCGGCGCCGGCGACTTCCGCTGGCGTCCGCGACGCCGCCGCGAGACTCAGGGCGCCTCAAACGCCAGCCGCTCCAGGGCGAGCCACTGGAGGGCGCAGATCGACATCGCGTCGACGATCCGCCCGTCGCGGCACATCGCGACGGCCTCGTCGAAGGGGACCCAGCGGACGGTGATGGGCTCCGTCACCTCCGGCGCCGCCTCGCCCGGCACCAGGTCACGGGCGACGTACAGCCAGGCCCGCTCGTCCGTGACGGAGTCCGACGTCCAGCAGCGTCCGAGCTCGCGCCACTCGCGAGCGCGGTAGCCGGTCTCTTCGCGCAACTCCCGCTGCGCGCCCTCCAGCGGCGTCTCGCCGGCGGCGCCGCCTCCCTCGGGGATCTCCCAGCTGTAGGCGTCCATCGTGTAGCGGTACTGGCCGACGAGGAGGACCCGGCCCTCGTCGTCGAGGGCGACCACGCCCGTGGCGGGGTAGGGGAAGTGGACGACGCCGTAGATGCCCGGCGTCGCGTCGGGCCGGACGACCTCGTCGTGCCAGACCGTGATCCAGGCGTTCTCGTAGGCGACGCGTCGGCTCAGCCGGCGCCACGGGTTCGGCTCGTCCATGCGCCCATCGTACGAGCGGCCGCCGACGCCGTCGGCGCGAGCGGGCCTCGCGCGGCCCGCGTCAGGCGTCGCCGACGGGCGCGGGGAGCGGCACCGCCGCCGGGAGCTCGGCCGCGACGAGCGCGGCGAGGCGCAGCGCCCGGCCGGGCGCCTCGCCCGCCTCGTCGTGGCGGAAGAAGACGAACGCGTCGCGGCCGTCCGCGAGGAACGGCAGCAGACGGGCGGCCCAGGCGGCGAGCTCGGCGGCCGCGTAGTCGGAGCGGCGCAGCCGCACGTAGAGGAACGAGCCCGTCAGGCGCAGCGTCGGCGGCTCGGCCGGGTCGTCGAGCTCCGTGACGCACAGCGTCGCGCCGGCCGCCGCGAGCGCGGCGAACGTCTCGTCCACCTGCCACGACGCGTCCTGGGCCTCCACGGTCAGCGGCAGCGCCGACGGCCAGGCGGCGAGGAGCGCGGCGAGGCGCGCGTCGTCACGGAGGACCGGGCCCGGGATCCGGAACAGGACGGTGCCGAGCCGCTCACCGAAGGCGGTCAGCGGGCCGGTCAGCCAGGCGAGCGCGGCGGGCGACGGGTCGGCGAACGTCCGGAGGGTCCCGCCTCGCTGCGCCTTGACGGCGAACCGGAACGAGGACGGCGTCGCGGCGACCCAGCCCGCGACCGCCTCGGGCGACGGCTGCCGGTAGAACGTGTTGTTCAGTTCGCAGGCCGGCAGCCGCGCCGAGTAGTAGCCGAGGAGGTCGTCGGCCCGCGCCCCGGCCGGGTAGAAGGCCGGGGCCCAGGAGCGGTAGGCGAAGCCGCTCGTGCCGACGTACAGGGTGCCCGTCGGCCGACCGGCGGGCTGCGTGTCGCGAGAGCCGGCGGAGGGGTCGATCGAGCCGTGGCTGGGGGCTGCCATGGCGCGATGGTAGGCCTCTCCCCGAACGACCCGTCCATCCGACGTAGGTCCCTCGGGTACCAGTTGGTGATTGTCCCCCCTCCGCCCCCAACGTACGTTGGCCGCACCGGACCGCACGGCCTCCGGCTCAGGTCGTCCCCACTCCTGCCCGATACCCCGAACGTGCGCCAGAACCTCCTCCGCCGCCTGACCGCCGCCATCCCGCCGGTGCTGCGTCGCAACCCGCGACTCGCCGCCTCGGGTCTCGTCGCGCTCGCGGCGCTTGTCGTCATCGCCGTCCTCGCCGCCTCGCAGGCGCCCGCGGCCGCGCCGACGACGGCCGCTCCCTCGTTCAGCTACAGCGGGACCTGGACGCTGCTCGAGCTGCAGCGCCACATCGAGGCGGGCGACGTCGTGGCCGTCAGCGTCGGTGGCGATGCGACGGCCTCGGCGGACGCGGGGGAGCTGGCCGCCAAGACCCGCGCCGGCCAGGTCGTTCGGGTCAGCCTGGCGGTCTCGAGCGCGGACGCGCTGAGCGCCCTGACCGCGCTCGGCGACGGGAAGCTCCTGACCGATGAGGCCTGGCAGGCGGCGCAGGCGAGCGGGACGTCGACGCGCCCGACGTCCGACGACGGCCTGCGCTCGTTCCTCTCGTTCGTCCTGCCGATCGCCCTCATGGTCGTCCTGCTCGTCGTCATGGTCCGGATCATGGCCCGGCCAACCGGCGGCCGCCGCGACACCCCATCCAACTTCCGGACGATCCTGCCGCCGAGCGCGACGGACGAGGAGATCGGCGGCCGCAAGGTGGCGCGACCCGAGGCGCGACTGGCCCGGATGGAGGACGTCGCCGGCTGCGACGAGGCCAAGCTCGAGCTGACCGAGGCGATCGACTTCCTGCGCTCCCCGGAGCGGTTCCGCCGCCTCGGAGCGACCATCCCCCGGGGGATCCTGCTGTACGGCCCGCCCGGCACCGGCAAGACGATGCTGGCCAAGGCGGTCGCCGCCGAGGCGGGCGTGCCCTTCCACTACACCTCGGGCTCCGAGTTCGTGGAGAAGTACGTCGGCGTCGGCGCGCGCCGGATGCGCGACCTCTTCAGCCAGGCCCGGAAGCACGGCCGCGGCGTCATCTTCGTCGATGAGTTCGACGCCCTCGGCAAGGCCCGGGGCGGCCAGAACAGCCACGAGGAGCGCGAGCAGACGCTCAACCAGCTGCTCGTCGAGATGGACGGCTTCAGCTCGACGGACGACCTCATCGTCATCGCCGCGACGAACCGCATCGACGTCCTCGACTCGGCCGTCCTGCGGCCGGGCCGCTTCACCCGCAAGATCCACGTCGGCCTGCCCGACGTCGTCGGCCGGCGGGCCATCCTCGACGTCCACGCTCGGCGCAAGCCGCTGGCCGCCGCGGCCGACCTCGACCTCCTCGCCCGCAAGACCTACGGCTTCAGCGGCGCGCAGCTGGCCGACCTGCTGAACGAGGCCGCCATCTTCGCGGCGCGGCGCGAGGGCACCGAGATCGAGAACGACGACCTCCACGACGGCTGGCTCAAGGTGGCCGTCGGGACCGGCCGGAAGCGCTCGATGGACGAGCGGGAACGCTCGATCATCGCCGCCCACGAGGTCGGTCACGCGATCTGCAGCCGGGTACACGGCGACCGGCGGACGGTGGAGGAGATCAGCCTCTTCGCCCACGGCGATGCGCTCGGCGTGACCGTCAGCAGCCAGGAGGACAACGACCTGCCGGCCGAGTCGGACCTGCGCGCCCGGCTGGTGGCCCTGATGGGCGGCCGGGCGGCCGAGGAGCTCCTCTTCCAGGAGGTGACCGGCGGCGCCTCGAACGACTTCGAGAAGGCGAACCAGATCGCCACGACGATGGTCACGCGCTGGGGGATGGGCCGCGACCCGGAGGCGGCCGACGGCGGCCGGTCAGGGCGGGGGACGCTCTCGCTGCTCGTCGCGCGTCCCGGAGGCTCGCTGCCGAGCGAGGTCCAGGCCGCCGCGACCCGCGCCATCCGGGCCATCCTGGACGAGGCCTATGAGCAGGCCACGGCGACCCTCGTCGCGGAGATGGAGCGGCTGCGCCGGATCTCCGGCTACCTCGTGGAGCACGAGCGGGTCGATGGCGAGACGTTCGCGGCGCTGTTCGAGGGCACGCTCGAGGTGACCGACGCGCTGCGCGAGTGGCGCCCGGCGTCGGCCCGACCACGAGACTGGACGGAGATCCCCGAGTTCGCCGATCGACGCCGCGTCCGCCCTGCGCCCGAGCCCGTCCCGGCCGCCGAGCCGGTGCCCGCGATCGATGCTCCGGCCCCCGCACCCGCTCCCGGGCCCGTCGTCGAGCCCGTGCCGGTGCCCGCGGGCCGGTCGCCCGCCCCGCGGCTCCGCCGGGCCCCGCCGCCCCGGCCCACGCTCCGACGGCGCGTCCGCGGTCTCGCCCTGGCCTGGGTGCGCCGCGCCGACTCGTGGCTCGCCTCGCCGCCGGACGCGGTCACGCCGGGCCCCGCGTCGTCGTCCGTTCCCGGGGAGCCCGCCGCGCGGTCCTGACGCCGCCGCCGGCGTCGCGTGTGGCGCCCGGCAGGTCAGTCCGGACCGGCGACACCCTCGGTCCCCAGCAGCTCCATCCCGGGCGCGCCGTCGGGGCGTGCCACGAACCCGAGCCGCTCGTAGAAGGGCGCTGCGCCGCGCGCCGCGAACAGCTGCACGTCGACGATCCCGCGCCGACGACACTCGGCGACGAGGCGCCGGACGATCCCCGAGCCGATCCCGCGACCCTGCCAGGCCGGGTCGACGATCACGTCCGCGATCAGGCCGTGGAGCACGCCGTCGCCGACGACCCGGCCGGTCCCGACGAGGACCCCCTCGGCGTAGGCCGAGACCGCGTACAGCGTGGCGGCGAGGGAGCGCTCGAGCTCGACCGCGGACGGTCGCCCCGGCGGCAGCCAGCCGGTGGAGGCGAAGAGCCCCGCGAAATCGGGCACGGGCGGCGTCTCCGCCCGGTAGGCGACGTCCTCCGTCGCCGGTGCGCGGCCCGCTGCCCGACCCGGACCCTCCCTCACGCCGTCAGGTCCCGCCGCTCGAACGCGACGAGGGCGACGACGAACAGGGTGACGGCGAGCGCCCCGAGGATCGCCGCGTGCCCGACGTCGAGCCCGTTCCGGACCGGGTCGCTGCCGATGTAGTAGTAGAAGGGGGAGAGGCCGCGGATGCGGTCGAGCGCATCCACCATCGGCGCGAGGGCGTTCACGAAGTAGGTCACCACGAGCACGGCGCCGGCGATCCCGAGGGCGACGGCGCGCTCGCCCGTGAACGCGGCGATGGCCAGCGTCAGGGCGCCGAAGGCGAGGGCCAGGAGCGTGGCAAGGGCCACGGCAGCCGCGACCTTGTCGAGCGCCAGGGCGGTCCCTGTGAAGGCGGCCCCGCCCCAGATGGCGACGAACAGGCAGACCGCGACGGCGACGGTGGCCAGGACGATGGCGGCGACCTTCTCGACGAGGACGGGCAGCCGGCCGATCGGCGCGGCAAGCAGGACGTCGAGCGTCCCGCGCGACTCCTCGCCGGCGGTCGCGCCGCTCGCGACGGCCATCGCGAAGCCGCCCAGGATGAGCGGCAGCATGAGCGGGAAGAGCTCCATGTTCAGGAAGCCCTCGGGGCTGCTCAGGTCGATGAGGGAGCCGCCGACGAGGGCTTTGATGGCCGGCGGGAAGGCGTCCACCATCGCCTGGAGGTCGAGCTGCTTGCCGAAGGTCGGGTACAGCCACATGAAGTAGAAGCCGAGGACGGCCATGCCCAGGCCGGTCCAGAACGACGGCCAGCGCAGGTCGCGGAGGCTCTTCAGGAAGACGTTACGCAGCAGCATGGCCGTTCATCTCCTCCCCGTAGTAGGCGAGGAAGATCTCCTCGAGGCTCGTCTCGACGACGTGGAGATCGATCACCTCGTAGCGGGCGGCGAGCTTCACCAGGGCGTCGAGGCTGCCCTGCACGGTGCAGCGGACGACGCCCTCGTGGACCTCGACATCGCGGACGCCCGGCACGGCCCGGAACGGGTCCGGCGGGACGGCGGCAGCGAAGTCCAGCTCCAGGCGACGGAGGGCGCGCCGCTTGAGCTCGGCGACCGCCTCGACCGTCACCAGGCGGCCCTCGCGGATGATGCCGACGCGGTCGCAGAGGTGCTCGACCTCGGGCAGGATGTGGCTGGAGAGGAAGACCGTCCGGCCGTCGGCCCGGACCTCCTCGACCAGCCGCTCGAACTCCTGCTGGACGATCGGGTCGAGGCCGCTCGTCGGCTCGTCCAGGATGACGAGCTCGGGGCGGGCCATGAAGGCCGCCACGAGGCCGATCTTCTGCTTGTTGCCGCGGCTGAGGGTCTTGAAGCGGCGGTCGAGCTCGACCTGCAGCCGCTCCGAGAGGCGCCGGATCTCGGCGGGGTCGACGCCGCCGCGGAGGTTCGCGAGGTAGGTCAGCAGCTGGGCACCGGTCAGGTCGCCCCACAGCGACAGCTCGCCGGAGAGGTAGCTGACCCGGCGGTGGATGGCGATCCGCTCGCCGTGGACGTCGAGGCCGAACACGCGGGCCGAGCCGCGGGTCGGCCGGATGAGGTCGAGCAGCAGCCGGATGGTGGTCGTCTTGCCGGCGCCGTTGGGGCCGAGGAAGCCGAACACCTCGCCGGCGCGGACCTCCAGATCGACGTCGATGATGCCCCTGGAGCGGCCGTACGACTTGGTGAGGCTCGTCGTGCTGATGACGGGCTGGCCGACGAGGGTCGTCATGGCCGGCCTCCTTCCTGCTGCATGTCCCTGCGTCGCTGCTCCCAACGGGCGAGCAGTTCGGGCCAGGCGTCGTCGAGGAACTCGTACATGTCGCGGACCTCGGACAGCGGCCGGGGGTCATCGCCGGGATCGAGCAGGGTGAGCCCCTCCTCGGCGAGGTCGCGCAGCGAGCGGACGAGGCTGAACCGCTCGTCGAGGACGCGGGTCCAGGCGCCGGGCCGGATGGCGAAGCGGTCCCGGCGGTCGGCGGGCAGCACGACGCGGTCGACGAAGCCGTAGTGCTCGAGCAGGCGGGTGCTCGAGCTGATCGAGCCCTTGCTGGCGCCCAGGGCCTCGGTCAGCTCGCCGGCGGTCAGGCCATCGGTGGGCCCGAGCAGCAGCGCGCCGAGGACCCGCCCGGCCATGCGCGGTAGGTGGACCGACTCGAAGGCCAGGCCGACCTGTTCGAGGAACCGGCGCCGGGCGCGGTGCCGGACGTCGTCATGGCGGAGCGCGTCCATGCCTGCCTCCGATGGGTCGGGGTGGTGGTGAGCGTGCGGGGTGGCGAACACCGACTGCCGGAGGCTATCAGGTTCGCGCTGTTCAGTCAAGACTGAACGTGCCAGCCTGGAGCGCTCTAGTTTGACCTCATTGATGTAGGCTCCGCCGTCCGAGGGCGCACACCTACCCCGGTGGAGGGCGCCACGCATTCCCCGAACGGGCACTGTGCTCCATCGCCGAGCCGGCCGACGCTCCCAGCGAGAGCGATCGCGGGTCGGTCGCCTCCGAAGTCGGCCCGTCCGGACCGGCCCAGGTCGAGGAGTCTCCGATGAGCCTGTGGTACAGCCCGCCCGCTGTCCGGCAGCCGCCGCTGCCGGTGCCGGTGCTGCGCCCGCAGCTCCCCGGCCACCCGTTCCGGGCCTGGACCGAGACGCTCGCGATCAGCGCCGTGCTCCGGGGCGAGCAGCGCCTGTCGGACCTGCTGAACGGTCGCGCCGTGCTGACTGCCGAGCAGGTGAGTTCGGTGCCCCACGGCAGCGGCTGGGCGGCCGCGGTCCGCCAGGACGAGGCCCTGCTCGACCCGTTCGACCTCGACCTCGTGCTGGGCGGCGCCCTCGACGCGGTGACCGCGCTGGAGCGCGCCGCGCGACGCGTCTACAAGGTCCGCTACCCGGTCCTCGTAGAGGGGCGTGGGTTCGAGGTGCGCGGTCTCGTCCACCTCTTCCCGGGCAACGCGCCGGAGTTCATGCTCAACCACACAGGCGCGCTCTTCTTCCCCGTCACGGAGGCGCTGGTCCGCCGCAGCGGGCGCATCGTCAGCGACCGGGCGACCGACGTGGCCCTCGTGAATCGCTTCGCCGTTCGGGGGATCCGGCAGCTCGATTCCCTGGACGAGCGGGCCTTCTAGGCGGACGCACCCGGGGCAAGCGGCGGCTGCGGAGTCGTTGCGGCCGAGCCGAGTCGGGCGGGCAGGGGGCATGTGGCTTGCGTCGCCCGCCTGCCCGTCCAGCATCGACCGGGCCGATACCTGACCGGAACACCGCCCCGATGCCGTGCCGGGGATCGTCCTGGGCGATTCGTGACAGAACTGGCCGGACGCGAGGTCGGGCGCGCCGAGGGCGCTCTCAGGGCCTCCGGGGCGATGCTGCCGGGGCGGGGCGGGGCGCGTGACGGTGCGGGGCGCGTGACGGTGCGGGGCGGCACCGTCGCAGCCTCGTGAGCCCCCGAAGGTCCTGTCGGCGGCGGTACCGCGAGCGCCGCGTCGGCCGCCGAGAGTAACTCCCCGAACGACGGCCACGAGACGGGCATATCCCTAGGGCCATTCCCTGCCGACGATGCCGCCCGGAACTCGACGCGGCCGACCCGACCGCTGCCCGACCCCTAGGGGACAACGACGACGATGACCCTCGCCACGTACCCGCTCCAACGGCGACGCCAGTCGCTCGCCGTGGCCACGCCGCCGCGCCCGACCCGGGCCGCGACGCAGGCCCTCATCGTCCACCGGGCCGACGTGGTGCGGGCCGGCGTCTCCGCCCTCCTGACCAGCGGGTCGGCCTGTGAGGTGTCGAGCGCCGCCTCCGTCTACGAGGCGTTCCGGGTCGCGGCCGCGCTCCACCCGACCGTCGTCCTGTTCGACTACGGCGCCGCTGAGGGCCCCGAGGCCTGCCGCCTGCTGGCCGGCCTGTGGCCGCGCCCGCGGCTCATCGCCCTCGTCGGCCGCGGCCAGCCCGTGACGGCTCGCGACTGCCTCGCCGCCGGCGCCGACGCCGCGATCGCCATCGACAACGTCAGCCGCGAGGCGTTCCTGGTCGCGGTCCGCCGCGCGACAGACGGCCTCGGCCCCGTCGCCGCCGGCTTCGGGCCGGACTCCTCGGAGGGGAGGGCGCCGGGCCGCGACGCGGCGGCCGCCGAGGACGAGACCGGCCCGCTCGCGCTGCTCACCCCGCGCGAGCGCGAGATGCTCTACCTCATCGGCGAGGGCCTCTCGAACCGCGAGATCGCCGACTCGCTCGTCCTGTCGGTCAAGACCGTCGAGGCCCATCGGGCGAACCTGAGCCGGAAGCTCAACATCCGCTCGCGGGCCGGCCTCATGCGCCTGGCCCTCACCGGCAGCCTGAGCTGACGCCGTGATCCCACTGACCCGGCCCGACGGCTCGCCCCTGCTCGTCAACCCCGACCGGATCGAGACCGTCGAGGAGACCCCCGACACCGTCGTGACGCTGGCCGACGGGAAGAAGCTGCTCGTCCGCGAGTCCGCGGCGATGGTCGCGGACCGGTTCCACGCCTACCAGCGCTCGCTGCGCACGGACACCCGCTTCGGCGGCCGCCGCCGCAACGACCCGCCGAGCGACTACGACCCGAAGGGCTACGAGCACCCCGCCCGAGCGACGATGCGCGTCGCGCGCGACGCGCGGGGCTGAGTCGAGATGGACGCCGGACTCGGCATCGTCGTCGCTCTCGCCGCTCTGCTCGTCGCCGACATGATCGAGGGCGGCTCGCCGGCCGCCTTCGCCAACCTGTCGGCCCTGATGATCATCCTGGGCGGCACCTTCGGGGCGACCATCGCCTCGGCCGGCCTGGCCCAGTTCAAGGCCTTCCCCAAGCTCTTCACGCTCGCCCTCAAGCCGCGGGTCAGCGAGATGGCCGCGACGAGCGACCGCCTCGTCCACTTCGCGGAGCGCGCCCGCCGCGAGGGCCTCCTGGCCTTGGAGTCCGACGTCGACCAGGTGGAGGACCCGTTCCTCCGGCGCGGCCTGCAGATGGTCATCGACGGCCTGGAGCCCGAGACCGTCGAGGAGGTCCTGGAGACCGAGATCGAGGCTACCCAGGCCCGCCACGGCAAGGGCATCGCGATGTTCGCCCAGATGGGCGGCTTCGCCCCGACGATGGGCGTCATCGGGACGGTCATGGGACTGGTCAATGTGCTCAGCCACCTCGACGACCCCAGCAACCTCGGCCGCTCGATCGCGGTCGCCTTCATCGCCACCCTCATCGGCGTCGGCACTGCCAACATCGCCTGGCTGCCGATCTCCAACAACCTGAAGCGCAAGGACGCCGAGGAGGCGGCCGAGCGGCGGATGGTCCTCGCCGCGATCCTGGCCATCCAGGCCGGCGACAACCCCCGCATCGTCGCCCGCAAGCTCCAGGCGCACGCTCGCCCCGTCGCCGCGGCCCCGGCCACCTCGAGCTCGAGCGCGAGCGCGCCGACGGCGGCGCCCGGCGCCGCGGAGGAGGCCGCCTGATGCCGCGCCGCCGCGCCGCCGTCGAGGGACCGCACGACAACGAGGAGCGCTGGCTCCTCACCTACGCCGACATGATCACCCTGCTGATGGTCCTGTTCGTCGTCATGTACGCCATCAGCAACACGGACGTGCGCAAGTTCACGGCCCTGGCCGAATCGGTCTCGGCCGCCTTCAACACCGACGTTCTCCAGGGGGAGCAACCGGCCACGATCATGTCGGGCGCCCAGACCGCGCCGGACCTGGCCCAGTACGACGCAGGCTCGGGCGTCGTGGCGACGGACTTCCGGGCGGTCCAGGCGAGCCTCAAGGACTTCGCGATCTCCCAGGGCATCGCCGCCGGCGTCAGCGTCGACAAGGTGCCCGAGGGCATCGCCATCCGGATCAGCGACGCGCTGCTCTTCCAGAGCGGCCGGGCGCGGCTGGACGACAAGGCCATCCGGATCGTCGAGAAGATCGCCGAGGTGCTGCGACCCCTGCCGAACTCGGTCCGGGTCGAAGGCAACACCGACGACAGCCCGACCCAGGGCCCGCTCTACGCCGACAACTGGCAGCTCTCGACGGCCCGGGCGCTGTCCGTCGTGGCCGCCCTGCAGGACGACGGCATCGCCCCGGGCCGCCTCGGCGCCGCGGGTTACGGCCAGTACAAGCCGGTCGTCCCCAACACCGACGACGTCTCACGCGCCCGCAACCGACGGGTCGACGTGCTGATCCTCTACCCGGACGCGACGGCCTCGCCTGCCGCCGCTCTGCCCTGAGCCCTGGAGGTCCTCCCGTGAAGCTGCCCGCCGGACGCCGCGCCATCCTCCTCCTCGGCCTGCCCCTGGGGCTCGCCGCGGCGGGCGCGCTCGCCTACACGCAGCTCGCCGCCGCGGCCCCCAAGGAGGTGCCCGATCCCGGCGCCGGTCAGCACGGCCCCCTGCTCGCTCTCGAGGAGCGGGTCATCAACCTGCAGCCGGGCGGCGCGTATCGCTACGCCAAGATCGGCGTGACGGTCGAGCTCCGGCCTGCCTCGGCTGCCTTCTACGCCCTGACCGGGGAGGCGCGGTCGACGAGCGAGAAGGAGGCCCTGACCGAGCACCAGGCCGACGTCCCGCTCCTGCTCGACGCGCTCGGCTCGGTCGTCTCCGCGGAGGACTCGAACAAGCTCACCGCGCCGTCCGGGCGCGACGACCTCAAGAAGCAGCTGCTCGCCGCGGCCCGCAGCCTGCTCGGGGAGCGCGACGTCCTCGACATCTACTTCACCGACCTGGTCATGCAGTAGGCCCTGACGATGCTCTCCCAGTCCGAGATCGACGCCCTGCTCCTGGCCACGGCCGCGGCGCCCGCCGAGCCGGCCGGCGCCGCCGCGACCGAGATCCTCCCGACGGCCCTGATCGCCCCGGGCCGCAGCGTCCGGACCTACGACTTCCGCCACCCGGACAAGTTCAGCAAGGAGCAGCTCCGCACGCTCCAGGCGATCCACGAGGACGCGGGGCGGGTGGCGGGCGGCCGCCTCACGGCCCGCCTCCGCGGTCCCGTGACCGTGGCCCTGGCGAACACCGAGCAGCTCCTGTTCGCGGACTACCTCGAAGCGCTCGAGCTGCCGACCCAGCTCGTCGTCTACCGGGCGAGCGGGCTGGCCGGCTCGTTCCTCGTCGACTTCGACCTCGGCCTCGCCTTCGCCGCCGTGGACCGCCTGCTCGGCGGCCCCGGCCTGATCCCTGCCGAGCGCCGGGAGCCGACGGCGATCGAGGCCGACCTGATCGGCCGCCTCGTCGAGGAGCTCGGCCCGGCCTTCGACGAGGGCTGGGCCCACTTCCAGGCGCTCGGGGCGGCCGTCGAGGAGCTGGCCCTCGGCCCAGCGCTGCTGCGCGTCGCCGCGCCGACGGACGTCGTGGCGGTCATCACCTTCGAGATCCGCTTCGCCGGCCAGGCGGCACCCCTCACCGTCTGCTACCCGGCCGCCTCCCTGGAGCCGCTCCTGCCCCGCCTGGCCGTCTCGGCGTGGTACGAGAAGACGGCCGCGCGGGCGGCGGGCGAGGTCCGCGAGGACGTGGCCCATGCCCTCGAGACGGTGGAGGTCCCGGTCCGGGCCGTCCTCGGCGGGGTCGACCTGCCGGTGGAGGCGCTCGCCGGCCTCCAGCCGGGCGACGTCATCCGCTTCACCGAACGCGCGGACGAGCCCGTCCGCCTCTCGATCATGGACCAGGCGCAGGCCTGGGCGCTGCCGGGTCGCGTGGGCGACCGGCTCGCCCTGCGGGTCGTGACGCCCCTGCAGCCCGTGGAGGCCTGACGTGAGCTGGGACTCTCTCGCCTGGCAGCCCGCCGACGCGTCGTCGCTCGACGCGGGGGCGGCCCTGCTTCCGCACTGGCCGATGATTCGGTCGGCTCTCGACGAGGCGGCCTCCGCCTTCGTCCAGGGGCCGGCGAGCGTCGGCGACCTCGGGGTCGCCCGGGTGGTGGCGGCCGACCTGCCAGCCGGATTCCAGCCCGTGCTGCGGATCGAGCTGCTCGGCGCCGGGGCGCGGCCCGTCTGGACGGCCCTCGACCCCGCCGGCGGCTCGACGCTCGGCGGCGTCGCCGTCGACGCGGTGGCCCTCGAGCGGGCACTGCTGGAAGGCCTGGGCAGCGTGATCGGCGCCCTCGCGGGCGAGGGCCTCCAGATGGCCCCGGCCGACGATGCCGCCATCCCGACGGAGGGCGAGCTGCTCCTGCTGCGGCTGCCGCTGGGCTCGCCGACCGGTGACGGGGTGGTCGTGGTCGCCGCCGTCGAGGCCGCCGTGGCCGGCGAGCTCGCCGCCCATGTCGTCGCCCTGCAGGCCCTGGCCGCAGCGCCCGCCGTGCCGGCCGAGTCCACCGCGCCCGACGTCCCCGCTGTGTCGGCGCCGGTCGCCGCCTCGGCCGGCGCCGTCGGGGCGCCGCCCGCCGTGCCGGTCCCGCAGGTCCGGCCGGTCGACCTGCCGACCTTCGCGCCCGCACCGCCCGTCCCGACGTCGCAGGGCATCGAGCTGCTGCTCGGCGTCCAACTGGAGGTCTCGGTCGAGATCGGCCGGACGCACCTGCCGATCCGCGATGTGCTCGGCCTCGCCCCTGGCTCCGTCGTCGAGCTCGACAAGCTTGCGGGCGAGAAGGTCGACGTGCTCGTCAACGGCCGCCAGATCGCCACGGGCGAGGTGGTCGTGGTCGATGAGAACTTCGGCGTCCGCATCGCCGAGGTCGTGGCCCGCCAGCAGCGCCTCCAGCCGGGCGCCCCCGCGTGACCCCGGCCGCCCGGCCCGCAGCCGCCCGCCCGGCCGGCCCAATGGCCCGTCGCGTGCGCGGCCGCCGCCGCCGGGACCTGGTTCGGCTCGTCGGCGCGCGCGCGGTGAGCGGGCTGGGCCTCCTGCTGGTCGGCGGCATCGCGCTGGCCAGCCTCGCCCGGGGCGCGGCGGCCGCTGCAGCGGGGACGCTGGGGAACGTGGCCGCCGCGACGGCCGCGCCGGTCGCGTCGCCCGTTCCGGCGACCGCGGCGGCGTTCGGCGGCGATCTGCTGGCGGCCTCCGCGGGCCCGGACCCGCTCGACCTGATCCTCAAGGGCGGCCTCGTCCTGGCGCTCCTCTACGTGACGCTTCGTGTCCTGCGCCGTGTCCAGGGCAGCCCGGCCGCCCGCGGCGGTGCGCTGCAGGTCCTGGAATCGCGGCCGCTCGCCGCGAAGGCCTCGCTCCACCTCGTCGCGGTGGGCGAGCGGCGCCTCGTCGTGGGGCTCAGCGCGGCCGGCCTGGTCGCGCTCGGCGAGCTCGACGCCGCCGAGCTGGCGGAGTCCGCCACGGCGGACGCGGGTGCCGATGCATCCCACGCCGACCGCCGCGTCGGCCCCCGCGCGCCGATGCCTGGCGCCCTGCCCTCGGCGCTCCCGACCGTGGCTGGAGCTCTCCCGGCCGCCCTGCGGCCCGCGTGCTCGGCCGCCCTCGCCGCGCTGCGCGGGCGCCTGCCCGCCGGCGTCGCCGCGCCCGTGGCCGCGGCGACCCGGACGTTGCCTCGACCATGACCGACGTCCGCCGCCGCCCGACCCGCGCCATCCTCGTCCGCCTGGCCGTCCTCGGCGTCCTGGGCCTCGTCCTCGCCGGCTGCGGCTCGAGCGGCGTGCCGGACGTCTCGGTCAAGGTGGGCGACGGGCAGGCGGCGTCCGGCAACGGCCAGTTCGCCCTGTCGCTGCAGCTGCTCGTCGTCCTGACCGTCCTCTCGATCGTGCCCGCGGTCCTCATGCTCGCCACGAGCTTCACCCGGATCGTCGTCGTCCTGTCGCTGCTGCGGAGCGCGATCGGCATCCCCAACCTGCCGCCCAACCAGGTCCTGCTCGGCCTCTCGCTCTTCCTGACCCTCTTCGTCATGGCCCCGGTCATCTCGAAGGTCAACGCCGACGCCGTGCAGCCGTACATGAACCACACCATCAGCGACCAGGCGGCCATCGACCGCGGCATCGGCCCGTTCCGCGACTTCATGCTGAGCCAGACCCGGGAGCAGGACCTGGCGGTCTTCGTGGACCTCTCGAAGGGCCGGCGACCCGCCACCCCGCAGGACGTCCCGACCGAGGTCCTCCTGCCCGCCTTCGTCGTGAGCGAGCTGAAGACCGCCTTCACGATGGGCTTCCTGCTCTACGTCCCCTTCCTGGTCATCGACCTGGTCGTCGCCAGCGCCCTCATGTCGATGGGCATGATGATGGTCTCGCCTGTCCAGATCGCCCTGCCCTTCAAACTCCTCCTGTTCGTCCTGGTGGACGGCTGGGTGCTCGTCGTCCAGTCGCTCGTGCGGAGCTTCGGATGAGCGGCGGCGAGGTGGGCGTGGTCCTCTCACGGGCCCTCTGGGCAGCCCTGGCCGTGGCCGGGCCGATCGTCCTGAGCACGATGATCGTGGGCCTCGTCGTCTCGATCCTGCAGGCGGCGACCCAGGTCAACGAGGCGACCCTGACCTTCGTCCCGAAGCTGCTGGTCGCGGCCGCGGTCCTGGTCATCCTGGGACCGGCGATGGTCGGTCAGCTGACCGATTTCACCCGGCTGGTCTTCAGCACGGCGGCGACGGTGGCCCGATGACGACCGTCCTCGCCGGCGGCCAGGTCGCCGCGCTCTTCCTCGTCCTGCTGCGCTGCACCGGGCTCGTCGTGGCGGCCCCGATCTTCGGCCACCACGCGGTCCCGGCCGTCGTCAAGGCCGGCCTCGCGGCGACGCTCACGGTCGCCATGGCGGGCACGGCGACCGCCGCCCCCGGGGCGCTGCCGCTCCCCATCGCCGCCCCGCTGGAGCTCGGCATCGGGCTCGCCCTGGGGTTCATGCTCTCGCTCGGCTTCCAGGCCGTCGAGCTGACCGGGCGGCTCGTCTCGCTCCAGATGGGCCTCTCGCTCGGCGCCGTCTTCAACCCGATCCAGGAGGAGGGCGGGACGGCCATCGACCCGTTCTTCGCGGTGCTGGCGGGACTGCTGTTCCTGGCCCTGGGCCTGCACCTGGCGGTCGTCCAGGTCCTCGCCCACTCGTTCCAGAGCTTCCCGATCGGCGGCGGCTGGCCCGCCGACCTGCTCCTCGCGGGCGCCCGGACGACCGCCCTCGCCCTGGAGCTCGGGATCCGCATCGCCCTGCCGATGGCCCTCGTCCTGCTGCTGACCGAGCTGGCGGTGGCCATGGTCGCCCGGGCGATCCCGCAGATCAATGTGTTCATCCTGGGCATGCCCCTCAAGATCGTCCTCGGCCTCGCCGTGCTGGCCGCCGGGATGCCGGTCCTGCTGGCCGGGGCGAGCGAGATCTTCCGCTTCGTCGTCGGGGCGGCCGCGGCGCCGACGACGGGAGGGATGCTGCCGTGAGCGGCGAGCGGACGGAACAGCCGACCGCCCGGCGCCGCGACGAGGCCCGTCGGAAGGGCCAGGGGGTCGGTCGGAGCCACGAGTTCTCGATGGGCCTGACGCTCGGCGTCGGCGTCCTCGCCCTGTCCAGCCTGCTGCCGGGGGCTGCGAGCGAGCTCGCCATGACGCTCCGGGCCACGTTCGTCGAGCTGGACGGCCGCGCCGGTTCGGCGGCCTTGCTGGGACACCTCGGGGCGGGCTTCGGCCAGGTCCTGGCGCTGACCCTGCCCCTGGCGCTCCTGGTGATGGTCGCCGGCGTGGCCGGCAACCTCGTCGCCGGCGGCCTCGTCCTGTCGCCCCAGGCGGTCCGCTTCGATCTCTCCCGGCTCAACCCGATGAGCGGTCTCGCCCGCCTGGCCGACCGGCAGGCGCTCGTCCGCCTCCTCCTCGCCTGCGCCAAGCTGGCCGTCCTGGCCGCCATCGCCTGGCAGGTCCTGTCGGGCCGAGTCGCCGCGCTCCTGGCGACCGGCGGTGCCTCCGCCGCGACGATCGCCTCGGTCGCCCTCAGCGCGATCTTCCAGCTCGGCCTGGCGATGACGGTCCTGCTGGCCGCCATCGCCCTGGTCGACTTCGTCGTCCAGCGCCGACGTGCGTCCCAGCAGATCCGGATGACGAAGGAGGAGGTCAAACAGGAGTCCAAGGACCAGGAGGGCGATCCGCTCATCCGCGGTCTCCGCCGCCGACGCGCTCGCCAGCTCGCCTTCGCCCGGATGATGGACGCGATCCCGACGGCGGACGTCATCGTGACCAACCCGACCCACCTGGCCGTCGCGCTGCGCTACGACTCGCTGACGATGCGCGCGCCGCGGATCGTGGCCAAGGGCCAGCGCCTGATGGCCCAGCGGATCAAGGAGATCGCGCGCCGCAACGGGGTTCCGATCGTCGAGGACAAGCCGCTGGCCCGGGCCCTCTTCAGCCGGCCCATCGGGGCCGAGGTCCCGCCCCACCTCTACCGGGCCGTGGCCCACCTCCTCGTCGTCGTCCAGCAGGCCCGCTTCGGGCTCCGGCCACGGCCGCGTCCTGCCGACGCGCCGCCGGCCCGCCGCCTCCAGCCGCTCCGCCCGGCCGGGCCGCGCCCGTCCGCCTCACCCGTGCCCCCGCCGTCGTCACCCGTGCCCCTGCCGCCCACGCCCAACGTCCAGCCTGACCAGGGGATCAGCGCATGACCTCGACCGCCCGTCCCGCCAACGTCCCGGTGACCGCCCTCCGGCGGAGCGACGCCATGCTCGCCGCCGCCGTCGTCGGCATCGTGGCGATGATGATCGTGCCCCTGCCGCCGGTCGTCCTGGACGTCCTCATCGTCCTCAACATCACCTTCAGCCTGACGATCCTGCTCGTCTCGCTCAACGTCCGCGAGCCGCTCGAGTTCAGCGCCTTCCCGCCGCTGCTCCTCATCGCCACCCTGTTCCGCCTCGGCCTCAACGTGAGCGCGGCGCGGCTCGTCCTGCTGGAGGCGCACGCCGGTGACGTCATCAATGCCTTCGGCAACGTCGTCGTGGGCGGCAACACCGTCGTCGGCATCGTCGTCTTCCTCATCCTCGTCGTGATCCAGTACGTCGTCATCACCAACGGCGCCGGGCGCGTCAGCGAGGTGGCCGCCCGCTTCACCCTCGACGCGATGCCCGGCAAGCAGATGAGCATCGACGCGGACCTCAACGCCGGGCTCATCACGCCCGAGGAGGCCCGCGGCCGGCGGCGGGCGATCGAGCGCGAGTCGGACTTCTACGGCGCGATGGACGGCGCCAGTAAGTTCGTCAAGGGCGACGCCGTGGCGGCGCTCGTGATCATCGTCGTCAACATCGTCGGCGGCCTGACCATCGGCGTGATCCAGAAGGGCTTCGACCTCGGCCAGGCCCTCCAGACCTACACCGTGCTGACCGTCGGCGACGGCCTGGTGAACGAGATCAGCGCCCTCCTCATCTCGGTCGCGACGGGCGTCCTGGTGACCCGCTCCTCGTCCGAGACCGGGCTCGGCTCCGACCTCGCCGGGGAGCTCCTGGGCCGGCCGCGGCTCTTCATGGTGACGGGAGCGATCCTCCTGTTCATCGGCCTGGTCCCCGGCTTCCCGACGCCGATCTTCCTGGCCGCGGGCACGTTCGTCGCCGGCGGCGGCTGGTGGCTCTCGCAGCGCCGGCCCGCCCCGATCGTCGTGGAGCCGGTCCCGCTGCCGGCCCTGCCCGCAGCCGAGACACCGCTCGATGCGCTCCGCCTCGAGACGATGGAGCTCGAGGTCGGGTACGGCCTGGTCGGCCTCGTCGAGGGTGCCGCCGGGGGCGGCCTGGTGGAGCGCATCGGGCTCATCCGCCGCCAGATCGCCCAGGAGCTCGGCCTCATCGTGCCGACCGTCCGCATCCGCGACGACCTGGTCCTGGACCCCAACGCCTACGTCGTCAAGCTGCGCGGCTCGGAGATCGCCCGCGGCCAGGTGGACCCGGCCAAGCTGCTCTGCCTGGACCCCAACGGCGGCGAGCTGGCCGTCGACGGCATCCCGACCGTCGAGCCGGTCTTCAGCCTGCCCGCGGCCTGGATCAGCCTCGCCGACCGGGAGCGCGCCGAGAGCCTCGGCTACACGGCCGTCGACGCCGCCTCCGTCCTGGCGACCCACCTGGCCGAGACGATCCGCCGCCACGCCCACGAGATCCTGGGGCGGCCCGAGACGAGCCAGCTCCTGGAGGCGGTGAAGGCCGAGCAGCCGGGGCTGGTCGAGGAGCTCATCCCCAACCTCGTCACGGTCGGCGACGTGGAGAAGGTCCTCCAGGGGCTCCTCCGGGAGCGGCTGCCGATCCGCGACCTTCCGTCCATCCTCGAGGCGATCGCCGACGGGGCCCGGACGACGAAGGAACCGCTCTTCCTCACCGAGGCGGTCCGCCACGCGATGGCCCGCGCCATCTCGATGCGCCTCCGCGCGCCCGACGGCTCCATCCATGCAGTGGCCGTGGCGCCCGCGCTCGACACCCGGCTCGGGACGGCGATGGTCGTCCAGCCCGGCTACGTCGGCCTCGACCTGCCGGGCGGCGAGAGTCGGATCTTGCTGGAGTCGGTCGAACGGGCCCTCGGGACCCTGACCGCCGGCCACTACCAGCCGGTGGTCCTGTGCACGACGCGCATCCGGCTCGCCCTCCGGAACCTCCTCGAGCGCCAGTCGCCGCAGCTCGCGGTCGTCTCGTACGAGGAGATCCTGCCGAGCGTCCCGGTCCAGGTCCACGCCCAGGTGGAGGCCTAGCCCATGGAGCTGTTCGTCGCCGCCTGGGTGCTCCGACTCGCCATCGTCGCGGCCCTCGCCGTGGGCGGCGTCTCTTGGTCGGTCGGCACGCCGCCTGTCGAGGCCGTCGACCGGGCCGCCGCGGCCGCCTTCGTCTTCACCCTGGGCGGGCGCTGGTTCCTCGGCTGGCTCGAGCCGCCCGAGCGACGCCTCGCGCGCCTGCGAGCCGAGCGCGCCCGCAAGCGCTCGGGCAAGGGTCGCGGTGCCGACGAGTCGACGGCCGACGAGGCCGAGCCATCGGCGGCGCCCGCCGCATCCGCCACCTCGCGCCACGCCGGCCGCGGCGCACCGTCCGCCCCCACCGCCCCAGCAACCGGTAGACCCTGATGGAGAGAGCAGGAGACGTCGAGATGCTCGACCCCTACGCGACGGCCCCGACGGCCCCGCCGCTGCCCGTCGTGGACGCCGCGCGACGCGCCCTGGAGGCAGCCCCGGCCCCGGCCGCGGCCTACGCCGCGCCGGCGCCGCCCAGCCGCGACGAGCTCGTGAACCGCTATGCCCACCTCGTCAAGTACGTCGTGGGCCGGCTGGGCGTGGCCGTCCCCGGCATCTTCGACCACGACGACGCGATGCAGGCCGGCGTCCTCGGCCTGCTGCGGGCGATCGACGCCTACCGCCCCGAGGCCGCGGCCTCGTTCGAGTCGTACGCCATCCTGCGGATCCGCGGCTCGATCCTCGACGCCGTCCGCTCCCTCGACACCGTCGGCCGGGCGGGCCGAGAGTCCGCCCGGGCGATCCAGAGCGCGATCCGGGACCTCCAGCACGAGCTCGGCCGGACGCCGGTCGAGGCGGAGGTCGCCGGGCGCCTGGGGATGACGCTCGAGCGATACCGGGAGCGCCTGCAGGTCGCCTCGTTCGTCACGGTCTCGCTCGACGAGGTCGATCCGCGCGGCGGCGAGGACGATGCCGCCGTCCTGGCCGAGGCGGCGGTGGACCAGGACGCCGTGGACCCGGCCGAGGAAGTGGCCCGCAAGGACCTGCTCGGCTCACTCGCTCGCGAGATCGGCCGCCTCCCCCAGCGCCAGCAGCAGATCCTCGCCCTCTACTACCAGGACGAGCTGACCTTCAAGGAGATCGGCGCCGTCCTCGGCGTCACCGAGTCGCGCATCTGCCAGATCCATACCGAGGCGATCCTGGTCCTGCGGAGCCGCCTGGCCGACCCGGACCTGGCGGCGCGCCTCGGGCGGCGGAGGGGCCGGCTGTGATCCGCGGCCTCTACACCGCCCTGTCGGGCATGGTCGCCTCGATGACCCGCCAGTCGGTCGTCGCCGACGACGTCGCCAACGTCAACACCCCCGGCTTCAAGCAGGGCCGGACCAGCCAGGCCGATTTCGAGCTCGCCCTCGTCCGGTCGGCCGCCGCCGGCGCCAACCTCGGGCCGCTCGGCAGCGGCACCCTCGGCGTCGGCCTGACACTGGACCGCGCCCAGGGTCCGCTCGAGACGACCGGCAACCCGAGCGACCTGGCGATCGAGGGCGACGGCCTGTTCGTCGTCCGCACGGTGGGCGGGACCGCCTACACGCGGGCCGGCGACTTCGTCCTCGACGGGTCCAGGACGCTCGTGACCCAGGAGGGCCAGCCCGTCCTCGACACGGCCGGCCGGCCGATCGTCGTGCCGGCGGGGAGCGAGTTCAGCGTCGGGCCGGACGGCACCGTGGCCGGTACGGGCCAGCGGCTCGCCCTCGTCGCCTGGCCCGCGGGCGGCCTGTCCCGCCTCGGCCAGAACCTCTACACCGCAGCCGCTGCCCTGCCCCCGGCCGGCGGGGAGATCCGCCAGGGCTCCCTGGAACGGAGCAACGTCGACATGGCGGGGGCGATGACGGACCTGATCCGCTTCCAGCGCTCGTTCGCGATGGATGCGCGGGCCCTCTCCATCCAGGACGGGACGCTCGGCGACGCGAGCCAGCTCGGCCGGATCCGCTGACGATGACCCGCCTCGGTCGGCCCGCTCGCCACGCTCGCTCCGCCGGTGCGGCGAGCGTGCTGACCCTGCCGCAGGACGGGATTACAGTCCGGGGACGGCCCGGCCGATACCCCGGATGACTCCCAGGAGAGGACGATGAAGATCGACGACCAGCTCTCGGTCAAGCCTCACGCCCTGCGACCGGCGGCCGCGCCCGTGGGCCGGCCCGACGCGCCGCCCGTCCCCGACGAGCCGAAGCCCGTGGCCGCGCCGGCCGCCCGGGTCGAGCTGTCCGCCCGCAGCCGCGAGCTGCACGAGGCGCGCGCAGCGGCCGACGCGGCTCCGGACGTCCGGGCCGACAAGGTGGCCGAGGCGAAGCAGCGGATCGCCAGCGGCACCTACGCGGTCGACCCGAAGCGGATCGCCGGCCGCCTGCTCGACAAGCGCGCCTAGGCGCCGGCCGCCGCCCGCCCGCCCCAAGAGCCGCTGAAGGAGCCGTGCGATGCTCGCGCCCCACGGTGACACGCCGGCGCCCGGCGGTTGGCTCGCCGCGTCCGACGGCGCGCCCGCGGTCTGGCCGCCGGCCGTCCCCTCGGACGCCGTGACCGACCTCCAGGCCGCCCTGGCCGCCCTGGCCGACGCGACCGACGCGGTCGCCTTCGCCGTGCGCAAGCACGACCACGCCGCGCTCCTCGAGGCGAACCTCCGGGCCGATGCCCTCGTCGCCGAGGTCGGCCGCCGCACGGCGGACCTCTCCCCACAGGAGCGGCTCGAGCTCGACGCCGCCGGCGTCCCCGCCCTCTGCGAGCGGCTGCGCGCGGCCGCCCGCCGGAACGCCCTGCTCATCGAACGGGCCTGGGCCATCGACGCGGCGACGATGCGCCTGCTGGCCGCCCTCGCCCGGCCGGCCGAGCCCGCCGCCGACGCGCCGTCCGCCGCCTACGGCCCGGCCGGACCGGCCGGAGCGGCCTTCGGCGCGGATCGCGCCGCCTACCTCGACCGGCAGGCCTGAGCCATGACCAGCGCCTGGTTCGGGCTCAACACCGCCCTCTCCGCCCTGCGGGCCGCCCAGACCCAGCTCGACGTCTCGGCCCACAACACGGCCAACGCGAACACCCCCGGCTACAGCCGCCAGCGCGTCGAGCTCATCGCAGGCGAGCCGTACAGCTACCCGGCCTTCAATCGGTCGGGGCTGCCGGGGCAGATCGGGACAGGGGTCACCGTCGCCCAGATCCAGCGTGTCCGGGACGCCTTCCTGGACGGGCAGCTGCGCGAGCAGCTCGGCCTCCAGGGCCAGTGGCAGACCCGCAGCGACGAGCTGGCCAAGGTCGAGACGATCCTGCCGGAACCGGCCTCGTCGGGCCTCGGCAGTGCGCTCTCGACGTTCTGGAACGCCTGGCAGGACGTGGCCACCGATCCCAGCTCCACGGCCGCCCGGACGGCGCTCCTCGAGCAGGCCGCGACGCTCGCCCAGCGGTTCGGCAGTGCAGCCGGCCAACTCAAGAGCCTCATCGGCGGCCAGGACTACCAGGTCGGCCAGCAGGTCGCCTCGGTCAACGACCTGGCCGCGCGCATCGCCAGCCTCAATGCCCAGATCCAGCGTGTCGCGGTGACCGGCGACCAGCCCAACGACCTCGCCGACCAGCGCGACCAGCTCCTGGCCCAGCTCTCGACGATCCTGCCGGTCGACGTCCAGCCCCAGGCCGACGGCACCGTCAACGTGCTCGTCGGCGGGACCGACCTCGTCTCGGGCCTCCGCGCCCGGGCGGTGACGACCGCCCCGGACGCCGTCGGCCACGCCGTCCCGACCTGGTCGAGCGGCGGCGCCGTCGAGCTCGGGGACGGCCGGCTCGCCCAGTACGTCGCCCTCCGCGACACCGTCCTGCCCGGCTACCTCGCCCAGCTGAACACGCTGGCCAAGGGGATCGCCGACGCCGTCAACGGCCTGCACCAGAGCGGCGTGGACGAGAGCGGCGCGGCCGGACTCGCGTTCTTCACGTACGCGACCGGCGACGAGGCAGCCTCCCTCGCGGTCAACGCCGCGGTCGCCGCCGACCCCACGAAGGTCGCTGCAGCCACGGCCGCGAACCAGCCCGGCGACGGCGGCCAGGCGGGGGCGATCGCCGACCTGCGCTCGGCCCTCCTGTTCGGCTCAGGGACCCAGTCGGCGACCGACTTCTACGCCGGCCTCGTGGGCCGGGTCGGCTCGGACACCCGCCAGGCGGCCGACATGGCGACCAACCAGGGCCTCGTCGTCGACCACCTCCAGCAGCTCCAGCAGTCGACGAGCGGCGTCTCGCTGGACGAGGAGGCAGCCGACATGATCCGCTTCCAGCACGCCTACCAGGCGGCAGCCCGGGTCATCACCGCGATGGACGAGATGCTCGACCAGCTCGTCAACCGGACCGGACTGGTCGGCCGCTAGGCGGGGGAAAGGGACGACGATGCGCATCACCGAAGGGATGCTCCACGACCGGGCCCTGCGGGACCTGTCGACGAACCTGGATGCCCTCTCCAGGAGCCAGGAGCAGGTCTCCACGACCCGCCGGCTGAACCGGCCCTCGGATGACCCGGCCGCCGTCCGCTCGGTGGTGAACCTCAAGGACGGCCTGGCCGAGATCGAGCAGTACCTGCGCAATGCGGACGCGGCGAGCCGCGGCCTGTCCGCAGCCGACACCGCCCTGGGCTCCGCGGGCGACGACATGCAGCGGGTCCGCGAGCTGGCCCTCCAGGCCGCCAACGGGACGCTGACCGCCTCGGACCGCGCGACGATCGCCGACGAGGTGGAGCAGCTGACGGCGCACCTCGCCCAGCTGGCCGGCACGAAGGTCGGCGACGCCTACATCTTCAGCGGCTTCCGGACGGACCGGGCGCCCTACACGATCCCCGCCTCGGGCTCGGCGGCGGTCGGCGGCTACCAGGGCGACGGCGGGGCCATCCTCGGCCGCATCGCCCCCAACGTGACGATGCCGACGAACATCACGGGGGACGTCGCGTTCGGGCCCGCCTTCGCCGCCCTGCAGCAGCTCGACACCGAGCTGCGGGCGGGGACCGCCCCGTCCGCGGCCACGATGACCGGCCTCGACGCGGGCCTGGCCGCCCTCGTCGCCGGACGGGCGACGGTCGGCGCCCGGGCCAACAGGCTCGAGGTGACGCAGTCCGGGCTCCAGGATTCCGAGGTGGCCACGAAGAAGCTCATCTCGGACCTCCAGGACGCCGACATGACCGAGGTGATCAGCGAGTTGAGCCAGCGCCAGACGACCTACCAGGCGGCCCTCCAGGTGAACGGCCGGATCCTCCAGCAGAGCCTGATCGATGTCCTCCGCTGACCTGCCCGCGCCCGCCGCGTCCGAGGTGCTCGAGCTCGAGTTCGCCGCCGGCCTCGTCGGGCTGCCGGACGCCCATCGCTTCCGCCTCGCCGTGCTCGACGACGGGCCGCTCCTCGAGCTGGCCGGCCTCGACTCGGGGCTGGCCTTCGCGGCCCTGCCCGCCGACGGCGTCCGACCGGGGATGACCGACGAGCTCCGCGCGCGCGGCGCGATCGGGGCGGGGGAGCGGCTGCTCGCCCTCCTCTCGGTCCACGGCGAGCCGGCCGTCGTCACCGCCAACCTCGCTGGGCCGCTGGCCGTCGATCCCGCCGCCGGCACGGCCCGCCAGCTCGTCCTCGAGGGCGAGGCCTACCCGCTCCGCGCGCCCGTCGGCGCGGCCGCCTGATGCTCGCCCTGACCCGCCGCGCCGGGCAGGCCCTCCGGATCGGCGAGACGATCGAGGTCCAGGTGCTGCGCATCGAGGGCGACCGAGTCGTCCTGGGGATCGCGGCGCCGCGAGACGTGCCGATCGTGCGGTCCGAGCTGTTGGCCGAGGTCTCGGCAGAGACGCGCGCGGCGGCGAGCGCCACGGCGGGCGTCCGCCGCCTGCTCGGCGGGCGGTAGGCAGGGACCTCCGACGTCCGCTGGTCGGACAGCCATCGGGGAGTTCCCCTAGGCCGCCGGTACGGCCGCCTCCAGCCCGTCGCCCCACCCCGGGCGGGCCGTTGTGCCGCCGGACCTCAGCGCCGACGCTCCGCTCATGTCCGAGCCTCTCCATGTCCTCGTCTACGGACCCGCGACGGCTGGCATCTGCGACTTCTTCCGGTTCGGGATGCATGTCCAGTCGCTCGCCGAGCACGGGGTCGAACTGCGACCCCTGACGAGCTTCCGGTACACGGTCGGCGCCGGCTACGAGGGCCATGCCGAGGACGTCGTGGCGGCGGACGACTTCGAGCTGGATCGGGAAGACCTGGACTGGGCCGATGTCCTCGTCTTCCGGCGCTTCTACCTGACCAGCTGGACCTGTGGCATCTGCCAGCTGCACGGGGATCGCGAGACGCTCGCGGCGCACGCGACAGTGAGCGGGCACCCCGTGATCGCGCCGGACCGCCTCGTCCGCAGGCTGTTCGACGCGCTCGAGCGCGACCCGACCATCCTGCGCGGGCGGGCCGTCGTCTACGAGACCGACGACGACATCCTGAACATCCAGCCCTGGAATGGCCTCCGCCACCGCACCGCGCCCGAGCGCGACCTGATCGAGCGGATGCTGCGGCGGGCGGACCTCGTCACCGTGACTACCCCGGTGCTCGCCCAGGCCGTGCGGCACTTCAACAGCGAGGTGCGCGTGGTCCGCAACGCGATCGACCCCCACTGGTACGAGGCCTCGCCCGAGGAGCAGGACCGCGCGGCCGCGCTCGAGGGGGATCCGCGCGTCCTCTACTACGGGTTGCCGGTGCGGATCCGTGACTACGCGGTGGCGCGCGACGCGGTCGACGAGGCGAAGCGCCGCCGCCCGGCCCTCCGCCGGGTGTGGCTCGGCGCGCTCGACGGCCCGCCCAACGGCGGAGCCGCCGAGGTGGTCCTGTCCGCAATGGACGAGGTGCTCCCGTTCGTCTCGGGCGTGCCGGAGTTCGCCCGGGCATTGCGGGCCGCCCGCCCCGACATCGGGCTCGCGCCCGTCGTGGGCGACGACTTCGACCGGGCGAAGTCGGAGCTCCACTGGCTCGAGTACTCGATGGTCGGCGCCGCGACCGTCGCCTCGCGGACGATGCGCGGCGGACCGTACGACGTCATCCGCGACGGGGTCGATGGCCTGGTCGCCCGGAGCAAGGCCGACTGGCGCGACGCCCTGTTCCGTCTGTCTGAGTCACCCGGGCTGCGCCAGGACCTGGCGGGCCGGGCCAGGGAACGCGTGCTCGCCGAATACGACGTGCGCGTCCGGGCGGCCGAGTGGGCCGCTGCGTATCGGTGGGCAGCCGAGCACGCCGGGCGAGGGGTCGCCGGCCGCGTGCATGGGATCGGCCCGCTGCCCGCTGAGGCGATCGAGTCCGAAGCGCGCGCGGCACTCCGCCACCGTGTGGGCCGACGGACCGTCGTCGCGGGAGCGCCCGATCGAATGGGGGAGGCGCGGGGTGGCCGGGCCGTCTGCTGGCGGCCGGAGGCGAGGTCGGCACGAGCCGTCAGCGTCGTGATCCCGGCCGTCGGGGTCGCCCCGGCGCTCGCCCAGCGCGCCGTCGCGTCGGCCCTGCGGCAGGATGAGCACGCCCGCGAGATCGTGGTGGTCGCCGACGACGCCGTCCGGGCGCGCCTGCTCGAGCAGGTCGAGCCGGGCGAGCGACTCCGACTCATCGGCCTCGGCAGCGCGACCGGCGCGTCCTTCGGGCCGGCCGGGTCGCGGGACCCGCTCGGTGCGGCCCTGGCGACCGGTCTGCTCGCAGCGACCGGCGATTTCGTGGCGCCGCTCGCACCCGAGGCGGAGTTCACGGTCGACCACCTGCGGACGCTGCTCGACGCCGCCCTCGAGCACGAACTCGAGTTCGTCTACGGCCAGGCGACCGTCGAGCTGGCCGGGACCACACCGCTCACGCTGGGGACGTGGCCGCCCCACCCGGACGCCGTCCTGACGCTCGGCTCGGAGCTGTTCGCCACCGCGCTGCTCCGGGCCGTGCCGCCGGACGGCGAGGCCTGGCGCGACGGGACGACCGCCGGGTGGTCGCTCTGGCGCGACCTGGCGTTCGCCGGCGTCCGGATGGGCTACCTGGAGACGATCGTGACCCGGCTGGTCCAGCTGCCCGCGACCGTCGCGGCCTGACCGTCCCTCCGGCGTCGCCGTGACGGCGCCCGGCAACCCGCGCTCGACGCTGCTGCCAGGCACCGGCCCGGGCGGCCTCAAGCCTCAGCGCATCCGGCCGACACCCAGTGTGATGGGCAGATGGCCCATCCGCGGCAGGGAAGCCGCGAGCGGGATCCAAGGCTAGGAGGCCTGATCTCAAGTGGGTGTCCGGATCAACACCAACATCGAGGCCCTCAACGCGCAGCGCAACCTCGGCATGACCGCCGTCTCGTTCGGCAAGTCGGTCGAGAAGCTGTCCAGCGGCCTCCGCATCAACCGCGCGGCCGACGACGCGGCCGGTCTCGCCATCAGCGAGAAGCTGCGGGCCCAGGTCCGCGGCCTCAACCAGGCCCAGCGGAACGCGCAGGACGCGATCTCGATGGTCCAGACGGCGGAAGGCGCGCTGAACGAGGTCCACGCCTCCCTGCAGCGGATCCGCGAGCTGGCCGTCCAGTACAACAACGGGACCCTCGGCAGCGCCGAGCAGAACAGCATCACCGCCGAGGCCGCGCAGCTCATGAGCGGCATCACGGACATCGCCAACCAGACGACGTTCAACGGCAAGGCCCTCCTGAGCAGCGCCGCCACCTCCGTCTCCTTCCAGGTCGGCGCGAACCAGGGTGAGACCCTCAGCGTCGCGTTCACGGCCCTCAGCGTCTCGGCCGCCTCGGTCACCGCCATCTCGTCGGTCGACACGGCGATCGGCTCGGTCAGCGACCTCCGCGGCACGCTCGGTGCCGCCCAGAACCGCCTCGAGAGCGCCGTCCGCAACCTCGGCGTCGCCGCCGAGAACATGTCCGCCTCCGAGTCCCGGATCCGCGACGTGGACGTCGCCTCGGAGATGGTCAACTTCACCAAGCTGCAGATCCTGCAGCAGGCTGGCACGGCGATCCTCGCCCAGGCCAACCAGGCCCCCCAGAGCGTCCTCTCGCTCCTCCGCTAGTCGCTCCCAGCGACCCTGAGACGGGCCGGCGGCGGCTGACGCCGCCGGCCCGTCCCCCTGCTCGACCTCTTGTCGACCCTCCGGAGCGCCGAGATGTTCGACCCCACCGCGAGCTATCGCACCGCCCAGGTGACCAGCGCGAGCCCGGCTGGCCAGGTCGTCCTTCTGTACCAGGGCGCGATCCGGTTCGGGACCCAGCACCTGGCCGCCCTCGAGCGGGGCGACCGCGAGGAGGCCAATCGCGCCTCGCTGCGCTGCCAGGAGATCGTCGCCGCCCTGCGCGAGACGCTGGACCTGTCAGCCGGTCCGATCGCGGTCCAGCTCGACACCCTCTACGACTTCGCCCTCGACCGGCTGATGGCCGGCAACGTCCGCCGCGACCCGCGCCCGACCGAGGAGGCCCTCAAGGTCCTGCGCGACCTGCTCGACGCCTGGCAGGCCATCGCCGCCCGACCGCGTCCTGTGCCACAGGCCGCCGCGTCTGCCTACGCCCCGCCGCTGGCCGGAAGCGCCGCATGATCGAGCCCGTCGCCGCCCTTGCCGTCACGTCCCACCCCTCGGACCGGGCCGACCCGCCGGCGGAGCCCGACCGCGAGCGGATCACCCTCGCCGACGCGCTCGCGCCGACCCCGCGGACGATCCAGGAGCGCCTCGAGCGGCTCCTCCTCGACGATCACGAGCTGCTGATCTCGCTGCAGTGCCAGCTCGAGCAGATCCGGCGCGAGATGCGCCTCCTCAACGACGAGCGGATCGTCCGGGCCATCGGGTCGGATCGCGATTCAAGCCTGCGCCACTGACGGCCGATCCCTCCCCCGAGGCCTGTCCCTGGCCTCGCCGCGAACGAGGACGAGCGCCCGATGGTCGATCCGCTCAGCTCCAGCCCCAGCGCCTACCAGCCGACGTTCTCGTTCGGCGGCGTCAGTTCGGGCCTGGACATCGCCTCGATCGTCAGCGCCCTCCTCCAGCCCGACACGCAGGCCCTGACGAACCTGCAGACCGCCGCCACGGCGATGACGGCGCGCAAGACGGCCTACGGCCAGCTGCAGACCTCGCTCATGGACCTGCTCTCGAAGGCGCAGGCCTTCACGATGCTGAACGCGGCCTCCACCCGGGCGGCAACCTCCAGCGACCAGACGAAGCTCACCGCGGCCGCGACGACGGACGCCGTGCCGGCGACCTATCAGGTCACCGTCGACGCGCTGGCCAGCGCGACGGTGGCCCGCTCGACGGCGGCGATCGGCGCGGCCGCGGACCTCGGCCAGCCGCTGGCGACGGCCGGCCTACCCGGCACGCCGACGGCGGGCACCGGGACCGTCTACGTCGACGGCCGCCCCGTGACGGTGGCCGTCTCGGACCCGACCGTCGACACCCTCGGGACGACCCTCGCGAACCTCCAGTCGGCGATCCAGTCCTCGCTCGGGGACGGGACGGTGGCGGTGACCGTGGGCGGCGGCCGGATCAACGTCACCCTGAGCGGCAACGCCAGCCAGCACACCCTGCTGTTCGGCGCGCCGGGCGACACCACGAACGTCCTGGGGCTGCTCGGTCTGGCCGGTCAGAACGCGACGGTGGCAGCCGGCGGCGGCGCCGTCGTGGGCACGGGCAATGTGGGCGTCGCCCAGCTCAACGCGGCGCTCGATGGCGCCCGCCTGACCGGCCTGACCTCGACGACGAGCGGGTCCCTGACGATCAACGGCGTCGCCATCGCCTACGACACGACGAAGGACAGCCTGGGGACGGTCCTCGCCCGGATCAACGCCTCGGCGGCGGGCGTCGTGGCCTCGATCGACCGGGCCAACGACCGCGTCGTCCTGACGAGCAGGGCCGCGGGCGCCCAGCCCATCGTCCTGGCCGACACGTCGGGGACCCTCCTGGCGGCGCTCGATCTCGCGCCCGGCACGACGAACGCCCAGGTCATCGGCCAGAACGCCCAGCTCCACGTCAACGGGCAGCTCGTCACGAGCGCCACCAACCAGGTCACCAACGCGATCGACGGCGTCACCCTGGATCTGGTCTCCCAGACGGCGGCCGGCTCGCCGGTGACCCTCACCGTGGCGACGGACACGACGGCCGTCCAGAAGGCGCTGTCGGACTTCGTCGCGAGCTACAACGCGCTGGCCGACCAGCTGGACAAGCTCACGCTCAACGACCCGAAGCAGACGAAGGGGCCGCTGGCGACCGACTTCGGGGTGACGGACCTGGCCCTGACCCTGCGTGGCGAGCTCTTCAGCCCGGTCGCCGGCCTGACCGGCTCCGTGCGGAGCCTGGCCGACATCGGCCTGAGCACGGGCAGCGTCGGCTCGGCCGTCGGCAGCACGACGCGCCTGCAGCTCGACGGGGACAAGCTCGGCAGGGCGCTCGCCACCGACCCGGCCTCGGTCGCCTCTCTCCTCGGCTCGGCGACGGGCGCTCTGAGCTCGGTCGTCGGGACGCTCAAGTCGTGGACCGACTACGGCAGCGGCTTCGTCGCCAGCCGGACCACGAACATCGACGGCGAGCTGCGGACGAACAGCCGGCAGCAGACGGACCAGCAAGACCGCATCGACCAGCGCCGGGCCGCGCTCCAGACCCAGTTCGCCTCGATGGAGGCGCTGCTCAGCCAGCTCCAGCAGCAGCAGGCGCAGCTCGGCTCGCAGGCCGCCCAGTTCAACAAGTAGGGCGGACGGGCGGCGCTCGCCGGGGAGCCGGTCCTTCCGTGCCTCGTGCCGGCGGCCGAGGCTAGCGGGTCGCGAGCTGGGTCCGGACGAGCTCGAGGAACGGATGCAGGCGGAAGGGCTTGGCCACGAGACCGTGCGCCCGGGCCGCGTCGGCTGCCGCCTGGTCCGGAGCGTGACCCGTGAGGATGAGGACGCGCATGGCGGCGAGCGCGGGCTCGTCCCGCAGCTCGGCCGCCAGCTCGTAGCCGTCGCGATCGGGAAGGCCGACGTCGACGATGGCCAGGTCCGGCCGATGGAGGAGGGCGAGCTGGCGCGCCTCGGCAGCGGTACGGGCCTTGAGCAGGCGGGCGCGGAGGCCGCGGAGGGTGGCCGCCAGCGCCCCGTGGACGTACTCGTCGTCATCGACGATGAGGATCGTGGGCGCCGTACGCGGGGCAGCGGGTACTCGGGCCAGTTGGGTGACGGTCACTGGGCCGGAGCTTAGGGTCGGGCCGTCAGCCGGCGCATGGTGCATTTGGGGGAGGCCGGGATGAGGCATGCGATACAGGGGCGGCTCCCGCGCAAGAGGGCGGGGCTCAGGGCGCCGCCGAGCGGGAGCGCGGCGCGTGTGCTTCCCGAGCGGCTGCGCCGTCACTGCGGACGGCGGTAGAAGCCCATCCCGGCCGGCTCGAGACCGACCGCGTGCGGATCGAGGATCGACTCGGTCGCGCCCACGAACAGCACCCCGCCGGGCGCCAGCGCCGCGGCGATCCGACGGTAGAGCTCCCCCTTGGCGGCCTCCGTGAAGTAGATGACCACGTTGCGACAGGCGACCACGTCGAACGTCCCGGCGGCGCGGTCGCGGAGCAGGTCGTGGCGGGCGAAGCGGATGAGCGCCCCCAGCTCGGGCCGGACCGCCCAGCCGCCGTCGAGCGGCCGGAAGAAGCGGGACCGCCTCGCCGCGTCGACGCCCCCCATCTGGGCCTCGGGGAACCACAGCGCGCGCGCCTTGGCCAGCGCCCCGTCGTCGATGTCGGTGGCGAGGATCCGGACCAGGGCCGTCGGCGCAAGCTCGCGGACGAGGATGGCCAACGTGACCGGCTCGAAGCCGACGGAACAGCCCGCACTCCAGAGCCGGAGCGGCTGGCCGGTGCGCAGGAGCGGCGCCAGGAAGCGGTCGCGCAGGACCGCGAACGCGGCCGGGTCCCGGAAGAACTCGCTGACGTTGATGGTCAACATGTCCCGAAACGCCTGCCGGAGGTCGGCATCGCGGCGGGCGGCGGCCACGAGGGCCGGGGCGTCGGGCTGGCCGTGGCGCGCGGCGAAGGCGTTCACCCGGCGCCAGACCTGGGCCGGCTTGTACTGGGCGAGGTCGATGCCCAGCAGGCCGAGGACGTCGGCGGCGAGCCGGTCGTAGGCAGCCTGGTCGACCTGGAGCGGCGGCGGCAGCGGCGCCGTCACGCGGCGCTCCGCCGGGCGGCCGCTCGCCGGTCCCCGAGGAGCGTCGAGATGTCGACGACCAGGCCGACGGTCCCGTCGGCGAGGACGGTCGCGCCGGCCACGCCACGCAGCCGGCCGGCGAACGCCTGGAGCGACTTGAGGACGATCTCCTGCTGGCCCACGAGCGCGTCGACGGCGAGGGCGAGCTCGCGATCGCCGCTGCGCACCACGACGAGGTGGACGCCCTCGTCCGGGTCCGTCGCGAGAGACCGAGCGCCGTCGCCCAGCGCCTCGTCCAGGCCGCAGACCGGGACGACGCGTCCCCGCAGGGTGATGACGGGGGCGCCCATGACCCGCTCGATCGCGCCCCCGGCGACGCGGAGCGTCTCCACCACCCCGGTCAGCGGCAGGGCGCAGATCCGGCCGCCGCTGCGGACGAGCAGGGCGCCGACGATCGCCAGGGTGAGCGGCAGCTGCAGGCTGACGACCGTGCCCGCCCCGGCCGTGCTCCGCACATCGACGCGGCCGCCGAGCCGCTCGATGTTCGTCCGGACGACGTCCATCCCGACCCCGCGGCCCGAGAGGTCCGTCACCGTCTGCGCCGTCGAGAAGCCCGGAGCGAAGATGAGGCGGAGCGCCTCCGCGTCGCTCAGCGCGCCGGCTGCCTCCGGCGTCAGCAGTCCCCTGCGGACGGCGACCTGACGGAGTGCCGCGGGGTCCATGCCCCGCCCGTCGTCCGCCACCTCGATGAGCACTCGGCCGTCGGCGTGGCGGGCGGCCAGGCGGAGGCGGCCTGCGGCCGGCTTGCCGGCGGCCAGGCGCACGTCGGGCGGTTCGATGCCGTGGTCGATCGCGTTGCGGACGAGGTGGCCGAGCGGGTCGCCGACCTCTTCGAGCACGGAGCGGTCGAGCTCCGTCTCGCGGCCTTCCAGGACCAGCTCGACTTCCTTGCCGACGCGCGCCGCGACGTCCCGGACGACACGCGGGAAGCGGTTGAAGACCGTCTCGACGGGCAGCATCCGCAGCCCGGTCACCTGGTCCTGGATCTGCCCGGCGATCCGGGCGAAGCGCTGGGCGTCCTCCTCCGCGCGCTCGGCGAGCGGGTCGTCGCCGAGTCGCGTCCGCAGCTCGCGGGCGTCGCGGGCGAGGCGGCTCTTGTGGACGACGAGCTCGCCGACGAGGTCCATCAGCTCGTCGAGGCGGGCGACGTCGATGCGGATCGTCTGCTGCGCGAGCCGGAGGCGGTCGCCGGCGAGGGTGAGGCGCTCGTCGGCCGCGATGCCGCGGGCTTCGGGACCGAGATCGGCGGCGCGACGGTCCGGCTCCGGCGTGGATGTCGAGCCCGGGGTCGCGCTCGCGGATGACGGTGGGCGAGGATGCGCCCCCTCGCCCGACGCCGGGGCGACGGACGCCGCCGGGTAGCCTGACGCCGCCGGGGCGACCGACGCGACGGCGAGCGGCCGGAGCTCCACCGAGACGACCTCGTCGATCGCTCGCAGCCGACCCGCGAGCATGTCCGCGGCTACATGGTCGGGACCGGGCAGGTCGAGGGCCAGGAGAAGCCGCGCGCCGGGTTCGCCGTCCTCGATCTCCTCGCGACTGGGAACGGCCGCCAGCAGCCGGCCGCTGTCTGCGGCCTCCAGGGTGAGCTGGAGCAGGCGCACGGCCTGCCACGGCGACGCCGGGTCGACGAGGCACTCGGCGACGACCGCCGCGTCCGCCGGGGCCGCGTGGAGCAGGCGGGCGAGGAGAGGATCGTCGGTGGCAGCGGCGGAGGGGCGATCGGCGGGCCGGCCGAGTGTCGGATCGGGTGCCGCGCCGCCTGCCGGCGTCGCCGCAGCGTCGTCGCCCGTCGCCGCGGCTAGCTGGGCCCGCAGCGCGGCGGTCAACGTCTCGGGCGCGTCCGTCAACGTCTCGCCCGCCCGGACCTCGTCGACCAGGGTCCGCAGCACGTCGATCGTCGCGAGCAGGACGTCGGCGAACGGCCGCACGGAGTCGAAGCGGCCCGAGCGCAGGCCGCCGAAGACGTCCTCCATCGCGTGGGTCAGTTCGGCCATCCGCCGATGCCCGATGGCGCCCGCGGAGCCCTTCAGGGTGTGAGCGGCCCGGAAGACCTCGTGAAGGACGGCGGTGTCCGCTCCCCGCTCGAGCGTCAGGAGGCCCTGCTCGACGTGCTCGATCTGCTCGAGCGACTCCTCGCGGAAGAGGGCCTCGTCGGCGGGGTCCAGGTCCAGGTCGAGATGCATCGCTCAGGCGACGCCGCGGAGGGCGACGTGGACATGGACCTCGCCGCAGGCGGAGGTCAGGGTCACGACGAGCCGCTGGATCTCGACGCTCGAGAGCCGGCCACCCGCCCCGACGAGCGTGAGCGGCGGACTGATGGTCGTCGTGACACCATCCTCGGCGAGGGCGACCCCGGCGCTGCCGGCGATGACGTTGGCCAGCTCGGCGATGCCGCTCTGGACGAGCTCGTCGAGCGTCGAGATCGCCTGGCCCAGCATCCGCCCGACGAGGCGCAGCGCGGTCGCCCCGGACATCGAGAGGTAGAGCGAGCCGGCCAGGTCGCCGCTGATGCCGACGACGGCGGTCACGTCGTCGGTCGTGTACGGGTTGGCCTCCAGGCGGAGCCCGCCCCGCTGCACGGCCTCGCCGCTCTCCTTGGCGAGGACCTCGCTGGCGGCTTCCACGTACTGGTTGACCACCCGGACTCTCATCGTCTCCGTCCCTCGTCGCGCGAGCCGCCGCCGGCATCGGTCGGTGCCATGACGGCGCCCCTCGCTGCCTGCGAGTTGCACTGACGGCGTGATCGAATGCCCGCCGAGGCAGCCCGCCAGGGTAGGTATCGGTCGGGGCGGCCGCGGACCGAAGGGGCGTATGCGATCGCCTCAGTCTCGTTCGGCGGCCGCCCCCCCGCCTGCCCAGGCCGCGATGGCGGCGGGGATGGCGGACAGCGGCAGGATCTCGTCGGCGAGGCCGGCCTCGGCGACCGCGGCGGGCATCCCGTAGATCGTGGCCGTCGCCTCATCCTGGGCGATGACGCGCCCGCCGTGTCGCCGGACAGCGGCGGCGCCGTCGCGGCCGTCGACCCCCATCCCGGTGAGGACGACCGCCAGGAGCCGCGGTCCCCAGGCCGTAGCGACGGCCTGGAACGTGACGTCGGCCGCCGGCCGGACACCGTTGACGGGCGGCAGGCCGGCGAGCTGGACGCGGCCGCCGCCGGACACGACGAGGTGCCGGCCACCGGGCGCGACGAGGATCCGGTCCGCGGCAAGGACCTGGCCGTCGCGAGCCTCGGCGACGGGCAGCCGGCAGGCGGTGTCGAGGCGGGCCGCAAGCGACGTCGTGAACCCCGCGGGCATGTGCTGGACGAGGAGGACCGCGGCGCCGAGCGGCGAGGGCAGGGCCTCGACGAAGGTCTGCAGCGCCCTGGGGCCGCCGGTAGACGAGGCGACGACGACGAGGCGCCGGGCGGCGCAGGCGCCGGCGTCGACCGGGCTCAGCGACGGGGCTGCGGGGGCTTGGGAGACGGCCACGGCCGGGCGGGTCGTCCAGCCCGACCCGTTCGGACCCATCGCCGGATCGTCGCCCGGATCTGTCGTCGTCTCCGCCCGCGCGATCGCCTCGAGCGCCTGCCGCCGGTGGTGCAGGAAGCTCGCCTCCGACATCGCCGCCGCGGCGCGGATCTTCGCCGCGAGCTCCTGGCCGACCCGCCCGATGTCGATCGAGAGCGCGCCCGACGGCTTGGCCACGAAGTCGATGGCGCCGTGCTCGAGCGCGTCGAGGGTGACGCTCGCGCCGTCGGTCGTCAGGGACGAGAGCATGACGACGCGGGTCGGCGATTCGCGCAGCAGCCGGTGCAGCAGCCCCAAACCATCGAGGACGGGCATCTCGACGTCGAGCGTCACGACATCGGGGCGCAGCTCGCGGACCACGGCAAGGCCCTCCAGTCCGTCGCGGGCCGTGCCGACGACCTCGATCCCACCCGCCTCGCGGAGGACGCGCGAGATCGCGTGGCGCATGAAGGCCGAATCGTCGACGACGACGACGCGCAGGTCGGGCATCGCGGCGTCCGCGGGCAGGGCGGGCGGGCGGGCGGCAGATCGCCGCTACGCCGCCAGCAGCCGGGCGACCGCCGCCAGGACGCGGTCCGGGGCGAACGGCTTCACGACGAAGTCCCGGGCGCCTCGCTTGATGGCGTCGAGGACGATGGCCTGCTGGCCCATCGCCGTGAGCATCGCGACCCGGGCGGCGGGGTCGCCGCTGCGGATCTCGGTGAGCGCCTCCAGGCCGTCCATCTCGGGCATCGTGATGTCCATGAGGACTGCGTCCGGCCGCTCCCGCCGGTAGATCTCGACCGCCAGCCGCCCGTTCTCGGCCTCGAGCACTTCGTGCCCGGCCTCGGCGAGGACCTTGGCGGTGCGCAGGCGCATGAAGGCGGCGTCGTCGACGACGAGGATCCGGGCCATCGGCTCCGTGCCTCCCTCGAGGTCCAGCCTGGGCGGCGGCTGGGGCCGGACGATCGGACCGCCCGATCGGTCAGAGCTCCCGAGTCGTGGTCAAGCTCCGAACGAGGAGTCGGCCGGAACCGACCTCGAGTTGAACCGTCCGGCCCTGGCTCCCCCCGAGGTCGGACGCGGCCAGCCGCAGGCCGCGCGCGGCGAGACCGGCGGACAGTGCCTCGGCATTGCGGCGGCCGATCGCCAGGTCGCCGCTCGAGAGGGCGAGCATGGCCGCTCCGCCGGCCGCCCGGAACGTCGCCCGGCCCGGATCGCCCCCGGCCGAGCGGAACGCCGCCAGCAGCGGCTCGATGCCGCTCTCCACGAACTTGGCCGGGGTGGCGGCGGCTGGCGAGGTGCCGGGGGGCGGCGCCGGCAACATGAAGTGGGCCAGCGCCCCGACCCGCGCCGTCGCGTCCCACGCCACCAGGGCCACGCAGGATCCAAGGCCGTAGGCGGCCAGCACCTCGTCCGGCCGACCCGAGACGACGAGCTCGCCGATGCCGGCGGCGAGGATGCCGGGTGCGGTGGCGAGGGTCACCCTAGGCCCCGCTGATGGAGGCGAGGAGCACGTCCAGCGAGCCCGCCCGGGGCAGGACGAGGAGGGTCCCTTCGACGCGGCGGGCACCCGCGACGAACGTGGTCCGGCTGGCGAGGAGGTCGTCGCGGTCGGCGAGCAGGTCGGAGAGGACGGCGTCGAGGACCGCCCCTGCCATCTCGACGACCACCTGCGGGACCGTCGGCTGGACGGGCGCGGCGAGGCCGCGGCCCAGCTCGTTGAGGAAGGCCGAGATGGTCACGTTGCCCGCCTCCTGGAGGGCCGACGTCTCGAGCTCATCGAACTCGAACGGACCCCCCCGGACGATCGGCAGCTCGCCCGGGCCGAGCAGGCCGAGGAGCAGGATCGCGGCCAGGCGATGGGCGTCGTCCGGGGGGAGGATCAGGAGCGCGTGGCCGTCGAGGGCGCCCGCGATCCCGGCGTACACGGCCAGGACCACCTGCTCGGGGCCGCCGGCCAGGGCGAGGATGTCGGCCGCCGAGCCCCGCCGGATCTCGGGTTCCGTGATCGTCACGATCTCGCCGCTCAGCGCACCGAGGGCACGCGCGGCCTCGTCCATCGCTCGCCGGAAGGCCACCTCGACGAGGCGATCGGCGGCCAGCTGCGCGGGCAGGGCGGTCATCGGGCCGACCTGGTCATGCCGGCCGGCCCGGCGCAGGGCCCTCGAAGGCGTGCCACTCGCTCGTCCACGAGCGAGGAGTCGGTCGATCGCGGGCCCGACTGGAGGTCAGAGCGGACCGCGGCCCTCGCGCAGCGCGTCGCGGCGGCGCTCGCCAGTGGCCACGTCAGCGGCGGCCGTAGGCGGCCATCGCCGAGAGCATCCGGGCGATCGACTCGGCCGGGATCGTCCGGAGCAGTCGTCCGGACTGGTCGACGATGGCGACCTGGAGCTGGTGCGTCGCGGGGTCGACCGAGAAGATCGCCTGGCGCCAGACGACGCCATCCTCGGTCCGGATGCTCACGTCCGGCCCGGCTCGGCGGGCGAACGGGTCACGCCCGATCCATCCGCCGCCGGAGAGCGGCTGCGGGATCGGCGCCAGATCGCCGAGCGGAGCGAGAACGTCGTTGGTGCGCATCCGAGTACGGTGGGTATCGGCTCCCGGACGCCGGACTTGACCCCGCTCGTCGCGAATCGGTGCGCCGACGCGCCGCGTCAGCCGTCCTGTTCGAGCAGGCCGAGCCGCAGGGCGAGGATCGCGGCCTGCGTCCGGTCGGCCGCGCGCAGCTTCCAGATGATGTTCTGGACGTGCTTCTTCACCGTGTCCTCGGTGATCTGGAGCCGGCCCCCGATCTCCTTGTTGGTCAGGCCGTCGGCGACCAGGCGCAGGACGTCGTGCTCGCGCGGCGTCAGCGAGTACGCCTCCGCCCGCTGCCGGACCGACTCCGGGGCGGGCACAGCCTCGTCCCGGGCGGCGAGGGCCTCGCGGAGCAGCTGGGGATCGACGGCGAGCTGGCCCGAGGCGACGTTCTCGAGGGTCTGGATGACCTCGGCCGTGGACGCGTCCTTGAGGAGATAGCCGGCCGCGCCGCGGCGGAGGGCCTCCAGGACGTACCGGCGGTCGTCGTACAGGGTCACGATGACGACGGCCACCCGGGGCGTCTCGGCCTTGATGTGCTCGAGGCAGGCAAGGCCGTCCAGGCCGGGCATCCGGATGTCCAGCAGGACCAGGTCCGGGGTCAGGCGGCGAACGGCCGCCAGGCCCGCCTCGCAGTCCTCGGCCTCGCCGACGACCTCCACCCAGGGCGCGGTCGAGAGCATGGCCTGGAGGCCGCGCCGGGCCATCTCGTGGTCGTCGATGAGGACGACGCGGGTACGGTCGGTCATCTCGGCTCCAGCATCGGTTCGAGCTCGGGGGATCGCCCGTCGCTGGGACGGACGGGGGAGGGGCGCGGGACCCGCGCAGCGGGGCGCGCGGGCCTCTCGCGGTGGTCCGCTCGACCTTCGGTCGGCCCTCCCGCGAGGTGGCTGGCCAGGGGGATCGAGATGCGGACCACCGTCCCCGAGCCCGGCTGGCTGCGGATCGTCGTCCGGCCGCCGAGCCAGGTCGCCTGACGGCTCAGCCCGACGAGGCCGACGCCGTGGCCGCCTCGGCGGTCCGTCCGGGCCGGATCGAAGCCCTGGCCGTCGTCCCGCACGGTCACCACGGCCCGGCCACGCCGCTCGGCCAGCTCGACCCTCACGGTCTGGGCCTTGCCGTGGCGGACGGCGTTGCCGGCCGCCTCGACGGTCATCCCGTACAGGGCCTGCTCGACCCAGGCCTCGAGCCGCGGCAGCGACCCCTCCACCTCCACGGCCAAGCCGCTCTCGGTCGCGAGCTCGGCAGTCCGCCGTCGGAGGGCATGGGCGAGGCCGAGCTCCTCGAGGCCCGGCGGCAGGAGCCGGGCGAGCACCGCGCGAACCTCCTGGATCGCGGTCTGGAGCCGCTCCGAGGCCGTCGCCAGGTACTCGTCGACGGCCGCAGACGCCGCACCCGCGGCCACCGGGCTGCCCGGCGAGGCAGACCCGGCAGGGCCGTCGCTCGACGCACTCGCGACGGCGGCGTGCGCCGAGGCCCTGGCCGCCTCGAGGAAGCGGAACGCGCTGACCATCGACTGGGCGGCGGTGTCGTGGATCTGGTGACCGATCCGGGCGCGCTCCAGGTCGCTCGCCCGCAGCGTCTCGCGAGCCAGCCGGTCCAGGCGCCGCTGGTTGCGGGCGAGCTCGGAGCGCTGTCGCTCCGAGGCTCGGAACAGCTCCAGGAACTCCTCGCTCGTCGCGATCATCTGGGCCAGGGCGGCCGTGGCCTTGCGCCGCCGATCGGAGCCCCGCGCCCGCTGGCTCACGGCCCACTCGAGGAGCCGGACCGGGTCGCGCAGGGCTCGGGCGGCCTCGAGGGCGGCGCCGCCGTTGGCGGGCGGTGCGTTGCGGGCGGCGCGGCGC
>DASVYJ010000122.1:0-6170 GCA_036392215.1 Candidatus Limnocylindrales bacterium | reverse complement strand
GCCGGCTCGAGCGAGCGGAGGTACTCGGCCAGGAGGGCGGTCTTCTGGGAGGTCCGCGAGATCGCCGCGACGCGCTCGGCCAGCTCGCTCCAGCGGCGCATGGCGGCGATGGTATACCTTCGTCGCGCCGGCTCCGCCCGGCGGCCGTCCGCTCCCGCGGCTCGATCGGCGGCGGCCGAGAGCCGCGGCGCCGCCACGAGGACCGAGCAGGACAGCCGATGCGCCAGACGTGGTTCCCCGAGACGATCGAGGGCGGCTCGATCGTCCTCCGCCGCCACCGGCCGGCCAACCTCGAGGCCTTCCAGCGCTGGTACGCGGACCCCGAGGTCGCCCGCCTGACGCGCTACCAGGAAGGGCCCGTCCCCCGCGACGAGATCGAGCGGTTCTTCCACGCCCGGGTGATGGGCCTCGACTCGCTGGCGATGGGGATCCATCGCCGGAGCGACGAGCGGCTCATCGGCAGCGCCGCGTTCAGCCAGCTCGACGGCGACAACGGCTCAGCGCTCTACCACATCACGATCGGCGAGCGTGAGGCCTGGGGTCGCGGCTACGGCACCGAGGCGACCGAGCTGATGCTCGACCACGCCTTCCGGCACCTCGGCCTCCACCGCATCGCCCTGACCGTCTTCGCCTTCAACGAGCGCGCCATCCGCTCGTACCGCAAGTCCGGGTTCGTCCTGGAGGGCCGCGCCCGGGAGGCGATCTGGCGCGACGGCCGCTACTGGGACGAGCTGCACATGAGCGTCCTGGACCACGAGTGGCGGGCGCGCCGGGACGGCCATGAGCAGGGGGCGGAGCCGCTCGCCGCGAGGCCGCCCGCGGTGCCGCCGGGTCGCCGCTGGCGGTGAGGCGATGACGAGCGACGGGACCGAGGCCGCCCGGGCCGACGTGCGGGCGCTGCTCGACGAGAAGGGGCATGCGGTCGATGTCGCCCGCCGCGCGCTCGAGCGGCTCGACCGGGCCCATGCAGAGGGGACCCTTGAGCGGACGCCGGAGCTGACCCGGATGGAGGCCGACCTGCGGCTCGCCCTGGAACAGGACGAAGGCCAGCGGCTGGGCGGCAAGAGCAGCGAGGCCGCCCGCTTCATCCTGCGGGCGATCGTGCGCGAGCTGGATCGCGCCTGACACCCGGACGCTCGCCCGGTGCCGGCGGAACGGACAGCAGCCCGCGTACGCTGGCCTCGGGTACGATGACCGCGACCGCCACCCTGCCCGAGGCGTCCGTGTCGCTGCCCGCCACTCCCCCTCCGGTCGCCGCCGGCCCTCGCGCGGCCACCGTCGAGTTCCGCCATGTCACCAAGCGCTACGACGCCCGCCCCGGGGCGCCCGGCGCCGTCGAGGACCTCTCGTTCACCGTCCCGGCGGGGCGCATCTGCGTCCTCGTCGGCCCGTCCGGCTGCGGCAAGACGACGTCCCTCAAGATGGTCAACCGGCTCATCGAGCCGACGAGCGGGCAGGTCCTCATCGACGGCGTGGACATCGCGACCGAGGAGGTGACGCAGCTCCGGCGCCGGATCGGCTACGTCATCCAGCAGGTCGGCCTGTTCCCCCACCAGACCGTCGGCGAGAACGTGGCGACCGTGCCGCGGCTGCTCGGCTGGCCGAAGGACCGCCAGCGCGAGCGGGCCGAAGACTTGCTCGGCCTCGTCGGGCTCGACCCGGCCGCCTACCGCGATCGCTACCCGGCCCAGCTCTCCGGCGGCGAACGCCAGCGGGTCGGTGTCGCGCGGGCCCTGGCGGCCGACCCGCCGGTCATGCTGATGGACGAGCCGTTCGCGGCGGTGGACCCCATCGTCCGGGAGCGCCTGCAGAACGAGTTCCTGCGCATCCAGGCCGAGCTCGCCAAGACGATCCTCTTCGTCACCCACGACATCGACGAGGCGATCAAGCTGGGCGACCTCGTCGCGGTCCTGCAGGTCGGCGGCCACCTCGCCCAGTTCGCACCGCCGGCGCAGGTCCTGGCCGAGCCCGCGTCCGAGTTCGTGGCTCGCTTCGTCGGGGCGGACCGCGGCCTGAAGCGCCTCTCGCTCACCCGCGTCGGGAGCCTGCCCCTCGAGCCGGTCGCGACGGCCCGGCCGGGCGACGACGCCGCGGACGCCCGCCGCCGCCTGGCCGACGACCCGTTCGGCTACCTCCTCCTGGTCGACCCGGGCGACCGCCCGCTCGGCTGGGTGCACGCCGCCGAGCTGCCCGCCGACGGTCGGCTCGACGAGTCGCTCGCCAGCCCGGCCTCGCCGCTCCTGGATCGCCACACGACGCTCAAGGACGCTCTCTCGATGCTGCTCGGGGCCGACGTCCAGGCGGGCATCGTCGTCGACGGCCGCGGGGCGACCCAGGGCGTGCTCACGGTCGAGGCGATCGCGGCCCGGCTCCGCCCCGGCTCGGACTCCCCGGACGCGGGGCCGGTGAGCGCGAGTGCGGCCGCCGCCCCGGGACCCTCCTGAGGCGGGCCGATGCTCGACTGGGCCTGGGTCGGCGACCACCTCCTGGCCATCGCCGGACGCACCGTCCAGCACCTCTGGCTGGCCACCGTCGCGGTCGCCGTCGGGTTCGTCATCTCGTTCGCCCTGGCGGTCTGGGCCGTCCGCCGGCGGGCGGTCTATCCGCCCATCGCCGCCCTGGCCGGGATCGTCTACACGGTCCCGAGCCTGGCCCTCTTCGCGGCCCTGGTCTCCATCACCGGCATCTCCCTGCTGACCGCGGAGATCCCCCTCGTCCTCTACACCCTGGTCATCCTCGTCCGCAACATCGTGGCCGGCTTCGACGCGACACCGCCCGACGTGCTGGAGGCGGCCGACGGGATGGGCTACGGCGGCGGGGAGCGCCTCTGGCGGGTGCAGCTCCCCCTCGCCATCCCGCTCATCGTCGCCGGGCTGCGCCTGGCGAGCGTCTCGACGATCGGCCTGGTGACGATCTCGGGCACCCTCGGCGACGCCTTCGGCGGGCTCGGCTTCTTCATCCTGGAGGGCTACCACCGCGGGCTGTTCGTGACCGAGATGCTGGTCGGGGCCGTGCCCTCGGTCGCTCTGGCGGTCGCGGTCGACCTCGCCTTCGTCGCCCTCCAGCGGCGGCTGACGCCCTGGACGAGCCCGCGGCCGCACGGCGTCGGGGTCCGGATGGGCGCCTGAGATGGACCTCGTCACGGCCACCGTCGCCTGGCTCACGGATCCCGCCCACTGGAGCGGAGGCAACGGCATCCCGGCCCGCCTCGAGGAGCACGTGGCCGTCTCGGTCGTCTCGCTCCTCGTCGCCGCCGCGGTGTCCCTGCCGCTCGGCCTGGCGACCGGCCACACCCGCCGCTTCGGGACGCTCGCGGTCAACCTCGCCAACCTGGGCCGCGCCCTGCCCTCGCTGGCGGTCATCGCGATGGCCATCCCGCTCACCGTCCTGGCCGACCCGGTCCTGGGCGGCACGGTCTACCCGACCGTCGTGGCGATGATCGTGCTGGCCATCCCGCCGATCCTCGTCAACGCCTACGCCGGGGTCCGCGAGGTCGACGCCGAGCTCGTCGAGGCCGCCCGCGGGATGGGCTTGCGCGAGATGCAGATCCTGGCCGGCATCGAGGTCCCGCTGGCGATCCCGGTCATCGCCGCGGGCCTCCGCTCGGCCGGGGTGCAGGTCGTCGCGACGGCGACGCTGGGGGCGATCTTCGGCTTCGGCGGGCTGGGCCGCTACCTCGTCGACGGCATCGCCCAGCAGGACGACGGCCAGATCTGGGGCGGCGTGGTCCTGGTCGCCGGCCTCGCCCTGCTGGTGGAGGCGTGCTTCGCCCTGCTCCAGGCGCGCCTCACGTCGCCCGGCCTCCGCTCGCCCGCCGCCGGACGCGCGCCCGCCGCGACCTGACCGGACCCGCCCTGAGGGTCGCGGACCGCCCCGCACTGGTCAGCCGCCGCGTCGCTGGCTATAGTCCTCCGACCCGACACCGCTTGCCCGAGTGGTGCGGGAGCTTGGAAGGAGAGACCCATGCGGCTCAACCGCGGGCTGGCCCTCGGGGCGACGCTGCTGGTGCTGCTGAGCGCCTGCACGTCGGGTGGGGGCAGCAAGCCGACCATCAAGGTCGGCTCGGACGGCTTCTACGAGTCGAAGCTGATGGCGGAGATCTACGCCCAGGCGCTCGAGGCCAAGGGCTACACGATCGACCGGACCGGCATCGGGCTGGGCGCACGCAAGGTGACCGCGCCCGCGCTCGAGAGCGGCCAGATCGAGCTGAAGCCCGAGTACATCGGCAGCGGCCTGGCCTACTACAAGGGCACGCCGACGGGCGACCCGGCCAAGAACAAGGCCGACCTGCAGGCCGTGCTGACCGGCAAGGGTGGCGGCATCACCGTCCTCGACTACACCCCCGCGGTCGACACGAACGCCTTCGTCGTGCGCAAGGACACCGCCGACCAGTACCACCTGGCCAAGATGAGCGACCTCGCGGCGGTCCAGGACCAGCTCAAGTGGGGCCTGGCCACGGACTGCCCGACCAACCCGCTCTGCGCGGGCGCGCTCAAGGACGCCTACGGGCTCCAGCCGAAGAACGTCACCCCGCTGGCGGCCTGTGACACGCCGATGGCCCAGGCGCTGGCGAACCGGACGATCGACGTCGCCGAGCTCTGCTCGACGCAGCCCGACATCGTCGTCAACGGCTTCGTCGTCCTCGACGACGACAAACACACCCAACCGGCCGACAACCTCGCGCCGCTCGTGCGCAACGACCTGCTGGCCAAGGTCGGCGACCAGACGGCTTTCGAGAAGATCCTCAACGACGTGTCGGCCAGGATGGACACGGCGACCCTGACCCAGCTCGGCAAGGAGGTCACGGTCGACAAGAAGGACGTCGCCGCGGTCGCCAAGGAGTGGCTGAAGGCCAACGGCTTCGTGTCCTGAGCCGCGGTCCGGCGGCCCGTCCGGGGCCCCCGCACCGCGGCTCGAGGCCCCCGCATCGTCGGGGGCCTCGTCCTGTCCGGCGCCGCCCGCAGTGGCCGATCCTCGCCCGGCGCGCCTACGAGGCGACCAGGCCCAGCCGGCGTCGCAGCTCCGCGCCCGCGGACCAGTCCTCCGCTGCCGCGGCCGCGAGCCGCGCCGTCTCACGGGCGGACCAGCCCGGCAGCGCCGCGTGCTCCTCGCGGAGCGCCTCCGAGTGGGCGTAGCGGTCGTGCGTGTCCTGGACGAAGGCGGCATAGATGGCGAGCGGCGTCGAGCGGGCCACCAGTCCTTCTGCCTCGGGATCGAAGTCGATGGGGATCATCATCCGGCCGAAGAACGCCCCGACCTCCACCGCCAGCTGGTCCGGCGCCTGGCTGTGGCCGCTGCCGCGGAGGATCGGCGCCGGGGAGGCGAAGCCGAGGGCGAGGGTGGTCGGGTCGAGGCGCCCCACCCGGAGCGTCCCGCCGAAGGTCAGGAACTGGTTCTTCACGCCGAGCCGGTCGACGAGCGTGATCCGGCCCCAGGCGAACGGTGAGGCAGGCGCCACGGCGCCCTCGCGGTCGATCCGGCCCGGGCGGCCTCGACCGGCCTCGGTGACCCAGTAGCCCACCTCCTCCGGGTCGAAGTGGTGAAGGGTCGGCTGCGCGCGGAGGGCGACCAGCAGGTTCGCCCCGCCGGTCACCTCGGGCCGATCGCTGTTGACCAGGATGAACCCCAGGTTGGTCAGCAGGCGCGCCGCCTCCGTCGCCCAGCCCGATGGCGAGGCGAGCCCGGTGAGCTTGTCGAGACTCATGACGAGGCGCACGGTACCCCTCCCGCGGCCGTCCGACGAGGGCCACAGGTCGCGGGCGGAGGGACTGTCGGCCGGCCGGGACGGACCGTACGGGCAGGCCCAGCCGGGACGCCATCGCCCGCTCGTCCGGGCGGCCGCGGTGGATGTCCCACCCCTGACGGGGGGTCGAGGGCCCGGCCGGACGGTGGACGGGACCCGCCCGCCGTCAGCGGCGGGAGGCTTCGACGGGTGCCGGCGCGTCGGCCGGCCGAAGGATGCGGGTGTCGGCGGGAGCCGTGCTGTCGGCGGGAGCCGTGCTGTCGGCGGGAACCGTGCTGTCGCCGATGGTCCCCTCGAGGACGGCGTCGACGGCCGGCGAGCGCCGCCAGCCGAGGCGGACGAGGGCGATGAGGCCGCCGCCCGAGGTCAGGACGAGGGTCCCGGCGTGGACGAGCAGGGCCAGGGCGAGGGCCGGGTCGTCGCGGAT
>DASVYJ010000121.1:0-3774 GCA_036392215.1 Candidatus Limnocylindrales bacterium | reverse complement strand
GTCGTTGCCGTTCGCGTGCCCGTGCCCGTTGCCGTTGGATCCCCGGCCCTGCCATGGCCGCCGCGCGCCTCGCGAGCGGTCGCCCGCCGCCACGTCCTGGGCGAAGCCAGCGGGCCCGCGCACCGCCGCGTCCTCCCACGTCGTCGCGAGGTCGGCCAGCACGGAGGCCTCGTCGCCGCGGTGGTCGACCCGTCCCGCGACCAGCAGGATTGCGCCCTCGACCCAGGTCCCGCCGGTCTGGGCATAGAGACGGGGGAAGACGACCACCTCGATCGTCCCCTGGAGGTCCTCGAGGGTGACCACGGCCATCGTGTCGCGGTTCTTCGTGATCACGGTCCGCAGCCCGGCGACGACGCCGCCGACCACGACCCGCTGCCCGTCGAGCGATTCGTCCTTCAGGTCGCCCGAGTAGGCGGTGACGTACTCGCCGACCTGGTCGGCGATGTCCTGCAGGGGATGGTCGGACAGGTACAGCCCGAGCAGCTCCTTCTCCCAGCGGAGGCGCTCGCGGAGCGGCGCCTCGGGCACGGTCGGCAGTGCCTTCTCGAGGGCCGCCGCGTCCCCGCCGCCCCCGAGGTCGAAGAGCGAGGTCTGGCCGGTCAGGCGGTCGCGCTGCGTCGCCCCGCCCGCGGCGAGCGCGTCGTCCACGCCGGCCAGCAGCGCGGCCGGGTGCCCGAACGCGTTCAGGGCGCCGACCTTGACGAGCGACTCCAGGACGCGCTTGTTGACCAGACGCAGGTCCACCCGGGAGCAGAAGTCGGTCAGCGAGCGGAAGTCGCCGCCCTCCTGGCGCGCCGCGACGATCGACTCGATGGCGCCCTCGCCGACGTTCTTGACCGCCAGGAGTCCGAAGCGGATGGCCTCGCCCTCGACGGTGAACTCGACGTGGCTGGCGTGGACGTCGGGCGGTCGGACCTCGATGCCGACGCGGCGACACTCGGCGACAGCCGCCGCCACCTTCTCCTCGTTGTCCCGGAAGGCCGTCAGGACGCTGGTCATGTACTCGACCGGGAAGTTCGCCTTCAGGTAGGCGGTCTGGTACGCGACCAGGCCGTAGCAGGTGGCGTGGGCCTTGTTGAAACCGTAGCGCTCGAACGGCTGGAAGGCGGCGAAGACCTGGTCGATCACCTGCGGCGGCACCCCCCGTTCGGCCGCCTGGCGGACGAACTTCTCGCGCATGTCGCGCATGAGCTGCGCCTTCTTCTTGCGGATGGCGTAGCCCAGCGTGTCCGCCTCGGGCCCGGTGAAGCCGGCCAGGGCGATCGAGGCCGACATGATGTCTTCCTGGTAGACGAAGATCCCGTACGTCCGCTCGAGGTAGGGCTCCAGGAGCGGGTGGAGGTACGTCACCGCCTCTTCGCCGTGCTTGCGCCGGATGTAGGCCGGGATGTTGTCCATCGGCCCGGGCCGGTAGAGGGCGACCATGGCCGCCAGGTCGTAGACGGAGGTCGGCCGGAGCTCCCGGACGTAGCGCCGCATGCCCGCCGACTCGAGCTGGAAGACGCCTGTCGTCTCGCCGGAGGCGAGCAGCTCGAACGTCCGGGCGTCGTCAAGGGGGATGCGTTCCAGGTCGACGGTCACCCCACGGTGGGCCGCGATGAGCTCGACCGCCTGGCGCAGGATGGTCAGGTTGGAGAGGCCCAGGAAGTCGAACTTGAGCAGGCCCAGCGCGTCGACCGCGTGCATCTCGTACTGCGTCATCACCGCGTCCGAGTTGGTCGCCCGCTGGAGCGGCATGAGCTCGGTCAGCGGTTCGCGGCTGATGACGACGCCCGCGGCATGGGTGCTCGCGTTGCGGGCCACCCCCTCGAGCTGCTTGGCCAGGTCGACGAGGCGGCGCACCTGGCCGTCGCCCTCGTACTGCTCGCGGAGCTGGGGTGAGACCTCGAGGGCCTCGTCGAGCTTGATGCCGAGCTGGTTGGGGACAGCCTTCGCGATCCGGTCGACCTCGCCGTAGCTCAGGCCCAGGACCCGGCCGACGTCACGGATCGCCGCCCGGGCGAGCATCGTGCCGAAGGTGATGATCTGGGCGACGTGGTCGGAGCCGTACTTGCGGGCGACGTAGGCGATGACCTCCTCGCGTCGGCCGTCCTCGAAGTCGACGTCGATGTCGGGCATCGTCACCCGGTCCGGGTTGAGGAATCGCTCGAAGGGCAGCTGGTAGGCGATCGGGTCGACGGGCGTGATGCCGAGGGTGTAGGTGACGATCGAGCCGGGCGCGCTGCCCCGGCAGGTCGTGGCGATGCCCTGCTCGCGGGCGAAGCGGGTGAAGTCGGCGACGATCAGGAAGTAGCCCGCGTAGCCCATCGGGATGATGACGCTCAGCTCGTAGTCCAGGCGGGCCTGCAGCTCCGGAGTGACCGTCCCGTAGCGGGCCTCCAGGCCGCGCTGGCACTCCGCGCGCAGCCACGTCTCGATGGTCTCGCCCCCGGGCACCGGGAAGCTCGGGATCCGCGTCTCGCCGAAGGGCATCCGCAAGTCCGTCATCTCGGCGATCCGGCGGGTGTTCCGGATGGCCTGGAGCTGATCCGGGAAGAGCGCCGCCATCTGGGCCGCGCTCTTGACCCAGAAGTCGTGCGTCTCGAAGCGCAGCCGTCCCGGCGTGTCGAGGTTGGAGCCGGTGCCCACGCAGAGCAGGACGTCGTGGGCCTCGGACTGGCCCTCGGCGACGTAGTGCAGGTCGTTGGTCACGACGAGCGGCAGGCCGGTTTCCGGGGCGAGGCGCAGGAGCTGCTCGTTGAGCCGCCGCTGCTCGGCCAGGCCATGGTCCTGGAGCTCGAGGAAGAAGCGGTCCCTGCCGAAGATCTCGCCGTACTCGCCGGCCAGCCGGCGGGCCGACTCCCAGTCGTCGGTCTCGAGCGCCTTGGGGATCTCGCCACCGAGGCAGGCCGACAGCCCGATCAGGCCCTGGCTGTACTTCGCCAGGTGCTCGCGGTCGATCCTCGGCTTGTAGTAGTAACCGTCGAGATGGGCGTCCGTGACCAGGCGGCAGAGGTTCAGGTAGCCCTGCCAGTCCTGGGCCAGCAGGACGAGGTGGTAGGGCTGGGCGTCGGCCTTGCCCTCCTTGTCCCGCATCGAGCGCCGGGCGACGTAGGTCTCCACCCCGATGATCGGCTTGATGCCCGCCTTGGTCGCCGCCTGGTAGAACGCGACGCTGCCGTAGAGCGCGCCGTGGTCCGTCACCGCGAGGCTGTCGAAGCCGTGCTTGACGCTCGTCTCGACCAGATCCGTGATCCGGCCGAGCCCGTCGAGCAGGCTGAACTCGCTGTGGGTGTGGAGGTGGACGAAGTCGTTCGGGGCGATGCTCACGGGGTTCCAAGTCTACCCGGAGGGACCCCGCCGGGGCGGCCGCCGTCTCGCGCGGGGCGGCCGTGTTCGTCTGCTGCTCACGGCTCCTGGCTCGCCCGGGCCACTGGCGGACCGCATCGGCCAAATCACGTCATTGCCCCGTCGCGCCGCTCCGGTACACGAGCTCTTGGCTGATCTGAACGGCCGTTGTGGGGCAAGCGGCACTGCCGCCAGGGCGTTCGGCTCGGGAATCGCGCGATTTGGCCGATGCCATCGGCCGCGGCCTCGGCCAGAGCGGCAGCCTCGCTAGGCTGTCCGCACCACGCCGCCGTGCTTGTACCGGTCGACCTCGATGATGTAGCGCCACCAGTCGTCGAGGCGCCCGTCGGCGTTCACCCCGGTCACGTGCGGCAGGTGCGCGTACCACCAGCGCAGATAGTCGCGGTGCGGGTCGACCCCGGTCGGGCTCCATTCCGCGGCGCTGAC
>DASVYJ010000120.1:0-10659 GCA_036392215.1 Candidatus Limnocylindrales bacterium | reverse complement strand
CGACGTCGAGCGGCATCGTCCACGGCCGCGCGAGCCAGGCATCGGGGACGTCGGCCAGTTCGGGTAGCCAGCGGCGCACGTAGTCGCCGCCCGGGTCGAAGCGCTCCGCCTGCCGGACAGGGTCGAGGATCCGCCACCAGGGCGCCGCGTCCGGCCCGTCGCCCGCGACCCAGCGCCAGTTGCCGACGTCGCTCGCCGGGTCGCCGTCCACGAGGAGACGCCGGAAGAGGCGCTCGCCGACCCGCCAGTCCACGAGCAGGTCCTTGACCAGAAAGGAGGCAGCCACGAGGCGGGCCCGGTTCGGCAGCCAGCCCGTGGCGGAGAGCTGGCGCATCGCGGCGTCGACGAGCGGGTAGCCCGTCCGGCCCGCGAGCCAGGCCTCGACGCCCGCCGGATCCGCCCGCCAGGCCGAGTCGATCCGGTCCGCGCCGGCGGTGCCCGTGCCGCGCGCCCACAGCTCGGCGTAGAAGTCGCGCCACGCGAGCTGCCGGGCGAAGGCCGCGGCGTCGGCGGGAGGCGCCGCCCGCCGGGCGAGCGCCACCACCTCGACGGGGGAGACGAGCCCGAAACGAAGGGCCGCGCTGAGCCCGGACGACGCCGCCACATCGAGCCCGCCATGGCGATCCGCGAAACCGGCGAGGCCGTCCGCCGACCAGGCCTCCAGACGTCGGCGCGCCTCGGGTTCGCCGGGCCCTGGGACAGCCGACGCCCCGTGGAGCGCTGGCCCTCCCTGCGACTCCGAGGCGAGAGCGTGCCGGGGCCAGGCCCCGGTCGCCCGGTCCGGCCCCACGGGCGGCGGAAGGGACGCCGGGGCGGGCTGGACCGGACGGAGCGGCGCCGGGCCCCACGCGCGCCAGAACGGCCCGAACACCCGGTACGGGCCGCCGCCGGCGGTCCTGATCGTCCCGACCTCGTGGACGTGGAGACCCGGCAGGGCGACCAGGGGCACGCCGAGCCGGCCGAGCCCTGCCTCGACGCCAGCGTCGCGTCGATGGGTGAAGGGAGCGGCGTCGCGACTGACGAAGACGGCCTCGGCCCGGGTCGACTCGGCGACAGCGGGTACCACGACCTCCGGTCGGCCGCGCCGCACCTCGAGCCGGCTGCCGCGCCGCTCGAGCTCGCCGGCCAGGGCGCGCAGCGACCCGAGCAGGAAGTCGATCCGCCGCGGGCTCGCGTCCGGCCCGCCGAGCAGTCGGTCGTCGAGGACGTAGAGGCAGGTGAGGCCGGACGGACCGGTCGCGGCTGCGGCGAGGAGGGCCGGCTGATCGTGGACCCGGAGGTCGCGCCGGAACCACATCACCGCCCGTCCGCGCACCGTGCCTCCCGTCGCTGCCGACCGTCGCTCCCGGCCGAGCCATCGCCTCTCCCGTCCACGCTTCGGCCGGCCGTGGCGCCCGGATGGACCGGGCCGCCGCCCTACCCCGACGCGATGAGGCCGATCGCCACGACCGCCAGGACCACGCCGGCGGCGTGGATCCGGGCGACCCGCTCGCCCAGGACGAGCCGCGCCAGGAGGACCGTCGAGACCGGGTAGAGCGACGAGAGGACCGCGGCCACGGCCAGCGGGCCGACCTGGGACGCGAGCAGGTAGAGCAGGTTGCCCCCGGCGTCGAGCAGCCCGGCGAGGACCAGCGGCCAGGCCGCGTCGCGCCTGGGTCGCCAGGCCTGCCGCCCGAGGAGCACGACCGCCGCGAGCAGGCCCGTCGACGCCGTGCGCGCGGCGATGATCGGCCAGAAGATCGGGCCGCGGCCGACCTGGTGGATGAGGACGAAGAAGCCGCCGAAGCCGAGCCCGGAGACGAGCGCGAGCTCCAGCCCCTCGCGGCCCCCGCCCGCTTCGTCGGGGCGCGAGACCAGCAGGACCGAGAGCATCGCCAGGGCGATCCCGGCGCCCTGGACCGGGTCCGGCAGCGTCTCGGTGAGCGACCCCACGACGACCGGGACGGCGGCCCCCAGCACGCCCGCCACGGGCGCGACGAGGCCCATCCGGCCCGTCGCCAGGCCGCGGTAGAAGGCGACCAGGGCCGCCGCGCCACACAGCCCCGCGGCCGCCCCCCACGCGAGCTGGATCGGCGACGGGACGGCCTCGCCGCGGACCAGGGCGATCGCGCCGATGGCGGCGAGGCCGATGACCTGCGAGGCGAGGACGACGCCGACGGCCGGCATCCGCCGGCTGGCCAGCCCGCCGTTGAAGTCGGCCGCGCCCCACGACACGGCGGAGGCGAGACCGAGGGCGGTCCCGCCGAGCTCGCCGCTCAGGAGGCCGCCGGGCGAGCGTCGGCCGTGACGGCCTCGAGGTCGTCGGCCGGCACGTCGTCGACCGCGACCGGCCCCGGCAGCTCGACCACGGCGTCGGCCAGCTCGTCGTAGCGGTCGGAGCAGGTCAGGTAGATGACCTGGAAATCGGCCACGAGCTTCCGCAGGAGCGTCATCGCCCGGGCGGCGCGCGGCCCGTCGAAGGTGACGAACGGATCGTCGAAGACGAGCGGCGGCCGGCGGTCCTCGGTCACCAGGCGGACCAGGCCGAGTCGCGCGGCGAGGTAGACCTGGTCGAGGGTGCCCTGGCTGAGCGCCCGGACGTCGACCCAGTCGCGGCGCTCCGGCGCCCAGACCCGGATGTCGAGGGTCCGGTCGTCGACCTGTACCCGGCGGTACCGTCCCCCGCTGATGAGCTCCAGGTCGCCCCGCATCCGCTTCTCGAGGTAGCGGGTGGCCGTCCGCATCGTGGCCTGCTCGGCCCGCTCGATCGCCTCGAGCGTCTGCTCGTAGATGCGCGCCCGCCGCTGGAGCGCCGCCAGCTGCTCGCGCCAGCCCGCGAGGCGCTCCGTCTCGCCGGCGACCTGCTCGGCGTCGACCGTGTTGGCGGCGACCCGCGCCCGCGCGGCCGCCTCGTCGTCCCGGGCCCGCTCCAGCCCCGTCTCGGCCTCGCGGACCTCGACCTCCAGCCGCTCCCGCGCCCGTGGCTCCCGGGCGATCGGGCCGAGCGCCTCGAGCGCGGCCGACTTCTGCTCGATCTCCAGGGCAGCCGCGTCCCGGAGCCCCGGCAGCGTCTCGACCGGCTCGCGGCCGACGAGCCCCTCCAGCTGGGCGTCGAGCTTCTCGATCTGCTGGACGTGGGCCTCCTCGCGGGCCAGGAGGTCCTCGGCCGCCGGCAGGTCAGCCAGGCTGAGGGCCTCCAGCTGGGCCTCGAAGTCGGCCTCCTTCTCGCGCAGCTCCTGCTGCAGCTGAGACCGGCCCCGCAGCCGCCGGGCGATCTGGTCGTCGCGGAGCTGCTGCTGGCGCCGGACGTCGGACGACGCCCGCTGCTGGCGGATCGCGATATAGGCGACGACCGTGCCGCCGGCCACGAGGCCCAGCCCCACCGGCTGGTCGAGGCGTGTCCCGCCCAGCAGGCCGAACACGCCGAGGGCGACGGCCGCGACGCCGGCCAGCGAGAGGACCATCGCCACGACCGCTGTCGGCCGCCAGGTCGCGGTCGGGATCTTGACCTCGTACTCGACCTCCGCCTCGTCGCCCAGCTGCGCCCGCAGCTCGCGGATGGACGTCTCGAGCTTGCGGAGGCGGTCGACGAGCTGGCGCAGGACGGGCAGCGCCTCGGACGACGGATGGCTCGCCTGGAGCCGGCCGACCTCCTCGCTCACGGAGACGGCCTGGCGGTAGCGCTCGAAGCGCTCCCGGGCCACCTCGCGCTCAGCGGACAGCCGCTCGGCCTGGCGGGCCTTCTCCAGCATCGCCCGCCGCTCGGCCAGGTCGGCCTCGACGGCGGCCCGGCGCTCGCGCGCCTGGACGAGCGCGTCGCGGTCGCGCTCGAGGGCGGCCAGCGCCTGCTCGCCCGCGGCGACGGCGGCCTCGGCCTGGGCCACGACCTGCTCGGCGACCTTGAGTCGGCCCGGGTTCTTGTCGCCGCGGGCGCGGAGCGCGCGGAGCGCCTCGTCGAGCTTCTTCTTGGCCCGGGACGTCCCCCGGTCGCCGCCGCTGATCGAGGCCTGCAGGCGGTCCCGGAGGGCGGCCTCGTCGCGGTCCAGGTCGGCCAGCTCGTGATGGCGGACCGAGGCGGTCGACTGGAAGAATTTCTCGTTGGGGATGCCCGTGAGCTCGGCCAGCAGCTCGTCGGCCCGCGCCGGGTCCGTCGTCGTCTCGTCGCCGTACTCGAGGGTCACCCGGCCTTTCGCGCCCCGGAACTCCTTCTCGACGCTCCCCGTACGGACCTCGTCCAGCTCCTCCTGCTGGAACTCGAGGCGGACGCAGGGCCTCGCGTCGTCGCCGGCCTGCCATGGCCGCAGGCCGTCGAGCTCGGCCGTCGCCGAGTTGACCTTTCGGAAGAGGGCCAGCTCGAGGGCCCGCTGGATCGTCGTCTTGCCCGCCTCGTTGGGACCGCGGACGACCGTCAGGCCGGGGTGCAGGGCGAGGTCCAGGTCGCGGTGCTGGCGGAGGTCTCGCAGCTGGAGCCGGGTGATCCTCACAGCGTCACCTCCCGGCCCTCGAGGAGGTGCCGACCGAGGCGAAGGACCTCGCGCAGCTCGGCTGCCTCGTCGGCGCGGCCGCCCGGCTCCGCCGCGGCGATGCGCTCGTCGAGGTCGCGGACGAGCGCCCCGGCGATCGTGTCGGGCGGCGGGGCGGCGCCTGCCGGCAGCTCGGGGACCCAGGCGGCCCGGACGCGAAGGCGGAGGAACCGCGGGCCGAGCTGCTGCTCGACCTCCTCGACGTCGAGGTCCAGGCCATCCGGCAGCAGGCCCGACAGGCGGACCTCGAGGACCAGGTCGGGATCGGCGAAGGTCGCCAGGCGCTCGACCAGGGCGGGCTGGCTCGCGACGCCGGCCACGTCGAGGTCGAGGGCCTCGAACCGGGTCCGGCCGACCGTCCGCTCCTCGACGCTCACCTGGCGCTGGCCGTCGCGCAGCTCGAGGCTCACGAGGAGCACCTTGCCCGCGCGATCCTGATCGAGGGCGACCGGCTCCGGCGCGCCGCTGTAGGCATAGGTCACCGGGCCGGCAGCGCCGCGGAGGACGGAATGCCAGTGGCCGAGCGCGAGGTAGTCGAGGCCCGACGCGGCGATCTCCTCGGCTGTGAAGACGACCTCGTCGCCGTCGGTCCGACCCGGGATGGCGAGCGCGCCGTGGACGAGGCCGATCCGCCAGGTCGCGCCGTCCTCGGCGGCGTGGAAGTCGGCCAGCGGGCTCCGCGGCGCCCGTTTCGTGGCAAAGACGCGGCCGTAGACGACGGCGTCGAGGGCAGGCAGGCGGACCTCGGGCCGCTCCGGCGTGAGAACGGTCACGAGGTCGCCGCCGGCGGCCCCGGCCAGGGCCGCGAGGTCATAGGCCCGGAAGACGGAGGCCCGGTCGTAGACGTCGTGGGTGCCGGGGATGATGACGGTCCGGATGGCCGCCTCGGCGAGACGCCGGAGCTCGGCGGCGACCCGCTCCACCGAGCGGGCGGGCTGGGTGTTCGAGTCGAACAGGTCGCCGGCGATGAGGAGGAGGTCGACCTTCTCCAGGATGGCCAGCTCGACGGTGGCCCGGAAGGCGGCGAACTGGCGCTCGCGCTGGGCGGCGGCCACCTCGCCGAGGTCGGTGTGGCGCGCCCCGAGGTGGACGTCGGCCGTGTGCAGGACCCGGAGCATCGGCGCGGACGACCTCCCTGTGCTGACGGACGTCCCGCTCCCTCGTGACCCGCTCCGCCGGCGACCGGTCCGCCATGGTCGCCGCCGTCCCTCGGCCGGCCCGCCGGATCGCGCCGGGGCGGCCCGCCGGCATTGTGACAGGTTCTCGGCGGCCCACACCACCGCCGCCGGCCGTTCCTCGGCTCCGGCCGCGACCCGGCCGCGGACCCACCCCGCCGGGTCCTCTCCGGCTCATCCATCTGCGCGATGTCCGAGGCGCTCTCCGCGGCCTAGGCTGGAGTCGCCGGGCTCTCCCGGGGCCGGCCCCCGGGCACCGGTGCTATCCTCGGACCCTCACCGGTGCGCCCCCAGCAGGGACTCTCGACATCGGCACCTGGGGCGCGTTCCCGGCCTCCCCCGCCACCGCGCCTCCGTCGACGTCGCCCTGAAGGGGCCGTGCCGGACGAGCGCAGTCGCGATCCTGGGGAGGACATGGTGACCTACGTCGATCGAACCTTGACCTGCGTCGACTGCGGCGTGCAGTTCGTGCATTCCGCGGCCGACCAGGAGTACTACGCGCAGAAGGGCTTCGTCTCGGACCCGAAGCGCTGCGCGAGCTGCCGGGCGAGTCGCCGGGCGATGCGCGACTCCGGCGTGGACGTCCGGGACATCGGCGGCCCGCGCGGCTACGAGCGCGGCGACATGGCCGCCCGCGAGTACTTCGCGGTGGTCTGCTCCCGCTGCGGCAACCAGGCCCAGGTGCCGTTCCGGCCGAGGATGGACCGCCCGGTCTACTGCTCCGACTGCTTCCGCGAGATCAAGGGCGACTAGCGCTCGGGCGAGGGCCGACGCGGGGCGGGCGTGGGGGACGCCGGCCGAGGTCCGCGTCGCGCGCGGCACCGGCGAGACCCTCAGATCGGGAAGACGTCACCCTGCCGCTGGCGCTGCCGGTGCCGGCCGCGCCAGACGGTGACCCGGCCGCGGCCGTGGACCTGCCACGAACCGTCGCGCCCGACGACCGCCGTCTCCTCGTCGATCCCGAGCACGACGAGCCCGGCCGGCGCCCGCAGGGCGAGGGCGGCCGCCAGGACCTCGGGCCACGCGTCGTAGTGCGGCAGGACGGCGAGCCCCTCCGCGATCCCGAGCCCCGGCTCCCAGCGGACGGGGAACGGCAGCCGCCGCCGGACGCCGACCACCCGCTCCGCCAGGACCATCGCACCGGCGGAGCAGCCGGCCAGGACCGCGCCGCGGCGATGCGCTCCGAGGGCGGCGGCCCAGGCCGCGCTCCCGACCAGCGTGTCGAGCAGGTGCCCGGGCTTCCCGCCGGAGAAGTACAGCAGGTCCGCCTCGCCGAGCGCCTGGGCGTGGCCCTCGTCGTCGGCGTCGGCCCGGCCCCGCAGGAGCACCTCCTCGACCTCGGCCCCGAGGCTCTCGAAGTGCGCCCGACCCATCGCCGCCCAGCGCGCGAAGACCTCCTCGCCGTCGGGATAGGCCGCCGTCGGGACGATGGCGACACGGGGACGCGCCCGGCCGGTCGCCTCGAGGAGCCCCCGGTCGAAGGCGGCCATCGCCGGCAGGAACTCCCCCGCTCCGACGAGCGCGATCGGGCCAGCCATCGGGCTGAGTCTATCGGGTCCGGCCGCGAGTCCACGGACGCCCGGCACGATGCGCCCGTCGACGGATCCGGCCGGCCGCGACCGCTCGGCCGCCATGTGCCGACCCGCCCACCAGCCGGGACCGGCTCGACAGGGATGCGACGATCGCTGCCATCCGTGGGAGGAGGGCGGCGCGAGCCGCGGGAGGGAACGTGGGCGAGACGCGGGCCAGGGCCGTCCTCTGGGCGGCCATCCTCGGGTCGGGGATCGTGTTCCTCGACTCCACCGTGGTCAACGTCGCGCTGGCCCAGATCGGCCAGCAGCTGCCCCACAGCCTGGTCGGCGTCTTCGAGGGCCAGTCGTACGTCTACAACGGCTACCTGCTGACGCTCAGCGCCCTGCTCGTCCTGGCCGGCGCGCTGACCGACGCCTACGGTCGCCGCCGGATGTTCGCCCTCGGCCTGGCCGGCTTTGGGGCGACCTCGCTCCTCTGCGGGCTCGCCCCGTCGATGGAGCTGCTCATCGTCTTCCGCCTCGTCCAGGGCGCGGCCGGCGCGCTGCTCGTGCCGGGCTCGCTGGCGCTCATCACGACCACGTTCCGGGGCGAGGAGCAGGGCCGCGCCTTCGGCCTCTGGGCGGGCGCCTCGGCCGCGACGAGCATCCTCGGCCCGTTCGTCGGCGGCCTCCTCGTCCAGCTGGTGTCATGGCGGGCGGCGTTCCTCCTCAACGTCCCGTTTCTCATCGTCGCCCTGTGGCTGACCCTGCGCTACGTGCCCGAGAGCCGCGAGCCCCGCGCGGGCCGCCGCTTCGACTGGCTCGGCGCCGCGGTCATCGCGGTCGCCGTGGGTGGCCTCACGTTCGGGGCGATCTACGGCCAGCAGCGCGACTGGCGCGATCCCCTGGCCTTCGCCGCCCTGGGCGTCGGGGCGCTGGCGACGATCGCCCTGCCCGTCCTCATGGCGACGCGCCCGAACCCGCTCGTCCCGCTCGACCTGTTCCGCTCGCGGAACTTCTCGGTGACGAACCTGTCGACCCTGCTGATCTACGGCGCGCTGTACGTCAACTTCTTCTTCCAGGCCCTCTTCGCCCAGGGGGTCCTGGGCTACTCCCCGTCCGCGGCGGGACTGCTCGGCGTGCCAGGGAGCCTGCTGCTCGCCCTCTTCTCGGCCCGCTTCGGCGTCCTCGGCGCGCGCTACGGCCAGCGCCGCTTCATGGCCGTCGGGCCGGCCGTCATGGCCGTCGGCGTCCTGTGGCTGGCCCGGGTCCCGGCGACGAGCCCCGCCTGGCAGCTCCGGCCCGACCAGCCGGCGAGCTTCCTGCCGCCCGGCGGCTACCTGCTCGACTTCCTGCCGGCGGCCCTCGTGTTCGGGGCGGGCCTGGCGATGATGGTCGCGCCGCTGACGACTGCCCTCATGACCTCGGTCCCGCCGAGCCGCGCCGGCCTCGGCTCGGCCATCAACAACGCCATCTCGCGGGTCGGCCCGCAGCTCGCCGGGGCGGCCATCTTCGTCGCCATCACCTCGAGCTTCTACGCGGGGATCGCTGGCCGCGTATCCGGCGTCGATCCGGCGTCACCATCGCTGCGAGCGGCCGTCGCACCCCTGGCCAGCCCGCCTGCCAGCCTCGCCCCGGCGGTCGCGGCGGCCGCGCGCGACGCCTCGACCGACGCATACCACGTGGCGATGCTCGTCTCGGCGGGCCTGCTGCTCGCGGGCGCCCTGGTCAACTGGCTCGGCATCCGGACCGCGGGGACCGCCCGCGCCGTCGATGCCGCCGACGACTCGGCTCTCACCTCGCCCGCCGACTGATCCGCGCCGCCCCGTGCGCTCGACCGCCACACTCCTGAAAGGGGCGCTCGAAGGGCTGGTATGCGCATGTATCCTTGGCAGCCTAGGCGGACCCGCCCGGGGAGTCGGCGGGGCGCCGAAGGAGTAGGAGGGCGCGATGTCCGGACCCGGCCCAGAGTCCAGCCCGATGCCTGAGCAGACGACGCCGCCGCCGGCGGCGCCGCAGGCCTTCGACCAGGTCGCCTCGAAGTGGGCGGAGGCGACGGCGCCGAAGCCCGTCGCGGGCCACGCCGGCCTCTTCTACGCCGACGTGCCCAATCGCGCGATCGCCTACATCATCGACGCCATCCTGCTGGCGATCATCAACATCATCGTCGCCGCCGTGTTCGGGGTCATCGGCCTGAGCGTCTACAGCGTGAGCGTCCGGGACCTGCTCCAGGGCGGGAACCTCGTCTCGGTCAACTACTTCGCCGCGCTCATCGTCGCCATCGCGAACACGGCGATCGGCGGCGCCTACTTCATCTACACCTGGATGAACCTTCGCGGCTCGCCCGGCCAGCGGCTGCTCGGGATGCAGGTCGGCAACGCGGCCGACGGGGCGAGCCTGACGATGGAGCAGGCTATCAAGCGCTGGATCGCGCTCGGCGCGCCGATCGGCATCATCTCCGCGTTCAACCCCGTTCCCACGCTGGGTGTCCTGCTCGGCCTGGTGGGCTTCATCTGGTTCATCGCGCTGCTCGTCACGACGGCGCAGAGCCCCACGAAGCAGGGGATCCACGATCAGTTCGCCGGCACCGTCGTCGTCAAGGCGGCCCGCGCCGTCGACTGACCGCTCCTCGACAGGCATCCGACGCCCCCGCCTCGGCGGGGGCGTCGCGCTGTCCGGCTCCGTCCCGCCCGCACCGTGGACCCGAGCGCCGCCCGCCACTCGGGGGCGGCGCGCCGTGACGCTTCGCCGGCCCGCCGGTTTCGGGACCTTCGCCCCTTCCGGCGTCACTGTCCTCGCAGCGACGATGCCCGCGTCGGGATCGTCGCGGGCGCCCGCGGCAGCCCCGGACGGCGGATGGTCGCGGGCAGGGCACCGCGGAAGGAGCGAGCCATGACGCGTGTCCTCGTGGTCCATCACGACATCGACATCGCCGACCAGGAGGTCGACTCGCTCCGCCGGGCCGGCTACGACGTCGTGGAGTGCGTCGGGCCGACCGGGGCGACCCGGCCATGTCCGGTCATGCACGGCATGTCCTGCAGCCTCGCCGACCGGGCCGACGTCCTCGTCTACGACGTCTGGGCGAGCGGCGCCACGGGCGGCGGCGAGGCCCTCATCGAGCATCTCCGCGACCAGTACCCCGACAAGCCGATCGTCCTCACCTCGCCCGGCCTGGAGCCGGAGTGGGCCGAAGAGGATGTCGCCGCCCGCGTCACCACGCTGCTCGGGACGCCGACCCGCGAGCGCCTCCAGGAGGCCATCGAGCGGGCGATGGGGCACATCGCCGTCTGAACCGGGCGCTCCTCGGAGCGCGACAGCGCCGGTGGTCCGCGAAGCCGGCGGACCGGCGAAGGCGGCGATGGGACCGGCGTCGGTGCAGTCACCGGCCCCATCGCCGACAGGGTGCCACGGATGGTGCGGAGCCGCCGCCGGGCCGCGGTCGACCGACGGCCGGGGCGGCGCCGTCCACGG
>DASVYJ010000119.1:0-10465 GCA_036392215.1 Candidatus Limnocylindrales bacterium | reverse complement strand
TCACGCCGCGGCAGCGGTCCCCAGCTCGCCCGCGCCGAACAGGCCGTCGAGATCGAGCAGCGTCACCAGCTGCTCGCCGAGCTTGGCGATGCCGCGCAGGTAGGCCGCGTCGGAGGACGCGATCGGCGGCGTCGGCTCGACGGCCTCGTCGGGCACGAGCAGGACCTCGGAGACGCCGTCGACGATGAGGCCCACCCGCACCCCGCCGGTCTCGGCGACGACGATGCGGCTCGCCTTCGTCCGCTCGCCGGCCGGGAGCCCGAAGCGCGTCGCCAGCTCGACGACCGGGATGACCCGGCCGCGGAGGTTGATGACGCCCTCGACGAAGGCCGGGGCCTGGGGCACCGCCGTGATCGGCTGGACCCGGATGATCTCGTAGACCCGGCTGATGTCGAGGCCGTAGCGCTCGCCGCCGAGCTCGCAGACCACGACCTGCAGTTCGCTCATCTCGCACTGGCTCCTTGTGTACGCCGGCCGTCCCTGCGCCAGGCCAGCTCGTGTCGCCGGGCTCGCTCAGGCTGCCCGGTGCGCCCAGTCGGAGGCCCGCCGGCGGGGGACGACGCTGGAGGTGTCGGCTGGCCAAGCCGCGGAGTCGAGCCCGAATGAGCGGCCCGGCGGCGAGCTGGCGCTGACTCGACGCGCGGCCTGCGCGGTGCCCCGAAAGACGGACGGCCCCGGACCGGCGGTGCCGGTCCGGGGCCGTGTATCGGGGCGGGACGCTGCCGCTGCCGAGCCGCGCGCGTCCCGCGGGGATGTTCGAGCTCGGGCTACGCCCCGCTGGCGCTCCCGTTCGGCGTCGCGGTCGGACCCTGGCCGCCCTGGCCCCAGCGCATACCGGGGCCGAAGCCACCGAACCCGCCGAAGCCGCCGAGGTCGTCGCCCATGCCGTGGCCGAAGCCCTTGCCCAGGCCCGGGCCGAAGCCCGCCTGGCCGGCTCGGACGAGCGAGGCCGTGAGCGAGCCGTCGCTGTTGCGGGTGCCCTGCGCGACGAGGACGTTGCCGACGGCCACATCGGCGAGGGTCGCGCTGGTCTTGCCCGCCACCTGGTACTGCGTGCTCGAGCTGACCTTGATGGTCACCGAGGCGCCGCTGCGGTCTGTGATGGTGATCGTCGAACCCGTCTTGGCGGTCACGGTGCCCATGACGGCAGCCGGCCGGATCTCGACGAGCGACGCGGTGAGCGAGCCGTCGCTGTTGCTCGTGCCCTCGGCCTCGACGACGCTGCCGACCTTGATGGCGTCCTTGCTGGAGGCCTGGCCGGCGAGGCGGTAGGTCGTGGAGCTGGTGAGGTTGATCGTCTTCGTCGTGCCGTCTCGCTGGCTGACCGTCAGGCTCGAGCCGCCGACCGCGGTGACCGTCCCGCCGACCTCGGGCAGGACGACCTGGATGGCGGTGATCTTGAACGTGCCGTCGGTCTGGCGCGTCTGCGAGAAGACGATGTGGTCGCCGACCTTGAGGTCGCTCACGTTGATGGTCTGGCCGCCCCTGGTGACCGTCGCGCCGGTCGCGTCGATCGTCCGGGTCCAGCCGTCGCTCGTCGTGAGCGCCAGCTTGCTGCCGCTGATGGCGGTGATGGAGATGTCGCCGAAGGGACCATGGCCCATCCGGCCGCCGCCCATGCCGGGGGCGTACTGGCCGGCGGTCCCGCCGCCCGCGGCCACCCAGCCAGTGTCGGTCACGGTGGCGGCGCCGGCGCCGAGGCGGGCCGTGCCCGCGTTCGCGCTGCCGCCGCTGACCGCGCCGACGGCGAAGGCGGCCAGGCCGACGGTGACGGCCAGGCCGCCGACCAGCAGCGGCAGGCGCGAGCGGTACGTCGGGGTCACGGGCCGGGGCGCGAGCTCCGGGGTGGACAGCTCCTCGAGCTCGCCTGGGGTCCAGCTCGGGGGTTGCTCGGTCATCTGTGTCTCCTGGCCTTCCTGCCTGGGGATGCGCGCTCTTGGCACTCGAGGAAAGGCACTCGAGGGCCATGGTCGATGGTATGCCCGACGAGCCTGAACGAGTCCTGAAACGGCGCGGGCCGGACATGCTCAGCGGACCGGCAGATGGACCTCGAAGCGGGCCCCGCCGGTCGGCCGGTTCGCTGCCGCGATCGTCCCGCCGTGCCGCTCGACGATCCAGGCGGCGATCGACAGGCCGAGGCCGGTGCCGCCGGCGGGCGCGTCGTCGGCCCGCCAGAAGCGCTCGAAGACGTGGGGCAGGTCCGCCTCCCGGATCCCCGGACCATCGTCGTCGACCTGGAGGACCGGCCCCGGCTCGTCGGGCCGGACGCGGACGACCACGCTCGTCCCGGGCGGCGCATGGCGCAGGGCGTTGTCGGCGAGGATCGTCACGAGCTGGCGGAGACGGAGCGGGTCACCCACGAGCGGCGTCGGTCGGGGGTCGACGAGCAGGCTGACGCCGCGCTCGGCGGCGAGGGGCGTCAGGGCGCCCGCGCCCTCGGCGGCGACGTCGGCCAGGTCGAGGTCGACCCGCTCGAGCTCGACCGCGCCCGAATCCGTCCGGGCGAGCAGCAGCAGGTCGTCGACCAGGGCGGTGAGATGCCCGACCTCGGCATCGATGTCACCCAGCGCCTCGCCGACGTCCTCGACCCGGCTGCGCCGGTTCCGCCGCAGGTCGGCGACGCTCGCCCGGATCACCGTGAGCGGCGTCCGCAGCTCGTGGCTCGCGTTCGCGGTGAATTCCCGCTGCCGTCGCAGCGCCTCCTGGCGCCGGCCGATCGACTGGCGGATCGGGACGAGCGCCCGACCGGCGTACAGGTAGCCCGCCGCGAGGGCGGCCAGGAGCGCGAGCAGCCCGCCGCCGAGCAGCACGAGCAGGAGCGTCCGCAGGAGGTTCACCTCGGCGGTCCGGTCGCCGACGATCTGGATGACGTACGTCCCCTCGGGCCGGGTCACCGGCCGGGTCAGGATGCGGACGGGGACGGTCCCCGCCGTCGCATCGCGGACGTCCTCGTGACCGGCGGCGGCCACGGCGATCGCGTTCGTGTCGGGCAGGCCCGCGGGCAGGACGGCGTCGGCCGGCCGGAACATCTGGCCGTTGGGGCCGACGAGGACGGCGAGCGTCCCGGCCGACTCGCCGCCGAAAGCCACGCCGAGCGGCAGCCGGTCGCCGCCGAAGCCGAAGCCGTTGCCGGGCCCGCGGCCGCCCGCCAGGAATCGCCCGATCGTGTCGGCCCGACGCTCGATGCTCGCCCGGCCGTCGGCAGCGAGCGAGCCGGCCACCGCGGCGTAGAGTGCGGCGCCGAGCAGGAGCAGGACGACGAGGGTCCCGCCGCCGCTCCAGGCCATCAGCCGGAGGCGCGTCCACCGCAGGAGGCGAGCGTCCTCGCCCTCCGCGGCGACGCCGCGGGATGTGGCCGTCGTGAGGGGCGGGCCGACCGCCGCCATCCGGGCCGGGCCGGGCGCGGCCTCGGCCGGCAGGTCCGCGGTCGGTTCGCGGACCGTGGCGTCCTCGGGCCGCGGCCCGGGACCGTCGATGGCGGCCGCGGCCCCCGGCTCAGGTCGCATCGAGCCGGTAGCCGACGCCCCGGACCGTCTCGATCCGGTGCGCGCCGAGCGGGCCCAGCTTGTCCCGCAGGAGGTGGATGTAGGCCTCGACGGTGTTCGGCGTCAGCGCGGCGCCGTAGGGCCAGGCGTAGTCGAGCAGCTGGTCGCGCGAGAGGACCTGGCCGGGCCGCCGCAGGAGGCACTCGAGGATCGAGAACTCGCGCCGGCTGAGCTGGACCTCGTGGCCGGCGACGCTCACCCGGCGGGTCGACTCGTCGAGGACGATGGGTCCCGCCGAGAGCCGGTTCGAGCGGCGCGCCGGAGGCCGCCGGGCAAGCGCCCGGAGCCGGGCGAGGAGCTCCTCGTACGCGAACGGCTTGACGAGGTAGTCGTCCGCCCCGGCGTCCAGCCCCTCGACCCGGTCGCTCACGGCGTCCCGCGCGGTGAGCATCAGGATCGGCACGGACCGACCGTCGCGCCGGAGCTCGCGAGCGACCTCGAAGCCGGAGCGGTCCGGGAGGCCGACGTCGAGGACGATCGCGTCGAGCTCGAGGCCCGACGTCGCGATCTCGAGCGCCTCCTCGGCCGTGCCCGCCTCTTCCACGACGTGGCGGTCCTGGCTGAGGAGGCGCCGCAGCAGGCGGCTGAGACGGCTGTCGTCCTCGACGACGAGAAGGTGCACCTGCGCTCCCGGGTTCGTGCGGCGGCTATGGATTGACGACGGTCACATCGCTGGCGCTCAACGTCGGGGTCGCGCCGGACGGTGCCGGCGTGGCGCCCGCCGTGCGCTGGATGCGGACGATGACCGTCCCGCCGGTCTTGACCGAGCTGGCGTCGGCGGCCACCTGGCTATGGTAGGTCGTGCTCGAGCCGAGCTGGACGCTGACGGTGCTGCCGTTGGCGAGCTTGAGCTGCAACGTGCTGCCGTCGTCCGAGACGACGGTGCCCTGGATGCCGCCGCCGAAGCCGAGGCCTCGGCCGGCACCGGTGAAGGCGCCGCCCTGGCCGCCTGTCCCGAAGCCGCCGAAGCCGCCGAAGCCGCCGAAGGCGCCGTTGCCGAAGGTGCGGTTGGCGGCCGCGGCGGGTGCCGGGGCGGTGAGGCGCCCGATCGCGAAAGCGAGGCCGGCGACGGCCACGAGGGCGGCCACGAGGAGGAGGATCTGGGTGCTCCGGTCGCGGCGGACGGGGCTGACGACTGGTTGAGCGGTCACTGGACGCATCCCCTTTCGATGGGAAGCTCGGTGGCGAGCCGGCGGGCCGGGCTCGTCATTCGTAGCGGAGCGCGACGACGGGGTCGAGGCGGGCGGCCTGGCTGGCGGGCCAGACGCCGAAGACGATCCCCACGAGGAGGCTGAAGGCGACGGCGACCACCACGGTCGCCGGGTTGAAGACGAAGCCCCAGCCGGCGATGGCGCCGATGGCGAACGAGCCGACGATGCCGATGGCGATGCCGGCCACCCCGCCGACCACGGAGATGGCCAGGGCCTCGATGAGGAACTGGGCGAGGACGTCGCGGCCGCGGGCCCCGATCGCCTTCCGGATGCCGATCTCGCGGGTCCGTTCGCGGACCGAGACCAGCATGATGTTCATGATCCCGATGCCGCCGACGAGGAGCGAGATCGAGGCGATGCCGGCCAGCAGGACGGTCAGGATGCCGCTCACCGAGTTCACCGTGCCGAGCAGCTGGGACTGGTCGAGGATCGTGAAGTCGTCCGACTGGCCCGTCGCAGTGGCGATGCCGTGGCGCTGCTCGAGGGCCGTCGTGACCTCGGCCTTGACCGTCTCGATCTGGCCCTGGGAGGCCACGCTGACCCCGATCGAGCGGACGCTGTCGGTGCCGACGAACAGCTCCCGGGCCGTCGTCACCGGGATGAGCACGATGTCGTCGGGGCTGATGAAGCCGGTCCCGCCCTTCGGCTGGAGGATGCCGACGAGCTGGAAGGGCAGGCCGCTGATGCTGATGGTCGAGCCGATCGACGACTGGCCGAGGCCGAGGTTGTCGGCGGTGGTGGCGCCGATGACGGCGACCCGCAGGTTCCCGTCCAGCTCGGGCTGGGTGAGGAACGAGCCGAGCCAGGTCGTGTAGGCGTTCACCAGCTCGTAGTCGGGGGTCGTCCCGACGACGGTGGTCGTCTCGTTGAGCGAGCCCGCCACCACGAGGCGGCTGCTGGAGAGCTGCGGCGCGACGCCCTGGACGCCGGACAGGCTGCGCAGGGCGGCCGCATCCTGCAAGGTCAGGGTCGTCGCCCCGCCAGCGGTCCGCGTCACCCCCTGGCTGAAGCCGGGGTTGATCGAGAGGAGGTTCGTGCCGAGGCTTTGGAGCCGGTCGGTGACGCCGCGGGTGGCACCCTCGCCGACGCCGACGAGGGCCACGACGGAGGCCACGCCGATGATGATGCCGAGCATCGTCAGGGCGGTCCGCAGGCGGCCCGTCCCGAGCCGCGAGAGGGCGAGGCGGACGAGGTCGGCCGCCTTCATGCCGCGATCCGGCCGTCGCGGATGTGGACCTGGCGGTCCGCGGCCGCGGCCACCTCGGGATCATGGGTGATGAGGACGATCGTCCGGCCCGTGGCGTGGAGGTCGCGGAGGATCGCCATGACCTCGTCGCCCGAGTGGCTGTCGAGGTTGCCCGTCGGCTCGTCGGCGAGGACGATGGCGGGCGCGGTGACGAGGGCCCGGGCGATGCCGACCCGCTGCTGCTGGCCGCCCGAGAGCTCCGAGGGCTCGTGGTCCAGCCGGTCGCCGAGGCCCAGCCGCTCGAGCATCGCCCGGGCCCGGCCGAGCCGCTCGCGGCGGCCCATGCCCTGATACATGAGCGGCGCCGCCACGTTCTCGAGCGCGCTCGTCCGGGGCAGCAGGTTGTACGACTGGAAGACGAAGCCGACCGAGCGGCTGCGCACGGCCGCGAGGGCGTCGTCGTCGAGCTCGGAGACGGGCGTACCGGCGAGGACGTAGCGGCCGGCCGTGGGCCGGTCGAGGCAGCCCAGGATGTGCATCATCGTCGACTTGCCCGAGCCCGATGGCCCGACGATGGCCATGAACTCGCCGGCGGCGACATCGAGGTCGACGTCCAGCAGGGCGGGGACCTGGACGCGTCCCGTGTCGTAGACGCGCGAGACGCCCTCGAGGCGGATGATCGGCTCGCTCACTGGCCCGTGCCTCCGCCCGTGCCGCCGGTCCCGCGCGTGCCGCCGGTGCCGCCGTTGCGGAAGCCCCCGCCGCCGAGCCCGCCGCCGAGGCCGCCGCCGAGGTTGATGCCGCCGGTCGTCGAGGTCGTCGACGCCCGCTGGCTGACGACGCCGGTGACGACCGTGTCGCCCTCGCTGAGGCCGCTCTTGATCTCGGCCGCCGTGCTGGTCAGCAGGCCGACCTGGACCGCGCGGAGCTGCGGCTGGCCGGAGGCATCCATCACCCGGACGTCGTAGTTGCCGGCCGAGCCGAGGATCGCGGCGGCGGGCACGGACACCACGTCCTGGGCCTCGGCCGTCGTCACCGCGACGCTGGCGCTCATGCCGGCCAGGACGGACGCCGGCGGGTTGGTGAGGGTCACCTGGACCTGGTACGTCACGACGCTGTTGGTCCCCGACTGCGACCCTACGGGCACGATCTCGCTCACCGTCGCGTCGACGCTCGCCTTGGCAGCCGAGATCGTGACGGTCGCGGGCTGGCCGACCTTGAGGTTCGGCACGTCCGTCTCGGCGAAGCTCGCGTTGACCACGAGCGGGCCCGTCTGGACCTCGACGGCATAGCCCGACGGGGCGAGCATCCCGGCGACGACGTTGACGGCGACGACGGTCCCATCGGCCGGGGCGACGAGCGACGTCGCGCCCGCCGCCTGCTGGGCGGTCTCGACGCTGGCCTGGGCCGAGGCCACCTGGGCCTGGTCGGCCTGGATCTGGGCCGGCGTCGCGGGCGCGATCTTCTGGGCGTAGGCGTGCTGGGCCGAGGTCAGGCCGAGGCGGGCCGAGGCGACCTGGTTCGCGGCCTGGTCGTTGGACGCCTTGACCTTGACCTGCGTCGAGCTGAGCGCGGCCTGGGCGTTCGACACGGCCGTCTCGTCCGCGCTGATGACGGCCGCGGGGGCGGCCGCGGCCTGGTCGCTCCCGAGCTTCTGCTGCGCGCTCGTCACGGCAGCCTCGGCCTGGCTGAGCTGGAGGGCGTTCTGGGCCTGCGTGTCGGCCAGGTTCTGCTCGGCCTGGCTCAGCTGGTTCTGGGCCTGGTTGACCTGGTCGGCGGCCGCGGCGCGGGTCACGGCGTCCGGGCCGGCCTGGTCCGCGGCGAGCTTCGCCTGCGCCGCGGCGAGATTGGCCTGGGCCGAGGTCACCTGGAGCTGGGCACTCGAGCCGTCGGCGCTGGCCAGCGCCTGGCCCTGCTTCACGGGATCGCCGACCTTGACCTGGACGGACTTGACCGTCCAGGTGCTCGAGCCTGAGGACGCTCCCGACCCGCTCGAGCCCGACGCCCCGCTCGAGCCGGACGAGCCGCTCGTGCCGGTCGCGCTCGTGCTCACGATGTCGGGCTGCGCCCCGAACCGGAGGCCGTAGGTGGCGCTCGCGGCGACGTTGCCCGTCGCGACAGCCTGGGCGACGACGTTGGCGACGGTCGCCTGGGCGGTCAGGTACTGGGTGGCTGGGGCGCCGGCCAGGCTCGGGCCGACGACGGCGAGGCCGACGGCCCCCACGCCGATGGCCATGAGGGCCACGGCCCCGATCACCTTGAATCTCATGCGCTGGGTCCCTTCGTGACCTGGTGCGACGGTCGCCCGGGCGGTCGTCGGCGACGGGAGGATGCGACGCGGGTCTGAAGCCGTCCTGAAGGCCCGCTGAGGCGCGAGCGAGCGCGCGGGTCAGGCCGCCTCGGCCTGCGTGACGAGGGAGCGGGCGGCGTCGATCGGGATGGCGAAGCCGACCCCCTGCGCGTCGCTCGCCTGGGCGGTGATGATGCCGATGACGTCGCCCGAGGCGTCCAGGAGCGGGCCGCCGCTGTTGCCCGGATTGATCGCCGCGTCCGTCTGGATGAGCCCGTCCAGGTGGTTCCGCGTCCGTGTCGCCGGGTCGCTCACGTCGATCGAGCGGCCGAGGCCGGAGACGATGCCCTGGGTCACCGTGTCGGTGAACGTCCCGAGCGGGCTGCCGATGGCGATGGCGAGCTGGCCGACGGTGACGCCGTTCGACTCGCCGAGATGGGCGGGGGTGAGCCCGCTCGCCGCGGCCCGGATGACCGCCAGGTCGTGCTTCGGGTCGGCGGCTGCGACGCGGGCGTCGAACGTGCGTCCGTCGGCCATCGTGACCGTCAGGCTGGCCGCCCCGGCGATGACGTGGTCGTTGGTCAGGATGAGCCCGTCGGCGCTGACGACGATACCGGAGCCGACGCCGGAGGTTGGCACCGAGAACGGCGAGAAGCCGGCGGCGCCCGAGGCGGTGATCGTCACGACCGACGGCTTCATGGCCGCCGCGATGCGGACGATCGCGTCGGTCGCGGTGATGCTGGTGAGGCGGCCCTGCGGCGAGGGCGTGGCCGCCGACGCGCCGCTCCCCGGTGCCGCGGCGGGCTCGGGCGCGGCGGCGGGGCCCGCGACCGTCAGGACGGCGAACGTCCCGCCCGCGGAGAGCGCGGCCGAGAGCAGGGCAGCCGCCAAGAGGACCCGGGCGCGGGTCGGGGCCAAGGCCGGCCGCGGGACGGTGTCCGTCGCCGAGGTCTCCCATCCTCGCAGGGCCGGCGCCGGTGCATGGTCGAGCAGCTGGGGCGCGGACGGCCGGGTCGCGTCCGGCGGCGACTCGGGCGCCGGCTCCGTCAGGTGGTCCATCGGTGTGGCTCCTCGCTGGGCATCACGGGTCCTCCGTCCCGCGCCAGAGCGTCCGCTGCCTGCCTGAAGCGGTCCTGAACGAGCGGGCGGCCACGGCGGTCCCGCCATCTCGTCCGGGCTGCCCATGACCGCGCCATCGGCTAGCATCGAAGCGATGGTCACCCGCAAGAGCCCGGCCGAGATCGGCCGGATGCGCCGCGCCGGTCGCATCGTCGCCGAGGTCCTCGCCCTGGTCGAGCTCGAGCTGCGCCCTGGCGTCACGACGCGCGAACTCGACGCCGTCGCCGAGCGCCATATCCGCGCCTCGGGCGCCGTGCCCTCGTTCAAGGGCTACCTCGGCGGCCGCCGCTACGGCAGCGGGCCGCGTGCCTTCCCGGCGAGCATCTGCGTCTCCGTCGACGACGAGGTCGTCCACGGCATCCCCGGCGAGCGCGTCCTCCGCGAGGGCGACGTCGTCTCGATCGACGCGGGCGCGATCTGGGAGGGCTGGCACGGCGACGGGGCGCGGACGTTCATCGTCGGGCCGGGCTCGGAGGTCGCGCGCCGCCTCGTCGAGACGACGCATCTCGCGCTCATGGCCGGCATCGCCGAGGCGCGGCCGGGCAACTGGTTGCAGGACATCTCGGGGGCGGTCGAGGACGTCGCCCGGGGCGCCGGGTTCGACCTGGTCCGCCCGTACGGCGGCCACGGGATCGGGACGGACATGCACGAGGACCCGCACGTCCCCAACCTGCGCACCGGACAGCCGGGCATGCGCCTGGAGGCTGGCCTCTGCCTGGCCATCGAGCCGATGCTGACCGTCGGCTCAGCGGACGTGTACACCCTGCCCGACCACTGGACGGTGGCCACCCGGGACGGCTCGCTCGCCGCCCACTTCGAGCACACGGTCGCCATCACGGCCAGCGGCCCGCAGGTCCTGACGACGCTGTAGGGTCGGTCGTCGGCCGGCCGGCTCGACTTACGTCAGACGTACATTCCTGACGCGACCCGACCGTCCGCCGTCAGGATCTTGCACCACATGCAGCAGATCGACGTGGCGGCCGCCGGTCTGGCGGTCGGTGGGCTCGTAACGCGTCGATACGGTACGTCTGGCGCACGAACTCGACGACGCCTGGCGGCTTCCGGTCAAGAACGTACGCCTGGCGTAAGGGGGACCAAGGGCGGACGGAGACGG
>DASVYJ010000118.1:0-34063 GCA_036392215.1 Candidatus Limnocylindrales bacterium | reverse complement strand
GCGAGCCAGGCCGGCAGCCACCAGTTCCAGCGGCCGAGCAGGCGCATCGTGGCCGGCACGAGGAGGGCCCGGACCACGGTGGCGTCGAGGGCCACGGCGATGGCCACGCCGAGGCCGAGCGCCTTGATGAGGACGATGTCGGCGAAGGCGAAGGAGCCCGCGACGACGACCACGATGAGGGCCGCCGAGGTGACGATGCGGCCGGACCGCTCCAGCCCGCGCGCGACCGCCTCGCGGTTGTCGCCGGTCAGGTCCCAGACCTCCTTCATCCGGCTGAGCAGGAAGACCTCGTAGTCCATCGAGAGCCCGAACAGGACGCAGAAGAGGATGACCGGCTGGGTCGTCTCGACGTAGCCGAGCGGCTGGAAGCCGAGGATCGCCGAGAGGTTGCCCTGCTGGAAGATCCAGACGAGGGCCCCGAAGCTGGCCGCGATCGACAGCGTGTTCATGACCAGCGCCTTGAGCGGCAGGACAGCCGAGCGCAGGAGCAGGAAGAGGACGACGAAGGTGGTGACCAGGATGAACGCGCCGGTCCGCGGGAAGTCGGACCAGACCCGGTCGACGACGTCCGAGACGTCCGCCGCGCCTCCGCCGACGAGGATGGTGACGCCGGCCGGCGGGGCCAGCGCCGAGTGGGGGTCGCGCAGGTCGCGGACGAGGGCGCGGGCAGGATCGGCGTTCGGGTCGTAGGGCGTGATGATCGTGAACGCGGTCATGTCGCCCCGGGTGAGCTGGCCGAGGGCTGTGCTGGCGATGCGGTCCGGCGGGCCACCCGGCGAGGCGTACAGGAGCTGGTACTGGGCGAGGCTGATGCGCGGGTCGAGGTCCACCATCCCGTCGACGCGGCTGATGCGCGGGTCCGCCGCGAGGCGCCGCGAGTACGCGTAGAGCTTCGCCACGTTCGCCGGGTCGGTCGCGGGGCCGGTCGTCCGCACGGCCAGCAGGATCGGCGCGAACTCGCCCACCCCGAAGTTCGTGGCCAGGCGGTCGTAGGCGGCTCGGGAGGGCACCGTCGGCGGGAGGATCGTCGCGTCCGGGGCGTTGAAGCGGACGGCCAGGAACGGCGCGCCCAGCAGCAGGATGAGGGCAAGGGTCGGGACGAAGACGGCCACGGGGCGGTCCATGACCCAGCGGGCGAGGCGGGCCCAGGGGCCGTCGGCGCGGGGCTCGGCGTTGACGCGGCGGACGGCCAGGGCGTCGAGGCGCGGGCCGAGGAAGGCCAGGATCGCCGGCAGCAGGGTCAGTGCGGCGGTCACGGCCAGCCCGACGACCACGGCGCCGGCGATGCCGACCGAGCGGAGGACCATGAACTCGAACAGGACCAGGCCGAGCAGGCCGAGGAGGACGGTCAGGCCGCTGAAGAAGACGGCCCGGCCGGCGGTCGCGACGGTCACCCGCACGGCCGCCTCGATGGCGGCATCGAGCGGCTCGCGACGCCGGCGGCGGACGGCCAGCTCCTCGCGGAAGCGGCTCGTCATGAGGAGCGAGTAGTCGACGCCGAGGCCGAGGCCGAGGAGGGTCGCCAGGTTGAGCACGAAGATGCTCATCGGCGTCAGGCTCGCCAGTCCGAAGATGACCGCCAGGGCGACCGCGACGGCAGCGCCGCCGACGGCCAGCGGGACGGCGGCCGCGACGAGCGAGCCGAAGACGAGCAGGAGGGCCAGCGCCGCCAGGGGCAGCGAGACGAGCTCGCTCCGCCGCAGGTCGGCCTCCGAGACCGCCTGGATGTCGCCGTAGAAGGCCGGCCCGCCGGCGAGCTGGACGTCGAGGCCCGGCTGCGGATGGAGGCGCGACTCGACGCCGGGCAGCGCCTGGGGCGAGTCGTCCGGCGCCAGGTCGAGGGTCGCCACGTCGTACGCCGTGTGCCCGTCCCGCGAGACCTGGCGGGTCGACAGGAGGTGGGAGAGGACGCCCGTGACGTGGGGTGCCCGCGGCACGTCCGCCAGGCCGGCGGCGACGGCCGTCTCGAAGGCGGGCGTCCCGGCCCGCATCGTCTCGCTGTGCAGGACCAGGACGAGGACCGAGGGCGGCAGGCCGAGCTCCCGCTCCAGGAGCGATCGGGCGCGGGCCGAGTCGAGGTCCTCCAGCGTGAAGCCGCCGGCCCGCAGGGCGCTGCCCGCTCGCGGGGTGAAGGGCAGGGCCGCCAGCAGCAGGATGGCCCAGGCGGCCACGACCCACCGCCGCCGCCGGTAGGCGAACGAGCCGAGTCGTTCGAAGACGGTCACGCGGCGAGGTTCGCTCGCGGCCGCGTCGCGGATGGCGGGCCGGGCCGGCCGGTCCGGGCCGCCGTCACCGTCCCGGCTCGACCGCCGTCGCGGCCGTCTCGACGACGCTCAGCTCGAAGCCGACGCGGGCCACGCCGCGGACCGTGGCCGTCACCGAGCAGTACTTCTCCTCGGAGAGGCGGACCGCGCGCTCGGCCAGGGCGCGGTCGATGTCGTGGCCGCGGATCGTGACGTGGAGGACGACCTCGCGGTAGGCCCACGGCGGGGCCTCGTCCTGGGTGCCGGCGACCCGGATCGAGATCCCCTCGACCGCCTGGCGCTGCTTGCGCAGGATGTCCACGATGTCCCAGCCGGCGCAGGTCCCGGCCGCGGCGAGCAGCAGCTCGGCGGGGCTGAAGCCCGTCCACCGCGCCTCGGCGTCGGCGTGCGGGGCGTTGACGAGGCACTGCTGGCCGTGCGAGCCCGCGGCGAGGAAGCGCTCCTCGGCCGGCTGCCAGGTGATGTCGACGGTCTTCACTGGTCCCTCGGTGGCGATGGCTCCGGCGGCAGGGCGGTCCGGCCGGACGATTCTAGGCTGCGGCCCGGGTCGCCTCGCGCGACAGGCTTCCGGGGCGGCCGCAGGCCTCTGCTAGTATCCGGCTCGTCGCGGGCCTGCCCCCCGTCGTCGACCGCCCACTGCTCCCGTCCCGGAGGCTCCTCGGTGACCCTCATCATCGCCGCCGTCTCCCACCCCATCGAGTTCGGCGTCGCGACGCTCATGGCCGGGGCGATGGTCTTCGTCTGGCTGCGGGCCGCGATGACGCCGGAGGGCCGGCCGAACGGCTGGGTCCGGGCGATCACCAGCCCGAACGCGAAGTACCTGTTCGGCTTCCTGTTCGTCGTCTGGGCGGTGGTGTTCGGGCTGACCATCGGCCAGTTCCCGAACGTCGTCAGCTCACCCTATGGCGGCCTCGCCCTGATCGCCCTCTTCTCGGGCTTCTTCATCATGATGGGCTTCCTCTGGGCCGTGATCGGCGGCTGACGGCGCCGCCCGTCGACCCGCCGCCCTCGACCGCCTGACCGCCCCTCCAGTCGCGTCCGCCCGGGTCTGCCCGCGCGCGCGTCAGGCTCCGCTCGCGCCCCGCGCCGGTCCGCCTCCGTTCGGCTGCGGTATCATCCCGCCACTATCCAGCCTGCATAGGATCTATGCAGACAGGGCGCGGGCGGCGAGTGGCGACGGAGGAGACCCGGATGGACGTCCAGACGACGGCGGTGTCGCGGCCGGAGCCGCAGCGCGAGCCCGAGGCACCCTTCGTCAACCGCCGCGACCCGGCCCGCGCCCTCGGGCCCGACGGCAAGCCCGCGCGCAGTCCCCGCGCGCCCCGCTGGGCCGACGTCCCCGACGAGCAGTGGGACGACTGGCGCTGGCAGCTCTCGCACCGCGTCAACACGCTCGAGGAGCTGGAGGGGATCCTGGAGCTCACCGACGACGAGCGCGAGGGGCTCTCGGCGCCCGAGAAGTTCCGGGTCGACGTCACCCCCTACTTCGTGAGCCTCATCGACCCGAAGGACCCCAACGACCCCATCCGCCGCCAGATCATCCCGACCGGGCGGGAGCTCCGCAGCTTCACCGGGATGATGGAGGACTCCCTCGCCGAGGACCGCCACTCCCCGGTGCCGGGCCTGGTCCATCGGTACCCCGACCGGGTCCTGATGCTCGTCACGACCCAGTGCGCCAGCTACTGCCGCTACTGCACGCGGAGCCGGATCGTCGGCGACCCCACCCAGAACTTCAACCGCAAGGAGCACGAGGCCCAGCTCGACTACATCCGCCGGACCCCCCAGATCCGGGACGTGCTCATCAGCGGTGGCGACGGCCTGACCCTGGCCCCGAAGCTCCTCGAGTCGGTCATCCGGGGCCTGCGCGAGATCCCCCACGTCGAGATCATCCGGATCGGCAGCCGGGTCCCCGTCTTCCTGCCCCAGCGAGTGGACGACGAGCTCTGCGACATGCTGCAGAAGTACCACCCGATCTGGCTGAACATGCACTTCAACCACCCCAACGAGATCACCCCCGAGGTGGCCCGCGCCTGCGACAGGCTCGCCCGCGCCGGCGTCCCGCTCGGCAACCAGTCGGTCCTCCTGGCCGGTATCAACGACTGCGTCCACACCATGCGGGCCCTGGTCCAGCGGCTCGTCGAGATCCGGGTCCGGCCCTACTACATCTACCAGTGCGACCTGGTCGAGGGAGCCGGCCACTTCCGGACGCCGGTCGGCAAGGGCATCGAGATCATGGAGGGCCTGCGCGGCCACACCAGCGGCTACGCCGTCCCGATGTACATCGTCGACGCGCCCGGCGGCGGCGGGAAGATCCCGGTCATGCCGAACTACCTCATCAGCTACTCGGACCACAAGGTCGTCCTGCGCAACTACGAGGGCTACATCACGACCTACGAGGAGCCGACGAGCTACACGCCGCACGACGCGGCGCACTGCCGGTACTGCCAGGCGAAGCGCCCCGAGCCCGGTCAGACGGGCGTGACGGGCCTGCTCGACAGCGAGCGGATGTGGATCGAGCCCGCGGGCTTCGAGCAGATCCACGCCCGCGGCAACGACCAGCCGCACCGCCTGCAGGACCCGTCCAAGTGGGTGCCGCTCGGCGTCGGGCCGATCGAGGGCCGGGCCGGCGCCCCGCTGCCGGTGCTCCCGCCGGAGGCCTCCGGGGACGGCGGGTCGGGCGAGCGGCGCTACGGGCCGGGCGAGGAGCCGCGGCCGCCGGAGGGCGCGCCCACCGGCACCGCCAACCACGAGCTGCTGTAGGCCGGACGTCGCGCGGGACCGCCGCGGCCCGCGGGACGTCGCCGGTCAGGGCGCGGCGTAGAGGGCGGCGACGCCCGAGGCCGCGGCGAGCAATTCCACGGCGCCGCTCGGGGCCGTCTGCCAGTCGGGGCCGATCAGGCCGGCGGCGCCCCGGTGGTCCCACGCCGCCTTCGCGTTCACGGCCCGCAGCGCCGCGTAGCGACCGTCACCGGTCACGCTGTCGACGAGGGCCAGGGCCCGGACCAGGATGCCCTTGAATGCGCCGGCGTCGCCCACGCCCTCGTTCGGCAGGACGCCGCCGCCGGGCGCGAAGCGGGCCGCGGCCGCCGCGGCGAGCGAGGTCGCCCGCTCGAGGTACGGGCCGGCGGGCTCCAGCCGCGACAGCTCGACGGCCGCGGCGATGTAGGCGCCGTAGTCGTAGGTGAGCTGCCAGCCGACCGGTCGCCCGCTCGCGAGCACCTTGTCGTCCAGCGTGTCGCCGTGGCGGAGGGTCCCGTCGAGCCAGGCGAAGCCCTGCTCGGCCCGGGTCCGGTCGATGCCTGCCCCACCGAGCCGGGCGAACAGCGCGGCCGCCTCGACCGCGGTCGCGTTGGTGACCATGTTCTTCTCGTCCCTGGCCGTCTTCCGCCACCACAGCCCGCCGCCCAGCGCGCCGTCCCAGCCCCGCCAGATCGCGGTCAGCAGCTGGTCACCGTGGACCAGGTAGCGCCGGTCGCCCGTCAGCTCGTAGGCTCGGGCCATGCCGAGCGCCCACCAGGCCATGTCGTCGTAGTAGCGGTTGACGAAGCCCGGGACGTGCGCGTCCACCGCGTCGTACATCCCGGCGACGAGGTCGCGGTCCGCCTGGCTGTGCGACGCGGCCAGCGCGTCGAGCGCGTCGAGCCAGAGGTGGGCGGGCCACCAGAAGAAGGCCTGGGTGTTGCGGCCGGGCCCGAGCTGATGGTCGCTGCGGGCCCAGAACGTGCCGCTCGGGCGGTCCCAGAAGGCGGCCACGGCCACATCGAGCGCCTCGTGGGCGGCGCCGGCGGGGAGGGTCAGCAGCGGCGTCGGCGAGGGCGTCGGGTCGGGCGTCGGCGAGCCGGCACGGGCCGTGCTCGGCTGACTGGGCGGAGCCAGCGGTCCGGAGGCCGCCGACCGCGGCGGGATGGCGAAGACGGCGAGGCCCGCCAGGGCCACGACGGCGACGAGGAGCGTGGCGAGGAGCGCGGAGCGGCGTGACATCGGGAGACCCCCCAGCTGCCCGACGAGCCTCCCGCGTGACGGGGACGGAGACGTGACAGCGACGCGGTGACGGACGGCCCGATGCTACAGGACGCTCGACGCGCGGCGTCAACCCCTATCCGACGTACCGGCGGCCGGGTCATCTTGCGGGCGGACCCTGGCCCGGCTATCCTCGACAATCCCGAGTCGTTCGGTAGGGTTTCGTTCCCCGCCCAGGAGTCGCGTCCCCGGTGTCCCCCTCGACCCCCGTCCCGACCGCCGCCGGCCTCCGCCTGCGCCCCGCGCCGCCGGGCCTCCCCGACCCCGCGATCCAGCCGCCGTCGGTCGCCGAGTCGGGCGACCCGTTCGCGGCCGTCCGGATCCTGCACCTCTTCGCCCGCCTCGAGCGCGGCCGGCCCATCCGCTTCGACGAGATCGCGGCAGCCCTCGAGGCGACCTACCTCGACTGGCTCTTCCCCCGCCGGGTCGTCGTCGACACGGCCCTCCAGCTGCAGGCCGACTGGATGGCCGACTACCGGAATGCGTCGGGCATCGAGGTCGAGGAGGGCGACAGAGGCCCGACGCTGACCATCGAGGACTCGAGCCGGGTCGATCCCTGGCTGGTCGGCCAGGTCCAGCGCCAGGCCGCCGCCAGCCGCCAGCGCCTGCTCGAATTCAGCCGCCTCGAGCGGCCGACCGGGGATGGCTGAGATGCCGAGCGCGACCGTCCACCGCTGCGCCTGTCCCTAGCGGGCCCGACTCCGAGCATCGGCCGTCGGTCGCCCGCCAGCCTCGCCCCGTCCCGTCGCCCGACCGAACCTCGCCCGGCGGGCGATCCACTCTCGCCACCATCGAAGCCATCCAGGAGCGTCCCATCATGAGCGACCAGGCCACCCGCAGTGACATCCTCGTCGACGCCGACTGGGCCCTCGGCCACCTCGACGACCCGGCCATCCGCTTCGTCGAGGTCGACGTCGACACGACCGCCTACGAGCAGGGCCATCTCCCCGGCGCCGTCGGCTGGGACTGGACCAGCCAGCTGTCCGACGGCGTCCGGCGCGACCTCGCCTCGCGTGAGGCGTTCTCGAACCTCCTCTCGGAGTCGGGCATCGGTCCCGACACGGCGGTCGTCCTCTACGGCGACAACAACAACTGGTTCGCCGCCTTCGCGTACTGGCAGCTCAGGCTGTTCGGCCACCGGGACGTGCGGATCCTCGACGGCGGCCGGCGCTACTGGCTCGACCACGGCCTGCCGATCAGCGTGGACATGCCCTCGTACGAGCCGACCGGCTATCGGCTGGCCGAGCCGTCGTGGGAGCTCCGGGCGTTCCGCGACGACATCCTGCCGCGGCTCGGCGAGCCCGGCTTCGCCCTCGTCGACGTCCGCTCCCCGGCCGAGTTCAACGGCGAGGTCATCGCGCCCCCCGGCATGACGGAGACGGCCCAGCGGGCGGGCCACATCCCGGGCGCGGCGTCCGTGCCGTGGGCCCAGGCGGTCCGCGAGGACGGCACGTTCAAGTCGCCCGACGAGCTGCAAGCCCTCTACGAGGGCAAGGGCATCACGCCCGACAAGGACGTGGTCGCCTACTGCCGGATCGGCGAGCGGTCGTCGCACACCTGGTTCGTCCTCCACGAGTTGCTCGGCTACCCGAAGGTCCGCAACTACGACGGGTCCTGGACGGAGTGGGGGAGCATGGTCGGCGTCCCCATCGAGAAGCCCGAGCCGGTCGCGGCCAAGGCCTGAGCGGGGGCCCGCGGCCTGGCGGGCTGGCGGGGCCGACGGATGACGCCGGCCCGACCGGCCTCCGCCGACCCTGCCATCATCGAGACCATGCACGAGCGCGCCGGGTGGGCCTGGCTCGACGGCCGGCTGGTGGCGGCCGACGAGCCGCAGCTGACGCTGCGCGACCGCGGATTCCAGCTGGGCGACGGCGTCTTCGAGACGCTCCGCGCGCGGCGGGGATTCGTCGTGGAGCTGGCCGAGCACCTCGCCCGGCTGCGCGAGAGCGCCGCCGTCCTGGACATCGCGCTGCCGTACGGCGACGCGGCGCTCGCCACGGCGATCGAGCGGCTCCTCGGCGCCGAGGGCCTTGCCGACGCGTCCCTGCGGATCACCGTCAGCCGCGGCCCGCTGACAGGCACGGCCGTGCTGCCCGCAGACCGGTCGCGCGACCCGACGGCCGCGATCCAGGCCTGGCCGTTCGCGCCGCCCGCCGACCGGCTGCTCCGGGAGGGCGTGGCCGCGATCACCAGCGTGCTCCGGCGCGATCCCGCCTCCCCGCTCACCGCCGTCAAGACGACCTCGAGGGCCGACCACGTGTTCGCGCGCCTGGAGGCCCGCCGCGCCGGGGCCGACGACGCGCTCCACCTCACCCTCGACGGCCGTCTGGCCGAATCGACCACCGCGAACCTGTTCCTGGCCAGTGGCGGGGAGCTGCTCACGCCGGCTCGCGGCGCTGGGATCCTGCCCGGCACGACGCGGACGTGGCTGCTCGACCAGGGCGAGCTGCTCGACCGGCGGGTGCGGGAGGCGGACCTGCGGCCCGTCGACCTGCTCTCGGCCGACGAGGCGTTCCTCTCCGCGAGCGTCTCGGGCATCGTCCCGCTCGTCTCGCTCGACGGGCATCCGATCGGCGACGGCCGGCCCGGCGCGCTGACGCTCGCGCTGCGCGCCCTTCGCGAGCGCTGGATCGACGAGGCGGCGAGCCAGGCTCGCGGGTCGGCGCCGGAGGCCGCCGCCGGGGAGGGCCTCGACGGGGAGCCGGGCGACGGCGCCGGGGAGGACCCGGTGTGAGGCGGGAGCAGCTCGTCGTCGACACGCGGCGCCTCGTCGCCGAGGGCGAGCGGCTGCAGGCCCAGCCGTCGCTCGCAGCGCTGCGGACGTGGCTCCAGGTCTCCGACGCGCTGCTGGCCGCGGCCTGGGGGTCGATGGACCGCTACCACCTGACCTGGCTCATGGTCGGCAAGCCGAAGAGCGCGCCGCGTGGCCGGGCGATGTCGCCGGACGAGGAGGCGGCCTACGTGCGCGAGGTCGCGGCGGCCAAGACAGCGGCGCTGCGCACGAGCCTCGACGCGGTCGAGCGGCAGGGCATGCCGTTCCTGGGCGAGGAGGGCGGCGTGGGGCCCGGCCAGGGGATGGGCCGCGTCCCGACGGTTGTGGGGGGCGGCGAGCCGGAGCGCCCGCCGATCCCGGAGGCGGGATCGCCGTCCGCGGCCGGACTGCCGTCCGAGGCGGGCGACCTGCAGGCGCGGGTCGAGGAGGCGCGGCGGCGGGCGGCCGAGCACGAGGGTCACGAGCGCCGCGCGCCGCGCCCCGAGCGGCTGCAGCGGTGACCGAGCGGGCGGTCGGTGGACGCGTCCCGGCCGTCGGCGGGGAGCGGCTCGTGCCGGCGCCGGACGCGATCGCCGGGGACTACCTCCTGCTCGCCCTGCGCCTCGACCAGCACCGCCCCGGCCTCGTGGCCGCGTACGCCGGACCCGCGGACCTGAAGGCGCGCGCCGACATCGAGCAGCGTCGCGCCCCGGCCCGTCTCCGGGAGGACGCCGCCGCGCTGCGGGAGCGTGTCGCGGACGAGGTCGCCGAGCCCGATCGGGGTGCCTGGCTCGTCGCCCAGCTTGATGCGCTCGAGGCACACGCCGTGTCGCTCGCCGGCGAGCCGCTCCCGCCCCGCGAGCACCTCGCCCGCTGCCTCGGCCTCGAGCCCGTCCCGACGCCGGAGGGCGCCTTCGAGACGGCCCACTCGGCGCTCGACGGCCTGCTGCCGAGAGACGACGCTGCCTCGCTCGCCGACCGCCTGGCGGCCTGGGAGGCCGCCCTCGCCGTGCCGCCGGAGCGCCTCGCCGACCTCGCCACGTGGCTCGTCGAGCGACTACGGGCCGCGGCCGCGCGGCGGGTGGGGCTGCCCGAGGGCGAGGCCGTCCGCGTCGCGCTCGTCCGCGGGCAGCCCAGGTTCGCCCACGCCTGGTTCGACGGGGGCGGCCGGAGTGCCCTCGACCTGGACGTCGAGCGGCGGGTGGCGGCGCCGGAGCTGCTGGCCGTGCTCGCCCACGAGACGTATCCCGGGCACCACCTCGAGCGCGCCTGGAGGGAGGCGACGCTCGTCGAGCGCGAGGGCTGGCTCGAGCACACGCTCGACCTCGCGGACGCGCCCGCAGCCGTGCTGTCCGAGGGCCTGGCTGGATCGGCTCGACGATGCGTCCTGGCGGAGGACGACGACATCGAGCTGCTTGCCGAGCTCCTCGACCGGGCCGACGTCGCCGCCGCGGGCAGGTCCCGGGAGACGGCCGAGCGCCAGCTCCGTGTCGTGGAGGCGCGCTCCGCGCTCCGCGGCGTCGTCGCCAACGTCGTGCTCATGCGCCGGGTGGACGGTGCTCCCGCAGCCGAGGCGCTCGCCTACCTCGAGCGTTGGTCGCTCGCCCCGCCCGGCCGCTGCTGCGAGACCCTGGAGGCTATCGAGCGGCCGCCGTGGAGCGAGGCCGCACTTGCCGAGGTCGAAGGCGAACGGCTCGTCGGTCGCTGGCTCGAGCTCGCCCTGCCGCAGCAGCGGCCCGCTCGGCTCGGGCGCCTGCTGCGCGAGGCGTTCACGCCGGGTCGCCTGCGCGACGAGCTGGGCGCCGCGTAGTCGAGTTCAGCTGCGCCGGGCCGCCCATGCGGCTGCGCCGAGCGCGAGCACGTACTCGGCCGGCAGCAGCACCCCGTAGACGGTCCAGAGGTGCTCCGGCAGCGGCAGCGCGCCGCCCTCCTGGCGAGCCCAGAGCCAGAGGCCGACCTGGCCCGCGGTCAGCGCGACCGCGGTCCAGCCGAGCGCGAGGCCGAGGCGCGTCCGCCGGCCGACGGCCGTGCCGCCGCCCAGTCCGACGCCGGTCCCGGTCTCCCAGCCGACGAACGCCGCGAGGACGAGCAGTCCGACGTCGAGCGAGAGCGGCCCGCCGAGCCCGGCGAAGAGGGCGGCCCCGGCCGCGCCGGCCGCGCACCCGGCCCACGCCGCCGCGGCGAACGAACCTCGCCGCTGCGCCCGCCCACCCGAGCGGGCGGCGTCCGCGGCCGCCGTCCGATACCGCTCCGACGGTGGCCGAGCCAGGCGCGCCGCGCCGGGACGTCGCTCGCCGGGCTCGTCGCGCTCGGGCGGCGCCGCCGGCCCGTCGGCCCGTCCGTCGTCAGCCCGGGGATCCATCGCCCAATCGTAGTGGCCCGAGCGTCCGGCCGAGCGCGATGGCAGCGGCGCGACCGGGCGGACGCTAGACTTGCCCCCCGTGAGCGAAGCCCTCCGCCAGCCACGCGAGTCGAGCCCGAACACGGTCGCCCTGCCCGGCGAACCCGGGGCGTCCGGCCGCGGCGGCGTCGTTCCGGCTCAGCCGGCCGCCCCGTCGCGCGAGCCCGCCAGGCGCCAGGGGCGCCATCCCTCGCTCGGCCTGCCGCCGATCGACATGACGGCCGGGCATCCGGCCGCGGCGCAGCGGCTGCAGGACCGGCGGGTCGCGCTCGGGACGCGGGCCCTGGAGATCGCCCTCGACCTCGACCCCACCTTCGACGAGCGCTACGACGACCTCGCCTTCCGCCACTTCCTGCGCGACACGGGCATCCTCATCGACCGGCTCGCCCGCTCCGTGGCCAGCGGCGACCCGCGCTGGGCAGCTCAGTGGGCCGAGTGGGTCGCCCCGGTCTACCGTCGGCGGAGCGTGCCGATGGACGACCTCGTGACGCTGACCGAGGGCATCCGCCGGGCGGCCGCGCCGTGGCTGGACACGGCCGAGCGGGAGTCGCTCGACGCCGCCTGCGAGGCCGCCATCGTCGTCTTCCGCCAGTGGCGGCGCCTGGCCGGCGACGCCCGCGAGCGGAATCCGCTCGTCGCCTTCTTCTACCGCGGGGCGTGAGCCGATGACGATCAAGTGGGTCAAGGTGGATCCGCTCGTCATGAACGGCGAGCCGTACTGCTACGGGACGCGGCTCACCGTCCGCCAGCTGCTCGAGCTCCGACGGAGCGGCTACGACCTGACCCGCCTGCTCGGCGACCATCCCGAGCTGCGCCGGATGGGGGTCGCGTCCGCCTACCGCTTCGCTGCCGACCACCGCGAGCGATACCGCGAGTTCTTCGGGCCCGACGGGTCGTTGCTGGGCCCGGGCCTGACCGACGACGAGGCCCGCGACCTGCCGCAGGCACTCCGCGTCGGCGGGGTGACGGTCGGCCGCGACTCCAGCCTCGCCGGGACGCCGGATGCGCCGCCACGGACCATCCCGAACCCTGCCTGGGCGATCGACCGAGGCACCGCCGGGGGCGGCCCGACCGGCTGAGGGCCAGGCCTCCGTCCCGGCCCCTCGGGCTCGAGTGGGCCGAGGCGGCCGGATACTCGCCTGGCAAACTCCGACCGGGATGGTAGGATTTCCCCGCGATGACCGAACAGAGCACCCCGACCGCCCAGCCCGCCGCGCAGCCGGCGCCCTTCGACGCCCAGCGCCGGGCGACCGAGCTCGCCATCCTCGACGCCCTGCGGACCGTGGTCGACCCCGAGATCGGGATGGACGTGGTGGAGCTCGCCCTGATCAAGCAGATCCTCATCGGGACGGATGAGTCCGAGATCAAGATGATCCTGACGACCCCGTTCTGCCCCTATGCGGGCTCCATGATCCAGCAGGTCAAGGAACAGGCCGAGTCGGTCCTCGAGCATCCCGTCAAGGTGACCCTCCTCGCCGAGCGCTGGGATCCCCGCGACGCCGGTCTGATGTGGTGAGCGTCGCCGCCACTCGTCGCTGACCCGCCATGCCCGCCCGTCCCGACCTCCACTCCGCCGTAGCCACCGGCCGCGGCGACGACGGCACCACCGGGCTCCTCTTCGGCGGCGACCGCGTCCCCAAGGACGATCCCCGGACCGAGGCCTGCGGGGCGCTCGACGAGGCGGTCGCGGCCCTCGGCCTCGCCCGCGCCGAGCTCGCTGTGAAGCGCCAGTACGGCACCCTCCCGCCGGGCCTGGCGGGCCTGGCCGAGGTGGTGCTCCGCTTCCAGCGCGAGCTGTTCGTCGTCGGCGCTGAGCTCGCCACGACCCCGGGTGCCGAGGGCCGGCAGCGGGACGGCGAGACCCGGGTGACCGCGGCGATGGTCAGCGGCGTGGAGGAGGCTCTCGCCGAGACCGAGGCCCACGTCGAGATGCCGCGCGAGTTCGTCGTCCCCGGCGAGACGCGCCTGTCGGCCGCGCTCGAGCTGGCCCGCGTCACCCTGCGCCGCGCCGAGCGGCGGGTCGTCACGGCCCGCCGGGCCGGCCTCGTCCCCGGCGATCACGTCCTGCCGTACATCAACCGCCTCGCCGATCTGCTGTGGGTCCTCGCCCGCGCGGCCGAGCAGGCCGAGGCGCGCTCGGCCACGCCGGCCCGGGGTACCCGACGCGCGGCGGCGACCGGCCGACGCATCGATGCATCCCGAACCGACAGACGACCGGATCCAGACGTGGACTGACCTTGTCCAGGAGACTCTCGTGAACGACTACCGCTTCGGTTTCGACTCGCCGGACCGCCTCGGCGTCCGGCCCTCCGCCCGGCTTTCGGCCGGCTTCCTGTCGCAGACCTTCGGCTGGATGTTCGCCGGCCTGCTGCTCACGGCCGGCGTCGCCTTCCTCGTCCAGTCGAGCTCGACGCTCCTGCAGCTGGCGGCCGGCCTGGCCATGCCGGTCGTCGTCGTCGAGCTGGTGGTCGTGTTCGGCCTCAGCTTCGCCATCAGCCGCATCCCGGCCACGGTCGCCCTCGGCGCGTTCTTCCTCTACGCCGCCGTGAACGGCGTGCTGTTCGGCCTCATCACCGCCTTCTACCCGACGGCCAACGTGGCGGCGGCGTTCCTGTCCGCCAGCGCGATGTTCGGCGTGGCCGCGGTCTACGGGGCGACGACGGGTCGGTCGCTCCTGTCGATGGGCGGCCTGCTGACGATGGGCCTCGTCGGCCTCTTCGTCGCGATGCTCGTCAACGTCTTCCTCGCCAGCAGCGGCCTCAGCTTCCTCATCTCGATCGTCGGGGTCGTGCTCTTCACCGCCCTCACGGCCTACTCGACCCAGCGCATCGCGCGGGGCGACTTCGCGGCGGCGTTCGGCTCGATGGAGAAGGCCTCGGTCTACGGCGCGCTGACGCTGTACCTGGATTTCGTCAACCTCTTCCTCATGTTCCTCCGCCTCTTCGGGGGCGGCGGCCGGCGCGGCTAGCCCGGACCTCGACCGCGGGGCCTGATCTCGGCCGCTCGTTTCGTCGCAGGGCCCGGCCGACACGGAGCGGCGACGCAGCGCGTCTCCTTGGCATGCCGGATGCGCCGACGTCGCCCGCCGCCCCGCTCGACGCACCCGTCGTCGTGCCGGAACGGGCACCGCTGAGCGCGCGCCAGCGACTGGCCTGGCTGCTCATCGGCGTCGTCGTGATCCCGGCCGCGCTCATCGTGGGCGGCGGTCTCTGGTCGCTCCACGCCTACGGCACGCTCGACCCCTCGGTCGCGCCCGAGACGCTCACGTTCATCGGGGTCGAGTACCATCGCGCCGGCCCGGAGCGGACGCTGGCCGAGTTGCGGGCCGTGTTCCCCGAGGTGTACGTCATCGAGCCGACGATCGGCACACTGCCGATCCTCGCCCCACCCCCGCCGGCCCGCGAGACCGTCGTGGTCCTCCACGTCGGTCCGGATCGCTACGTGGAGTACGGCGCGTGCTGCGGCGGGTAGGCTGAGGCGGCCGCCGGCCGCCGACCGGCGATCGTCGGACCCATCCCGCAGCCGGAGCCCGCCATGGCCGAGCCGCGCCTCACCGTCGCCCTGACCTTCGACCACGACGCGATCAGCTCGGAGGTGAGCCGCGGCGAGAACCTCGTCCTCATCTCGCGCGGCGAGTTCGGCCCCCGCGTCGGCGTCCCGCGCATCCTGGCCCTGCTCGAGCGCCATGCGATCCCGGCCACGTTCTTCGTCCCGGGCCACACCGTCGTCACCTTCCCGGACAGCGTCCGGGCGATCGTCGCGGCGGGCCACGAGCTCGGCTGCCACGGCTGGGCCCACGAGGACCTCGCCGCGCTCGAGGAGGCAGCCGAGCGGGACGTCATGACGCGCAGTCGCGAGGCCGTGGGCGAGGCGGCCGGCCGCCCCCCTGCGGGCTTCCGGGCCCCGTACTGGTCGCTCTCGCCCCGGACGCTGGCCCTCGCCGAGGAGCTCGGCTTCGCCTACGACTCCTCGCTCATGGCCGACGACGTCCACCCCTACCGCGTCCGGCACGGCGACCGCCACGACGTCCGGCGGAGCGAGCTCGGGGTCCCGGGCCGCCTCGTCGAGGTCCCCATCAGCTGGGCCCTCGACGACTGGCCGCACTTCGAGCCTGGGCGCCTCGGCGTGGGCCCCCTCTCGGCACCGTCCAAGGTCGAGGAGATCTGGGCCGAGGAGCTGCGCTGGGCCCACGAGCACGAGCCGGGCGGCGTCCTGACGATCACGATGCATCCCGAGGCGATCGGCCGGGGGAGCCGGCTGCGGATGCTCGAGCGGCTGATCGGCCTCGCCCGCAGCCTCGGCGGGGTCCAGTTCGCCCGGCTGGCCGATGTCGTGGAGCGCTGGGAGGCGGCCCGCCCCGGTTCCTGACGAGGCCGGGGTCGGCGTTCCGTCGACCACAGCGCGACGCGCCGGGCCGCGCACGATCAGCCGGCGGCAGCGGTCCTCGCGCCTCGGCCGGCCGCAGGGAGCGCGGTGCGCAGCGTCCGGGTGACCTCGGCCGCGGGCAGCGGCCTGGCGTAGTAGAAGCCCTGGCCTCGGTCGCAGCCGAACGCCCGCAGGCGGGCGAGCTGGCCTGTCGTCTCGATCCCCTCGGCCGTCACCCCGATGCCCAGGCCGTGGGCGAGCGAGACCACGGCCTGGACGATCGAGCGGTTGGCCTCGTCCGTCTCGAGGTCGGCCACGAAGGAGCGGTCGATCTTGATCTCGTCGAGCGGCAGCTGGCGGAGGTAGGAGAGCGACGAGTAGCCGGTCCCGAAATCGTCCAGGGCGAGTCGCACTCCGAGGGCCCGCAGGCGGCGCAGAGCCCCCAGCACCGACTCGGACTCGCCCATCAGGACCGTCTCGGTGATCTCCAGCTCGAGGCTGCCGGGCGCGAGCCCCGTCTCCTCGAGCGCCGCGGCGACCTGGGCGACGAGGCCGGGCTGAGCGAACTGACGGGCCGACAGGTTGACGCTCATGGTCAGCGGGAGCCCGGGGAAGGCGGTCTGCCAGCGCCGGGCCTGCTCGGCCGCGGCGCGCAGGACCCAGCTGCCGAGGGGCAGGATGAGGCCGGTCTCCTCGGCCAGGGGCACGAACGAGAGGGGCCCGACGAGCCCGCGACGGGGGTGCTGCCAGCGCACCAGCGCTTCGAGACCGACCGGTCGCGCGGTCGCCAGGTCGACGATGGGCTGGTAGTGGAGGACGAGCTCCTCGCGCTCCAGCGCTCGGCGCAGATCGCTCTCCAGGTCGAGCCGCTCGACGCTCGGCGCGCTCATGGTCGGGTCGTACACGACGCAGACGGCGGCGCCGGCGTCGGCCTTGGCCCGGTGGAGGGCGATGGCGGCGCCGCGGAGCACGTCGTCGGCGGCGGCCCGACCCGGCCGCGCCACGGCGATGCCGATGCTCGCCCCGACGAAGGCGTCGCGGTTCTTGACGCGGAAGGGGCTGGTCAGCTCGGTGAGGACGCGTTCCGCGACCCGCACCGCCTCGTCCTGGCCAGCCACCGACTCGAGCAGGACGACGAACTCGTCGCCGCCGAGCCGGGCGACCGTGTCGCCGGGTCGGAGGCCGGCGCTGAGGCGCTTCGCCACGGCGACGAGCAGCTGGTCGCCGACGCGGTGGCCCAGGCTCTCGTTGATGACCTTGAAGCGGTCCAGGTCGAGCAGCAGCACGGCGACCGAGCGGGCGCTGCGGCCGGCGCGGGCCAGGGCATGGGCCAGGCGGTCCATCAGCAGCTCGCGATTCGGGAGGCCGGTCAGGGCATCCAGGAACGCCTGGCGGACGAGGCGCTCCTCGAAGGCCCGCCGCTCCCTGGCGTCGCGGACCGCGGTCACGCGGTCCGGTGCGTCGCCCGCGGCCGGCAGCGTCCGCCCGACGAGCTCGACCGGGAAGACCTCGCCCGTGCTCGTCATCGCGAGGGCCTCACAGGCTCCCTCGAGGGACGCGTCCGCCTGCTGGCGGAAGAGCCGGCGCGACGCGGGTGCGGCGAAGTCCTCGAGCGGCCGGCCGACGGCCTCCTCGGCGGTGCAGCCGAAGAGGGCCGCAAAGGCGGCGTTGACCTCGATGATCCGACCGTCGCGATGGAGCGCGAGGGCCTCGAAGCTCGCGTCCGCGAGCCGCCGGAAGCGGAGCTCGCTCGCTCGGAGGGCAGCTTCCGCGCGGGACCGCTCGGCCAGCTCCCGGCCGGCGGCGGCATGCAGCTCGGCGTTGTCGAGGGCGATCGAGGCGAGCTGGGCGAAGCGGGTCAGGACGTCGATCTCCGGCCGGCCGTAGACGCGCCGCGACGAGCCCGAGGCGAGGCCCAGGGCGCCGACGACGCGGCCGCCCGAACGGAGCGGCACGCCGACCACCGAGCCGAGCCCGGCCGCGAGTCCGGGCAGGCGGCCGGCGAAGGCGTCGTAGTCGGCGACGGCGAACCCCTCGCCGGAGGCCCAGACCCGGCCGCCGACGCCCTCGCCCGGTCGGACCCGGACGCCAGGCAGGTCGGCCAGGGCGCCGCTCCCCAGGACGCAGGTCGCCGTCTCGGCGGGGACCGGGTCGACGAGGTAGATGTAGCCGTGGGCGGTCCCCATGAGCGCGGCCGCGCGGGCGAGGATCCGCCGCAGCAGCTCGGGGAGCGGCTGGCGCTGCATCAGCTCGAGGGCCGTCTCGTGGAGGGCGGCGAGGTAGGCGTCGTGTGGCACCGGCTCCGGTGGCTGGTGTCGGCCCCGCTCGGGCTTGGCCCGGTACAGCCGCTCGTCCGCGGTCTTGACCAGCGCCTCCTTCGTCGGCCCGTCCTGGGGGAAGGCGGCTACCCCGGCACTCGCCCCGAGGTATGCCGCGTCGTGGGCGCCGGCGAGGCGGCCGATGGCCACCCGGATCCGCTCGGCGACCTCCTCGGCCTGCTCGAGGGTGGCCGCGGGCAGCAGCGCCGCGAACTCGTCGCCGCCGTAGCGGTAGACGTGATCCGCGTCGCGGACGGAGTGGCGCATCGCGGACGCCGCGTCCCGCAGGAGGGCGTCGCCGGCGGGGTGGCCGCGCGTGTCGTTGAAGGCCTTGAAGTCGTCGAGGTCGAGCATCACGAGGCCGAAGGGTCCCGCCGACGGGTCGGCGAGGAGGGTCTCGAGCTCACGCTGGAAAGCGCCGTGGTTGCGGACGCCGGTCAGCGGATCGAGCTCCGCGCGAGCCTCGGCGGCGTGATGTGTCTCGGCGGTCCGGAGGGCGACCGAGGCGAGGGCGCCGAAGAGCTTCGTCAGCTCGAACTCGTTCTGGTTGAAGTGCGCCTCCCGCCCGCCATCACGGCTGACGTTCAGCGTGCCGCCCACCTCGCCCTCGAGGACCAGGGGCACCACGATCATCGACTCGGGGGTCACCGGCGTGCCCGGCACGGTGAAGGCCCGGGGATCGGCGTGCGCATCGTTCGCCAGGGTCGCATCGCCGTGGCGGATGACCCAGCCCGTGATGCCCCGGTCGAGGGGCGCTGCGTCGGCGAGGATCTCGGCGGCGTAGCGGTCGCGGGCGACGACGGCGCGCCGGACGCCGGCCTCCCGGTCGACGCGGTAGATCGTCAGTGAGTCGTAGGCCACGACCGAGCGGAGCGAGTCGGCGATCAGCTCCAGGACGCCCTCGGGTTCGAGCGTCGAGAGGAGCCGCTCGTTGACCTCGAGCAGCTTGCGCTGGCCCGCCAGCTGGTGTTCGAGCTCGGCCTGCTGGCGACGCACCTGCTCGAACGTCTCCGCGTTGACGATGGCCTGGGCGGCATGACCGGCGAAGATCGAGAGGGTGGTCTCATCGTCGGCGCTGAAGCGGTCGACGCCGAGCTTGGAGAGGACGATGACGCCCCGGACGCGGTCCTCGTAGGCCATCGGGACGACGAGCAGCGACTCGGGCCCGCGCTCCGGGCCGACGGTCTTCGAGCGGGCGTCGCGCGAGGCGTCGCCGACCCTGATCGGCCGGCCGTTCGCGGCGACCCAGCCCGTCAGGCCGACGCCGACCGGGACCCGGAGCATCTCGGGCGAGGGATCCTCCACGCCCATGAAGCGACCCTTGAAGGCGACCGGCTCGCACACGCCGGCGGCCTCGTCGACGAGGTAGACACGCACAGTGTCGTAGTCGATGAGCGCGCCCGCCTCGGCCACGATCGCGGCGCCGATCCCCCGCACGTCCTGGATCCGGTTGAGCCGCTGGGTCAGGTCCTGGACCGCCTGGAGGCGGGCCGCGAGGGCCCGGATCGAGTCATGCAGGCGGGCGTTCTGGATGGCCGTGCCCAGCCGGTCCGCGAAAGCCGAGGCGAGGACGAGGTCCACCTCCGACCAGCGATGGCGTTCCCGATGGAACAGGACGAGGAGCCCGAGGGCCTCATTCTGGAAGGTGACCGGGACGAAGCACGACGTCCGGATCCCCTCGTCGCGGTAGGCCCGACGGAGGACCGGGGTCGTCGCCTGGCGGGCAGGATCGGTGAGGACGCGCGGCGTGAGGGAGTGGACCGTCGCGGGCCCGACGCCGCGCCCCGTCGGGAGGGCCTCGGCGGCCGCGCGGAGCGCCGGACCGAGGTCGCGGCTTGCGGCGGCGGTGAGGCGCCCGTCCGGCTCCGCCAGCCAGAGCCCGGCCGCGTCCGCCCCGAAGAGGTGGGCCGACTGGTCGAGCAGTTGCCGGACGAGCCCGTCGAGCTCGGCCTGGGCGACGGCGGCGATCGTGAGACGTGGGTCGCGCCGCGCAGGAGCGCGAGACGCTTCACCCCTGCGCCGGGCGAGGTACGCCTGGAGGGCATCGGCGTCGATGCGGCGGCGGCCATGGACGCGCAGCGACGGGAGGTCGCCGCTGGTGCACCAGCGCTCGATCGTCCGCGGGGTGACGCCGGCCACCCGGGCCGCAGAGCGGAGGTCGAGGACGGCCGGGAGCCGGTCCGCGTCGGGAGTGACGGCCGCGAGCACCCGCTCCTGATCCTCCAGCACGACGCCGCCGCAGGTGGCGCACCTCCCCGGCGGCCCAACGGCGCTCGGGCGACGCTACCGCGCGCGGTGCGTGCGGGCGATAGCCCATCCGTACCTCCCCATCACGGAGGGCGCGACGAAGCGCCATCATCACCGCGCAGCTGCCGGAGCAGGAGGAGCATGTCGACGTCCCGCCATCCCGTAGGTGGGCCGCTTCGGCTGTCGGCCGGCCTGCTGCTCGCAGCCTGGCTCGCGGCCGGCTGCGGCTCGGGACCGGCCAGCCCGCCGTCGGCCGGCTCGGCCTCGCCCACGGTGGCGGGCCCGAGCGGAGCGGCGGGCGCCACCGGGGCCGGACCGGACGCGACCGGCGCGACCCCGGGCGCCTCGGGAAGCACCCCCTCGGCCGCCCCCACAGCGGCCCCGGGCTCGGCCTCCTGGCTGCCGGCGAGCGGCGCGACGCGCGCCGCGGACGCCCTCCAGGCCGAGCTCGACCGGCTGCGCGCCGCCGGCCACCTGCCCGGGCTCTCCGCGGCGATCCTCTTCGCCGATGGCAGTGAGTGGCAGGGCGTCAGCGGCTCGGCCGACCTCGCCGCCGGGCGATCCGTGACCCCGGACACGCTGTTCTCGGTCGGCAGCATCACCAAGACGTTCGTCGCGGCGCTCGTCCTGCGCCTGGCCGACGAGGGTCGGCTCGGCCTCGACGACCCCATCGCCCGCTGGCTGTCGAGCTATCCGGACGCCGCCCGGATCAGCGTCCGGGAGCTGCTCGAGCACCGCGGCGGAGTGCCCGACTTCTTCGACTCGGCGGCCTGCGTGGATCGGATCGTCGCCGCGCCGGAGGTCGCCTGGATGCCGAGCCAGGTCCTCGCCTGCGCCGGCCGGCCGACGGCGGCGCCGGGGACCGCCTTCCACTACTCGAACACGGGCTATGTCCTGCTCGGCCGGATCGTCGAGGCCGTGACCGGGACGAGTCTCGCCGCGGCGCTGGAGGCTGAGTTCCTGGCGCCGTTCAGCCTCGACCGAGTCGTCCTGCAGGGGACGGACGCCGCCGACGTGCCGGCCCCGCCGATCGCCCACGGGTACCTCGCCCCGGCTGCCGCCGGCGGCCCGCCGCTCGACGTGACGCGCGCCGATCGGCTGCTCCCGTACACCTCGCTGGCGACGGCGGCCGGCGCCGCGGGCGCCCTCGCGGCCACGCCCACCGACCTCGCCCGCTGGGCGCGCTCGCTCTTCGGAGGGGCGGTGCTGGACACGGGGACGGTCGACGAGATGACGACGCTGCTGCCGACGGCGCCGGACCCGCGCGGCGGCTACGGCCTGGGGGTCGAGCCGTTCCTGCTGGCTGGCCGACCGGGCTGGGGCCATCGCGGCCACCTCGCGGGGTTCTACGCCGAGATGGTCTACCTGCCCCGCGACGCGCTCGCCATCGCCGTCGCCACGAACGCCGATTGGGCGGCGCCGGATGCGCTGACCGCGGCGCTCGTCCGGGTCGCGCTGCCGGCGCCGGACCCGTCCCGCCGCCGGGGGCCCCGTGGCGGGACGAGCGAGTGACGCGTCAGATGCCGGTCAGGACGCAGCCGCTGCTGTGGTTGCTCCACTCCTGCTGGAGCTCGTACTTGCCGGTCCCGATGACCTGGTTGTACTGCCCGTAGGCGGTCGAGCCGAGCGCCGTCCCGAAGTTCCAGGCGCACTTGTCGCCGTTCTCGTAGCCGCGCCGGTCGTACCAGGCCGAGCCCTGTTCGTCGGTGATCGTCTCGTTGTGCTCGTGGCTGGTCACGTTGATGGTCGCGTCGGCGTCGTCGTTGTTCGGGTGCTGGCCCGCGTCGCAGGCCGCCGGGACCGTGTCGGCGTACGGCATGTTGGCGTACAGCAGGGCGCTCGCCCCGCTGCCGGTCCAGGAGTGGTAGGCGCAGTACTGGCTGAAGGCGCAGCTCGAGCCGCTGCATGAGCCGATGCCCTTGGCCGTGAACATGAAGAACTCGGTCGACGAGCTGGGCGTCCAGCCGTTCAGGCTGACGACCCGCTGGATCTCGCTCTGCAGCTGGGCGTCCGTCAGGCAGACCGACGTGTAGCTGTCCGAGCAGCCGCTCGCCGGCAGGGCGGCGTTGTCGACGTAGCTGCCCGCGAAGCTCGAGCTGTAGGCGATCGAGCCGGTCGTGTCGTAGTACTGCGTGTCGCTGTAGTAGACGTTGCTCGCCTTGCCGGAATCGGCCGCGACGTTGCCGAAGAAGCCGTTGATCAGCGACTCGTAATGGGTGCTGACGCCGTAGCCGGCGGGGACCCAGTAGATCGCGTAGACGGCGTTGGTCCGCATGGTCGGGCCGTTGTGATAGCCGAGGTTGCTCGTCGTCCGGAGCGAGCTGGAAACGTGCGCCCCCCGAGCGGGGACGATGCCGAGGATGTGCCCGGCAGGCGCGGCGGGCGAGGGCGGCGCGGCGGACGCCGGGCCGACGCCCAGCACGAGCAGGCCGCAGATCGCGAGCATGGCGGCGAGGCGTCGCACGGGATCCTCCAGGTGGCAGGGGACGCGTGCGGTCCCCCGGAGTGGGCGGATGATAGCGACGGGGTCCCGGCTGGGGACCGCCCGAAGGGGTAGGGCGGCGCCCCCGCAGCCGTACCAGGCCACGTGGCGGGACGGTCACGCCGGGGCGCGGGCTCCGCGCGATCCCGCCGGCCGATGGGCCTTGGGCTTCGGGACGAAGCGCCCCCCGTCGCGGGCGCTGCGGCCCTCCCCGGTCGCACGCGAGCTGCCGACCATGACCTCGGCGCACCAGGGCTGCGCGCCGAGTCGGACCCGACGGACGGGCCCGCGCGCCGCCACCGCCACGAGATCCAGATGCTCCTCCCGCTTCCCGTCCTGACCCTTGCCTTCCTGCTCGCCGCGATCCTCATGGCCGCCGAGCTGCTCGGCTCCCGCACCGCCGCCTGTCCGGAGTGCCCGCACTGCCGCGGCCTCGCCCTCGCCGAGGAGCGCCGTCAGCAGGAGCTCCAGGACGAGTACGCGCGCCGGGTCGGTCTCGAGCCGCGCGACGAGTCGCGCCGGCCCTCCTGACGCGATCGTCAGCCCCCGTACCCGCCCGGATGGTGGCGCCGCCACGCCCAGGCCGAGCCGACCATCGCCTCGAGCGACTCGTGGGCGGGCCGCCAGCCGAGGACGGCCCGGGCTCTCGCCGACGAAGCGAGCAGGACGGGCGGGTCGCCCGGCCGCCGCGGCCCCACGACGTGGGGGACCGGCGCGCCGACGACGGCCTGGGCGGCGGCGAGGACCTCGCGGACGCTGAACCCGCGGCCGCTCCCCAGGTTGCAGACGAGGGGCTCGGCCGCGGAGCCGTCGGACGGAAGGCGGGTGTCGTCGGGCGCGGTCGCCTCGAGGGCCAGGACGTGGGCCGCGGCGAGGTCGAGGACGTGGATGTAGTCGCGGACGCACGTCCCGTCGGGGGTCGGATAGTCCTCGCCGAAGACGGCCACGTCGCCGTTCCCCTCGGCCGCCCGGAGGACGGCCGGGATGAGGTGCGTCTCCGGCTCGTGGACCTCGCCGTTGCGCTCGCTCGCCCCGGCCGCGTTGAAGTAGCGCAGGATCACGCTGCGCAGCCCGTAGGCCGCCCCGTACCAGCGCAGGGCGCCCTCGAACGTCCGCTTCGTCTCGCCGTATGGGTTGATCGGCCGGAGCGGGTCGTCCTCCTCGATCGGCGTCCGCTCGGGCTCGCCGTACACCGCGGCGGTCGAGCTGAAGACGAGGCGGCCGACGCCGGCCTCGCGGATCCCCTCGAGCAGCGCCACGCCACCCGCGACGTTGGCCCGGTAGTAGCGGGCCGGGTCGCGGACCGACTCGCCGACGATTGACCGGGCGGCGCAGTGCAGGACGGCCTCGACGCGGTGGCGGCGGACGACATCGATGACGGCCTCGCGATCGCCGCAGCTCGCGACCTCCAGGGGCACCGCCGGCGGGACCGCGTCATGGTGGCCGGTCGAGAGGTCGTCGAGGACGACGACCTCGTGGCCCGCGGCGAGCAGGGCCTCGACGCTGACCGAGCCGATGTAGCCGGCGCCGCCGGTCACCAGGACGCGCATCAGCGGCCGCCCAGGAAGCGGCGCAGCAGGCCGGGCCGACGGCGCGGTGTCGGTCGCGGCCGACCGGCCGGCGTCGTCGACGCGCTCCCGGCCGGGCGAGGACCGGGCGGCGCGGCGGGCGGTGGAGCAGCAGCGGCGGGCGGACTCGGGGCGGCAGGTGGCGTCGAGCGTCCGGGAAGGCTGCTCGTCGGCGCGGGCGGCAGTTCCCCCCGCTCCCGGAGGATCTCGGCCGTCCGCCCCGCCAGCCGCTGGGCCGCGACGTTGTCCGGATCGAGCTCGAGGGCTTTCACCGCGAACAGGTGGGCCGTCGGCTCGTCGTGCCGCTCGAGGGCCACCTCGGCCAGCCCGACGACCGCGATGGCGTTCCGGGGATCGGCCTCGATGGCCTGCCAGTAGAGGCGCTCCGCCTGGTCCAGGAGCCCGAGCGTCGTCGCCTGGCGGGCCTGGAGCAGGAGCTCGATCATGCGTCGCTCCGCAGCAGGTCTCGGGCGGTCGCCAGGAGCGATGCGCGGTCGTTGCGCTCGGGCTCGGCCACGACCCGTTCGGTCAGCTCGTCGAGCAGCCAGCCGAGCCGTGGGCCCGGCGGCACGTCGAGCTCGGCCATCAGGTCGTGCCCGTCGACGGCCAGGTCACCCCGGCCGAGGGCGACCTTCGCCTCGAGCTGGGCCCGGCAGCGGGCGCGCAGCTCGGCCAGGTGCCCGGCGGCGGCGGGCAGGCCGCTGCCCGCATTGTCGGCGGCTCGGAGGGCGATGAGGTCGTCGACGGCCGCCGGCCCGATGCGCCGGATGAAGCGGCGGACCGTGGCGTCGCTCCAGCGCGGCTCGTAGGCGAACATGTGGTGGCGGACGAGGTGGGCGACCCGCTCCTGGACGGCGCGCGGGAAGCGTAGCTCGGCGAGCAGGGTGACGGCGAGGTCGGCGCCGACCGTGTCATGGCCGTGGAAGTGGCCGTCGGTGAAGGTGGCGGGCTTGCCGATGTCGTGGACGAGGGCGGCCAGTCGAACGAGCTGTCGCTCCCGCGGCGCGGCGTCGACGGTCAGCAGGGTGTGCTCCCAGAGGTCGTCGATGCCGACCTTGCCCTGCGGCACGCCCCGCTGGCGGGCGAGCTCGGGGGCGACGACGGCGAGCAACCCCGTCTCGGCCATGAGCCGCAGCCCGACGGAGGGACGGGGCGCGCCGAGGAGCTTCTCCAGCTCCGCGCCCATCCGCTCGCCGGACAGGACGTCGGCGAGCGAGGCGTTGCGCGCGACCGCGGCCAGCGTCGCGGGCTCGATCTCGAACTCGAGGGTCGCCGCGAGGCGGACAGCTCGGATCATCCGCAGGGCGTCCTCGTGGAAGCGGGCGTCCGGGTCGCCGACCGCGCGCAGCAGGCGCGCCGCGAGGTCGTCGCGGCCGCCGTGCGGGTCGACGAGCCGCAGGCCATCCGCAGGCCCCATCGGCGGCGGGCCGCCGTAGGCCATGGCATTGACCGTGAAGTCGCGCCGGGCGAGGTCCTCGTCGATGGAATCCCCGAACTCGACGCGATCCGGGTGACGGTGGTCGGCGTAGGCGAACTCGCGTCGGAAGGTCGTCACCTCGCAGGCCAGGCCGTCGCGCCGGACGAGGACGGTCCCGAAGCGGTTCTCGTACAGGGAGCCCGGAAAGACCGCCTGGATCCGCTCCGGTCGTGCGTCCGTCGTGAGGTCCCAGTCGGATGGCGTCCGGCCGAGGAGACGATCGCGCAGGCAGCCGCCGACGACGTACGCCGCGTGGCCGGCCAGCCGGAGGTCGGCCAGCAGGCCGATGACCGGCGCGGGCAGCTCGGGGGCGCGCTCCTCCGTCGCGGGTCCCCTCACCCCCGGCCCAGGAAGAGGTAGCTCCGCCAGGCCTCGTTGCGGTCGTCGTCGAGGTACGGCGTGAAGAGCGAGTAGACGTCGCTGCGCGGCTCGTACGGCTGGCGGACGAGGCGCAGCCGGGCCTCTTCGGGCGTCTTGCCGCCCTTGCGGTGGTTGCACGACTTGCAGGCCGCGACCAGGTTCTCCCAGGAGTGGCCGCCGCCGCGGTGGCGCGGCGTGACGTGGTCGAGGGTCAGGTCGTGGGCCTGGCGGCCGCAGTACTGGCAGGTGTGGTTGTCGCGGACGAAGATCTCGCGGCGGGTCAGCTTGACCCGCGGCCGCGGTCGCCTGATGAGGTACTGGAGGCGGATGACCGACGGGGCGCGATACTCGGTCCGCGGCGTCCGGACCACCTGGTGGTCGTACTCGATGACCTCGGCCTTCTCGCCGAAGACGAGCCGGAAGGCACGCGGCAGGTTGCACACGTTCAGCGGCTCGTAATTCTGGTTCAGCACGAGCACGACGCCGTCCATCCTGCTCGCATCATAGCCGCGCTGTGCGGCGAGGCGCCGGCGCGGCGCCGGGTGAGGCGCGGGCGGAGCGTCGACGGGCCGGCGGACTCCCGCGTGCCTCAGCCGCGACCGACCGGCGCGCCCGTCACCGGGTCCCAGCCGCCCGCCTGGCCGACTTTGGTGGCGAGGGGCCGGTCGAGCGAGGCGGCCACGAACCGGGCCGCCTCGAGGACCGCCTCGAGCCGGACCCCGTGGTCGTAGCCGAGGCCGTCGAGGAGGTAGACCAGGTCCTCGGTCGCGAGGTTGCCGGCCGCGCCAGGCGCGTATGGGCAGCCGCCCGTCCCGCCAGTCGAGGCGTCGAAGCAGCGGACGCCGGCGGCGAGCCCGGCGACCACGTTCGCCAGGGCCGTCCCCCGCGTGTCGTGGAAGTGGCAGGCGACGCGGGCGACGTCGATGCCGGCGCAGGCGGCCTCCCCGACGAGGTCGGCCACCTGGCTCGGCACGGCCACCCCGATGGTGTCGCCGAAGCAGACCTCGTCGACGCCGAGCTCGAGCAGGCGGAGGGCGACCTCGACGGCGCGGGCAGGCTCGACACGGCCGCTGAACGGGCAGCCGAAGGCGGTCGAGACGTAGCCGCGGCGCCACCAGCCGAGCTCCGCCGCACGGCCGAGGACGGGGCCGAACGTCTCCAGCGAGGCGGCCACGGACTGGCCGATGTTGCGCTCCGTGAAGGCGTCCGTCGCGGCCGTGAAGACGGCGAGGGCACGGGCGCCGGCGCGCTCCGCACGCTCCAGGCCGTGGAGGTTCGGGACGAGGACGGGGAGCCGGACCCCGGCCGAGCCGATCGACGGGTCGCCCAGGAGGGCGGGCAGGAGCGCGTCGGCGTCGGCGAGCTGGGGGATCGCCCGCGGCGAGACGAAGGACGTGGCCTCGATCTCGCGGAGCCCGGCGGCGGCGAGCAGCGCCACGAAGCGGGCCTTGTCCTCCGTCGCGACCTGGCGCGCCTCGTTCTGGAGGCCGTCGCGCGGCCCCACCTCGTAGATCCGGACGTGCTCGGTCATGGCCGCGCTCCGAGGACGGCGAGCGGCTGGCCCCGGACGACCTGCTGTCCGACCGCGACGAGGACCTCCTCGACGCTGCCGGGTCCGGACGCCGCGACGACGTGCTCCATCTTCATCGCCTCGAGGGTCACGACGGGGTCGCCGGCCTCGACCGCGTCGCCGGTCGCGACGTGGATCGCGATGACCGATCCGGGCATGGGCGCGGCGAGGTCGGCCGCGCCGCCCTGGTGGGCCGCCGCGCGCAGCGCCTCCTGGACGTCCGGCGGCGGGTCCAGCCGGACGGCGACGCTCCGGCCGTCCACGTCGAGATGGAGCGTCCCGTCGGCGGCCAGCGCGGACGCCGGGGCGGCCTCGGGCGGCGACGAGGGGACGGGGACGCGGCGGTGGCGGCCGCCCGAGGCGAGCGCCAGCGCCGCGGGGGCATTCAGCCGCCAGCCGCCGGCGAACGGATCAGCCACGTCCTCGTCGATCGCCTGCGAGAGGCGCCAGGCTGCCGTCGCCCAGGCACGCTCGGGGATCTCGCCGGTCGAACGCTCGGCGCCGCCGCCGCCGCCCGCGCCGCTCGCCGCCGCCCAGGCCGCTTCGAGCGTGTCGACGCGGGCCTCGCCGTCGAGCAGCCAGGGCTGCCGCACGAGCCAACGCAGGAAGGCGAGGTTGGTCGTCAGGCCGAGCACGACCGTCTCATCGAGGCCGCGGCGCAGCCGCTCGAGCGCTTGCGTCCGGTCGCGGCCGGCGGCGATGAGCTTGGCCAGCAGCGGGTCGTAGCGCCCGGTCACGTCGTCGCCCACCGCCGCCCCGGCATCGAGCCGGAGGCCGTGGGTCCGCACTGCCCTCGCGTCGCCGAAGGGGACGGCGTCCGATGACCAGCGGACGAGCTCCAGGCGACCGGTGGCGGGCAGGAAGCCGGCATCGGCGTCCTCCGCGTAGAGGCGGACCTCGACGGCGTGTCCGAAGCGGGTCGGCGACGTGGGCTCGTCTGTGTCCGGCCCGTCGTCGAGCCCCAGTTCCGCGAGCGTCGCCCCGGTCGCGATCCGCAGCTGGTCGGCGACGAGGTCGCGGCCTGTGACGAGCTCGGTCACCGGGTGCTCGACCTGGAGGCGGGTGTTCATCTCGAGGAAGGCGATCGAGCCGTCATCGGCGAGGAGGAACTCGACGGTGCCGGCCGAGACGTAGCCGACCGCGGCGGCGAGGCGGAGGGCGGCGTCGCCGAGGCGGGCGCGGGTCGCCGGGGTGACGGCCGGCGACGGCGTCTCCTCGAGGATCTTCTGGTGGCGGCGCTGGACCGAGCAGTCGCGCTCCCCGAGCTGCACACCCCGGCCCTCGGCGTCGAAGAGCACCTGCACCTCGACGTGCCGGGGGCCCTCGAGGAGGCGCTCCAGGACGAGGCGGTCGTCACCGAACGACGCGCGCGCCTCGCGCCGGGCGGCGGCGATGGCCTCGGGCAGGGCCGTCCGATCGCGGACGGTGCGCATCCCCTTGCCGCCACCGCCGGCGGCAGGCTTGACCAGGAGCGGCAGGCCGAGCCGCTCGGCCGCGCCGAGGAGTGCCGCGTCGTCCTGGTCCGGGCCGTCGTAGCCGGGCGCGACCGGGACGCCCAGGCTCGCCGCGAGCCGGCGCGCCGCGCCCTTGTCGCCCATCGCCGCGATCGCGGCCGCCGGAGGGCCCACCCAGCGCAGCCCGGCCGCCTCGACGGCTGCGGCCAGGACGGGGCTCTCCGCGAGGAACCCGTAGCCGGGGTGGAGCGCATCGGCACCAGCCGTGACGGCCGCGGCGACGACCGCCTCCGGATCGAGCAGGTCGAGCGGCGCCGGCACGGAGGCGCCCGGCGCACCCGGCGCGGTCGGGGCATGGGCGAGGACCGGCTCGATGCTGAGCCGGCGAGCCGACACGGCGATGCGTCGGGCGATCTCGCCGCGGTTGGCGACGAACAGGGTGCGGATGGCGCGGCCACGCTCCACCACTGGATTGTGGCCGCTCCGGGCGCCACTCGCCAACGGACGCGGTCGAGCGGCGGCGAGCGGCTGGACGGCGAGACGCCGTCGACCGGGCGGGCCGGCGGCTACGCGGCCGGCGGCCCCTCGTCCTCGGCCGCGACGTCCCAGGCCGGCCGCCGCTTCTCGAGGAACGCCCGGAATCCCTCCTGCGCCTCGTCCGTCTGCCGCTGCGCGGCGATGACCCTGGCCGTGTGCCACTTCGCCGCTCCGTGTGGCAGCCCGCGCACCTCGCGGACGATCGCCTTGGCGGCGCGCGCCCCGGTCGGACCCGCCGCCAGCAGGTCGCGGACCGCAGCGTCCACGGTCGCGTCGAGCGCGGCCTCGCCCTCGACCAGTTCGTGGACGAGACCGATCCGCTGCGCCCGCACCGCGTCGAACCGGCGCCCCGACGGGAAGAGCGCGCGGGCGTGGGTCTCGCCGATCTTGGCGATGACGAACGGGGCGATGACCGCAGGCAGGATGCCGAGCCGGGTCTCGGTGAAGCCGAAGCGGGTGCCCGACTCGGCGATGACGAGGTCGGCCACGGCACACAGCCCCATCCCGCCGCCGAGCGCCGCACCCTGGACCCTGGCGACGACCGGCACGGGGCAGGTGTCGATGGCGTCGAACATCTCGGCCATCGCCATCGCGTCCTGCTCGTTGCCCTCGCGGTCGAGGGCGAGCGAGGCGCGCATCCAGGTCACGTCCGCGCCGGCGCAGAACGAGCGGCCGTCGCCGGCCAGGACGACGACGCGCAGCCGGCCCGGTTCCTCCCGGTCGAGACCGGCGAACGTCGAGCGGAGCTCGGCGATGAGCGTCGCGTCGAACGCGTTGTGGACGTCCGGACGGCTCAGCGTCACTCGCGCCACGACGCCCCGGGGTCCTGTCCGCTCCAGCCGCAGGCGCTCGCTCACCCGGCCATCCTACCGGCCGCGCTCCGTGGACGGTACCCTGCGTCCGTCGGCCGGATGGAGCGGAGGGCAGGCATGCTGCGCGGGATCGACCACCTCGTCATCGCCTGTCCCGACCTCGACGCGGGTGTGGCCGCGCTGACCGAGCACCTGGGCCTGGCCGTCGCCGGTGGCGGGCGGCACGTGGCGCTCGGGACCGAGAATCGGCTCGTCTGGCTCGGCGACGCCTACCTCGAGCTGATCGCCGTCGTCGACGCGAGCCTCGCCGCCGCGTCCTGGATCGGGCCGTCGGTCCTCGCCGCGCTCGAACGGGGCGGCGGGCTGGCGACGTGGGCGATCGCCTCCGACGACCTCGACCGCGACGTCGCCAGCCTCCGGGCGGCGGGATCCGGGCTCGGTCAGCCGACGGCCGGGGAGCGGACGCGGCCCGACGACGAGGTCGTCCGCTGGCGGCTCGCCCTGCCCGGACCGCTCGGGCCGGATCGATCGCCGTTCCTCATCGAGCATGAGCCGAGCGGCGCCGAGTGGGGACCCGGGGCAAGGGCTGGCCGGGCCGCCGAGGTCCACCCGGTCGGCGGCGCGGCGAGGCTGCATCGCCTCGAGCTGGCCGTCGCCGACCCCGCCGCCGTCGCGAACCGCCTGCGCCGTGATACCGGGCTCGCTTTCGGGCCGCCGGGGGCCGGCATCGTCGAGGCCGAACTCGTCGAGCAGACCGTCCGGCTGCTGCCGGCCGGCCACGACCGACCCGCGGCCGGCATCGTCATCGGGATCTCGTCCGGGCGCCCTCGCAGCGCGGACCTGCTGGGCTGCCGCTTCACCCTCCAGCTCGCCGAGGGTTGAGCTCGCCGGGCTTGAGCTCGCTGACTCCCGAGCGGGCGGCGGCTGACGCGTCGAGCTCCGGGGATCGCGCCCCGGGGCGCCGTCAGCCTCGGCGCACCTCGACGCGGTCGCCCGCGGCCACGGGGCCCTCGACGAGGACGCGGGCGTACCAGCGGGCATCCTCCGGGTGCACCTTCGGGGAGATGCGGGCGATCGCGCGGTCGAGGAACCAGTGGGCGATCGTCTGGCACGGCGCCGCGTGCTTCGTCAGCTCCAGCAGCAGGCCGCCCTCGCCGACGGACAGCCGGTCGCCGGCGGCGAGCGCGTCCATCTCGACGCCCTCGAGGGTCAGGTTCTCCCCGTACGCCCCGGGGAACGCGGCATGGCCGTCGGCGGCGACCCGGGCGATGGACTCGATGGCGTAGAGCGACACGGCCTGGTCCGGCCCGCCGTGCATCGGCTCGGGCTCCGTGTGGCCGTCGCCGGTGAGCCCGAGGCGGCCCACGGCGAGGGAGCCTGCCACGGGACGTTTCGGGACGCCGCCGGGGGACGTGTTCACGGAGGCGACGCGGCCGCGGACGATCGGCGGGCGGTCGGGCGAGGTGGATCGGTTCGTGGCGGTCACCGTGGCAGGGTACTTGAGTCATCGTCGACTCGACCTGGTCGGCGATCCGGCCAGGACCGGGCACTCGCGCTCGAACGAAGGACGGCAGACCGCCGGTGCGCGGGAAGGCGCGCGTCAGCTCGTCGTGCGGCCCGTCTGGGCGCGCATTCCCTGTCGTTCTGCCGTGGGCGGCACACGGCGGTGGTGCTCCCGGGCGTGCGGTCGGTCGGGGCCGGCATTCCCTGTCCGTCTGCCGAGGGGTGGCACGTCGCGAGGGTCCTGGCGGACCGCCGCGCTCGGGCAAGCCTCCCGCCGGGCGCCGACCGGCGCGCCGTGCCGTGGGACGAGAGATCGACAGGGATCCGGCGGCAGCGAGGCGGCGCCGGGCGCGCCTCGACCGGCGCATCGCCCGCCCGCTGTCACATCCGGAAGACGCCGAAGCGCGTCTCCGGGATCGGTGCGTGGAGCGACGCCTCGATGCCCATGGCCAGCACCCGCCGCGTTTCGAGCGGGTCGACGACCGCGTCGTCCCACAGCCGCGCCGTGGCGTAGTAGGGGTTGCCCTCGCGCTCGTAGGCCTCGAGGATCGGCGCCTCGAAGGCGTCCCGCTCCGCCTCGTCGGCGAAGCCGCTGCGGACCGTCGAGAGCACCCGCGCGGCCTGCTGGCCGCCCATCACCGAGATGCGCGCGTTCGGCCAGGTCCACAGGAAGCGCGGGCCGTAGGCGCGACCGGCCATCGCGTAGTTCCCGGCCCCGAAGCTCCCGCCGACGATGACCGTGAACTTGGGGACCTCGGCGCAGGCGACGGCCGTCACCATCTTCGCCCCGTCCTTGGCGATCCCGCCCGCCTCGTACTCCCGCCCGACCATGAAGCCGGCGACGTTCTGGAGGAAGACGAGCGGGACGCGCCGCTGGGCGCACAGCTCGACGAAGTGGGCGCCCTTCAGGGCCGACTGACTGAACAGGATGCCGTCGTTGGCGACGATCCCGACCGGGTAGCCCTCGAGGTGGGCGAAGCCACAGACGAGCGTCTCGCCGTAGAGCGGCTTGAACTCGTGCAGTCGGCTGCCGTCGACCAGGCGGGCGATGAGCTCGCGGACGTCGACCGGGCGGCGGGGGTCGGCCGACACAGCGGCGTAGAGGGGGGCGACGCCGGGCCCGCCCCGCGGGTCCACCGCCGGAGGCTCCGGCGCGAGCCGTTCCCAGGGCGGGTCGGGCGGCCGACGGCTGAGGTTCCGGACGATCGAGCGGCCGAGCGCGAGGGCATGCTCGTCGTCGAGCGCCTCGTGGTCGGCGACTCCGCTGACCCGGGCGTGGACCTCCGCGCCGCCGAGCTCCTCGGCCGTCACCTCCTCGCCGGTCGCCGCCTTCACCAGCGGCGGCCCGCCCAGGAAGATCGTGCCCGTCCCCTTGACGATGACCGTCTCGTCGCTCATCGCCGGGACGTACGCCCCGCCGGCGGTGCAGCTGCCCATGACCAGCGCGACCTGGGGGATGCCGAGGGCCGACATCCGGGCCTGGTTGTAGAAGATGCGGCCGAAGTGGTCGCGGTCCGGGAAGACCTCGGCCTGGAGCGGCAGGAATGCGCCGCCGGAATCGACCAGGTAGATGCAGGGCAGGCGGTTCTCGAGGGCGACCTCCTGGGCCCGGAGGTGCTTCTTGACGGTGAGCGGGTAGTACGTCCCGCCTTTCACGGTCGCGTCGTTGGCGACGATGACGCACAGCTTGCCTTCGACGCGGCCCAGGCCGGTGACGATGCCGGCCCCCGGCGCCTCGCCGTCGTACAGGCCGTCCGCGGCGAGCGGGCTCAGCTCGAGGAAGGCGGTCCCGGGGTCGAGGAGGCGGTCGATGCGCTCCCGGACCGGCAGCTTGCCCCGCTCGCGGTGGCGGGCGATGGCCGCCTCGTCGCCGCCGGCGCCGCGTTCGGTGAGGGCGGCGGTCCGCGCCCGCAGCTCGGCCACGAGCCGTTCC
>DASVYJ010000117.1:0-16586 GCA_036392215.1 Candidatus Limnocylindrales bacterium | reverse complement strand
CCGCCGAGACCGCGGACGCCGAGCGACGGGCGGCCGCGGAGCGGGCCGCGGGGGCGGGGGAGCGGCTCGCCGCTGCCCGAGCCCGCGCCGACGCCCTCCGGGCGCGGCTCGCCGAGGACGAGACTCGGCCGATCGCTCGCGCCGCGCGCCAGCGCGGTGGCCGGCTCCTCGACGACGGCCTGGAGGTGGAGGCAGGGCTGCGACTCGCCGTGGAGGCGGCGCTCGGCGACGCGGCGCGGGCCTACCTGGTGGCGCGGGCGGCCGTCGGCGAGCTGGCCGGCGAGCGCGGCGCGCTCGTCGTGGCGGAGACGGCCGAGGTGACGGACGCCCGCGGTGCTCGTCCCACAACGACCGCTGACGCCCACGCCGCCGCGTCGGGACCCGCGGCCCGGCTGCTCCTGGAGCGGGTCGCGGAGGCCGGCGGCGGGGCCCTGGCGGAGGCGGTGCGGCGCGACCCGACGGGTGCGGTCCGCCGCCTCCTGGCCCGGGTCGCCTGGCTGCCCGAGCTCGCGGCCGCCCTCGAGCTCCAGGCGGACCTGCCGCTCGGGTGGCTGCTCGTGACGCGCGACGGGGCGGTCCTGGCGGCGACGGGGACGATCAGCCTGGGGCGGGCCGAGTCACGCCTGGAGCGGCGCGCCGAGGCGGAGCGACTCGCCGGGGAGGCGGAGCGGCTGGCCGCCGCTGAGCACGGCGCGGCTGCGCTGGTCGCGGCGGCCGACACGGCGGCCCGCGCGGCCCGCGCCGAGCTGGACGCTGCCCGGGCGGCCGAGAGCCAGGCGGCGACGGCCCGTCGGTCCGCCGAGGACGAGGAGCGCCGTGCCGGGCGGGAGACGGAGGCAGCGGCGCGCGAGGCCGCCTGGCACGCGGCCCAGGCGGAGCGACTCGAGGCGGACCGCGATCGGCTGGCCGCCGCGGTCGCGGCGCTGGAGGCTGCCGAGGCGGGGCGAGCCGGGCCCGCCGGCGAGGAGCCGGCCGGCGGCCCCGAGGGGGACGCGCTGCGGGGCTGGGAGACGCGGGCGGCGGAGCTGCGGACCCGGCGCGACCGGCTCGCGGGGGAGGAGGCGGAGCAGGAGCGCACCCGGCGCGCCGCGGAGGAGCGGCGGGCGCGCGCGGCCGCGGCCGTGGCCCTGGACGAGGACCGCCTCGGGCGGGCAGACCGCGAGGTCCGCGAGCTCGACGAGCGCGAGCGGCGCCTGACGGTCGACCGCGAGGCGCTCGATGCGGAGCTCGCCGCGGCGACGGCCCGGGAGCGCGACGCACGGGCCGCCCTGGACGAGCTGCGCGCGGCTGACGCCGCGGACCGGGACCGCCTCGCGGCCGCCGAATCGGCGGCCGCGGCGGCCCGCGAACGATTGCGGGCGGCGGAGGAGCGGACCCGGGCGGCGGAGATGGCCGACGTCGAGGCGCGGCTCGGCCTGGACGCGGTCCGCGAGCAGACGCTGGTCGAGCTCGCCGGCCTCGGCGACCTGGGCCTGCGGCTGCTGGCCGACGCCGGTGCCCCGGCCGCGGCCGCCGCGGTCGAGCTCGAGGCCGCCCCGGCAGGGGGCCCGGACGACGGGCCGGAGGCGGCCGCGGAGGATGAGCTGCTCGGATCGGGCTCCCCGGAGGCCGGGGCCGGCTCGAGCACCGTGCTCGAGGCCGCCCTCGCCGAGCTCGCCGGACGCTGGGCCGCGGAGGCCCCGCCGGACGTCCCGCCGCCGACCCGCCTGGCGAGCCTCCGCCGCCGCTTCCACGAGCTCGGCGCCGCCAACCCCTTTGCCGTCGAGGAGCACCGCGAGCTGCGCGACCGCCTCGGGGGCCTCGAGGCCCAGCGCGACGACCTCGTCCGGGCCATGGCCCAGACGCGGGGCCTCATCGAGGAGCTGAACGGCCTCATCGCCGGCCAGTTCCGGGCGACGTTCCGGGCGCTCGAGACGGCGTTCGACGAGCGCTTCCGGGCCCTCTTCGGCGGCGGCTTCGCCCGGCTCTCCCTGACCGAGCCCGACGACCTCTCGGCGACGGGGGTCGAGATCGTCGCCCGGCCGCCCGGCAAGAAGGCCCAGGCGCTCTCGATGCTCTCGGGCGGCGAGCGGGCCCTGACCGCCGTCGCCCTGCTCTTCGCCATGCTCGAGGTCCGGCCGGTCCCGTTCTGCGTCCTCGACGAGGTCGACGCGGCGCTCGATGAGGCGAACGTCGGCCGCTTCGCCGACAGCCTGCGCGCCCTGGCGGCGGCGACGCAGTTCATCGTCATCACCCACAATCGGGGCACGATCGAGGCCGCCGACGCCCTGTACGGCGTCACGATCGGCGACGACGCGGTGAGCCGGGTCATCAGCCTCCGCCTCGAGGAGGCGCAGGCCCTGGCGGACCGGGCCCGTCCGCGCGATGCCCTGACGACGGTCGGCTGACCGGACCCGGAGCCTGGAGGCCCACCCTGTTCTGGCGACGCAAGCCCAAGGACGAGCCGCAGCCGCTCGGATCCGAGCTCCCCGACGAGCCCGTGCCCGAGCTGCCCGACGAGCCCGCGCCCGAGCCGGCTTTCGAGCCGGAGGCGCCGGCCGCGGCCGGCCCGGCGCCCGCGCCCGGCGAGCCGGCCGCGCCCGACGAGCTCGCGCTCCCCGGACCGGCAGCGCACGGGTCGGCACCGCACCTCGAGCCGGCCCGGCTCCCCGAACCCGCCGCCGCGCCACCCGCGGCACCCGCGCCACCCGTCCAGGCTGCGGCCTGGGACGCGTCGTCGATGCGCCCCGAGCGCGCGCAGCCGGGCTCCCTCGACGAGGGCGTGGAGCGCAGCCGTCGCGGCTTCGTGCACCGCCTTCGCGGCCTGCTGTCCGTCGCCGACCCGGACGAGGCGACCTGGGAGGAGGTCGAGGAGACCCTCATGGCCGGCGACGTCGGCCCCGCCCTCGCGATGCAGGTCGTGGAGCGGGCACGCCAGCGGCGTGACGGATCATCGCCGGAAGCGGCCGTCCGCGCCGAGCTTGCCGCCCTCCTCGTCCCGCGCGACCTCGGCTGGGAGCCGCGAGCCGGCAGCGAGGGCCAGCCGGCCGTCGTCCTCGTCGTAGGCGTCAATGGCACCGGCAAGACGACGACGATCGGCAAGCTCGCGCACCGCTACCGGAGCGAGGGCCGCCGCGTCCTGCTGGCCGCCGGCGATACCTTCCGCGCCGCCGCCATCGACCAGCTCCGGGTCTGGGCCGAGCGGTCGGGCGCCCAGCTCGTGGCCCACGCCCCGGGCGCCGACCCCGCCGCCGTCGTCTTCGACTCGATCGACGCCGCGGTGGCCCGGGGCCTGGACCTCGTCATCGCGGACACGGCCGGTCGCCTCCACACCAAGTCGAACCTGATGGACGAGCTGGCCAAGATCCGCCGGGTCGTCGATCGCCGGCTGCCCGGCAGCGAGCCCGAGGTCCTTTTCGTCCTCGACGCGACGACGGGCCAGAACGGCCTGGCCCAGGCGAAGGTCTTCCACGAGACGACGGGCCTGACCGGCATCGTCCTGACCAAACTCGACTCGACGGCCAAGGGCGGCATCGTCTTCGCCATCGAGGACGGGCTCGGCGTCCCGGTCCGCTTCGTCGGGGTGGGGGAGCAGGTCGGCGACCTGCTGCCCTTCGACCCGGCCGCCTTCGTCGAGGCGCTGTTCGCCTAGGCGCCGGCGGCGCGCCGCTGTCCGCGGTCCGATATCCGTCGCTGCGGTGATGCGGTACACTCCGGCCGCCTCGGTGTCGCCAGAACCCGCGCACCACCCCGGCCGCCCGTCGCGACCGGAGTCCTGCCCGCAGGTCCCATCAGGAGCCGCAGCCCACCATGTTCGACGCCCTCAGCGAGCGCCTCCGCCGGACGCTCGGCAGCCTGACCGGCCGGGGCCGGGTCAGCGCCGCCGACGTCGAAGCGGCCATGCGCGAGGTCCGCCTGGCGCTGCTCGAGGCCGACGTCAACTTCAAGGTCGTCCGCGACTTCGTGGCCCGCGTCCGCGAGCGGGCCGAGGGTGCCGACATCCTGGAGAGCCTCACCGCGGGCCAGCAGGTCGTGAAGATCGTCCACGAGGAGCTCATCGCGCTCCTCTCGGCCGGCGACCGGACCTTCCACCTCCAGGGCTCGCCCGCCGTCGTCGCCCTCGTCGGCCTGCAGGGCTCGGGCAAGACGACGACCGCGGCCAAGCTCGCCCGCCACATCGTCAAGCTCGGCCGCCAGCCGCTCCTGGTGGCCGCGGACCCCTACCGTCCGGCAGCCGCCGAGCAGCTCGCGACGCTCGGCACGGCGCTCGGCCTGCCGGTCCACCGCTCCCCGGCGGGGACGAGCGTCCTGGACATCGTCCGGGGCGGCATCGAGCAGGCCCGCCGGAGCGGCCGCGACGTCGTCATCCTGGACACCGCCGGCCGGCTCACCGTCGACGAGGCGCTGATGGCCGAGATCGCCGACCTGGCGGCGGCGGTCAAGCCGGTCGAGACGCTCCTCGTCGTCGACGCGATGACCGGCCAGGAGGCCGTCCACGTCGCCGAGGCGTTCCACGTCGCCGTGCCCCTGAGCGGCCTCGTCCTGACCAAGATCGACGGCGACGCGCGGGGCGGCGCCGCGCTCAGCATCTCGGCCGTCACCGGGTTGCCGGTCAAGTTCCTCGGCACCGGCGAGAAGACGGACGCCCTCGAACCGTTCCATCCCGACCGCCTGGCCGGCCGGATCCTGGGGATGGGGGACATCCTGACCCTCGTCGAGCGGGCCCAGGAGGCCTTCGACGAGAAGCAGGCGGCGAAGATGCAGGAGAAGCTCCGCAAGGCGAGCTTCACCCTGGAGGACATGCTGGACCAGTTCCAGCAGATGCAGAAGATGGGCCCGCTCGGCCAGGTCCTGGAGATGATCCCGGGCCTCGGCGGACTGGCCAAGGAAGCCCAGGCCTCGGTGGATCGCGGGGAGCTGAAGCGGACCGAGGCGATCATCCGCGCCATGACCCCCCGCGAGCGGCGCGACCCATCGATCCTCAACGCTTCGCGGCGCAGGCGGATCGCCACCGGCTCAGGTACGTCCCTGCCCGAGGTGAACCGGCTCATCAAGCAGTTCGGCGAGCTCCAGAAGATGATGAAGCAGATGGCCGGGATGCGGAATCGCCCCGGCCTGCTCGGTCGCTGAGGGGAGGTTCCGATGGACGAGGAGCAGCGCTCCCTGGGCAGCGTCGAGGACATGGCGGGAGACGCAGGAGTGTCCGGCGCGCCACCGACGCCGGGCGAGTCGACCCGGCCACTCACCCTGCCGGCCGCCGGTCCCGTGGCCGCCCGGCGCAGCAGCGCCCGCTGGGCCATCGCCCTGCTCGTGGTCGCCCTCGTGGTGGCCGTGGCGGGCGGCGCCTTCTTCATCCTGGCCGGCGGCAGCGAGACGTTCACGACGGCCGGCTGGGCGCCAGCCGAGAGCGTCGCCTACGGCGTCATCCGGACGGACCTGCCCGGCGACCAGCGCCAGAATGTGGCAAGCCTGCTCGCCCCCTTCCCGGGCTTCGCCGACCAGTCGACCTTCGACCAGAAGCTCGACGAGGCGCTCGACCGGCTGATCAAGGCCGGGACGGACGGCAAGAGCGACTACACGACCACGTTCAAGCCCTGGCTCGGCGGCGAGATCGGCTTCGCCCTGACCCGCCTGCCGAACCTCTCGAGCCTGGCCGCGCTCGAGCAGGGCGGCGCGGCGGCGAGCCCGGGCCCGGAGCTCAAGGTCCTCGGGGAGCAGGGCGGCGGCCTCGTCATCATCACGGTCAAGGACCCGGCCGGTGCCGAGGCCTGGTTCAGGACGACCATCGGCGGCGCGCCCTCCAGCACCGAGTCGTACGCGGGCGCCACGATCACCCTCTACCGGGCGACCGACGGCACGGTCGCCGAGGCCGCCAGCGCGGGAGTCATGCTCGTCGGCGACGAGGCGTCGGTCAAGGCCGGCCTCGACGCGAAGGCCAAGGGCGGGCTCGCCGGGACGGCCGACTTCCGGGCAGCCCGCTCGGCCGTCGCGGGCGACCGCCTCGGCTGGGTCTACGTCGCCTTCCGACAGTACGTGGCCGCGGCCCTCGCCGCGGTCCCGAGCGCCGCGCCCAGCATCGACCAGGCCAAGCTCCCCGGCTGGATGGCCTTCGGCCTCCGCGCGGAATCCGACCGCCTCGTCGCCGACGGGGCGATGCCCGCGGTCGCGGGCACGCCGGCCGCCAGCGACCAGGTCAGCGCCCTCGCCCCGCGCCTGCCGGGCACGACCGTCCTTGCCGTCGAGGCCCACGGGATCGGGGCGTACCTCAAGACGGCCCTCGACGGCCTGCGGGCGCAGCCGGGCGAGAAGGCGGCCGCCGGCCAGGTGGACGACGCCCTCGGGCGGCTCGGCGGCTTCGACTCGCTGCTCGGCTGGATGGGCGACGGCGCCCTCGTCGTGACGTACCAGGGTGGGAGCTGGGGCGGCGGGCTCGTCGTCAAGGCGCCCGACGCGGCGACGGCCGACGCGAAGCTCGTCCAGCTCAAGAACCTGCTCGCCCTGGCGAGCCTCGGCGGCACGAGCGTCGCGACGCGCGAGGAGTCGTACGCCGGGACGACCATCACCGTGGCCGATCTCGGCGACCTCTCGAGCCTCGCGGCGGGCCTCGGGGGCGGCTCGTCGGGGGTCTCCCCCACGCCGCCGCCGAGCGGCGAGCGGGCGGAGCTGGCGTTCGCCCAGCGTGACGGCCTCGTCGTGGTGGGCCTCGACACGTTCGTCAAGGCCGTCCTCGACGCGAAGGCCGGCTCGTCGCTGGCCGACCAGCCGCGCTACCGGGCCGCCCTCGAGCGGGCCGGGAGCGCCAACACGTTCCAGGCGTACGTGGACGTCGCCGACCTCGTCGGGAACGCCGAGCGGAGCATGTCGGAGAGTCAGCGCGCCACGTACGAGGCCGACACCAGGCCGTACCTCGAGCACCTGCAGGCCTGGGCGATGGTCGGCCGGGCCGGCGACCCGACCCGCTTCCGGGCGGTGCTCACCGTCAAGTAGCCCAGGTGATCCACGACGCCCAGGGCCGGTCTCCGGCCCGCCCATCGGCCGGCCCGACCGGTCACCCAGCGGCCGGTGCGCCGGCCACCAGGAGGTAGCACTCGAACCCATGGCAGTCCGCATCCGCCTCACCCGCGTCGGCGCGACCAAGCAGCCGACCTACCGACTCGTCGTCGCCGACAGCCGCGGCGCCCGCGACGGTCGCTCCATCGAGACCATCGGCCACTACAACCCCCGGACCGACCCGATCGAGCTGTCGATCGACGCCGAGGCCGCCAAGAAGTGGCTCGCCCAGGGCGCCCAGCCATCCGACACGGCGGCGCGCCTGCTCCGCTCGGCCGGCATCCTGCCGGCCGCCAAGTAGAGGTCGCGTCATGCCCGCCCGAGAACTGGTCGAGTTCGTCGCCCGCAACCTGGTCGACGACCCGGAGGCGGTCAAGGTCGACGTCCATCAAGGCGACGAGGGCACGATCATCGAGCTCCACGTCGCCGAGGATGACATGGGCAAGGTCATCGGCCGCAACGGCAGCGTCGCCAAGGCGTTGCGGACGCTGCTGAAGGTGATGGCGGCTCGCGACGGCGAGCCGGTCAGCCTGGAGATCGGGTAGCCGCGCCGATGTCGGCCGGTCGCGCCGGGCAGCGCGCTCCGCGTCCGGCACGGGGAACGGTCGGTCCGATCGCCGGCCGGGCCGGTGCTCAGCATCCGCCGGCGCCGGCCGCCCCGGGGCCGCCCGTGGGCGCCGCCGCAGCGCGCTCGTCCGAGGTGGCCGCTTCAGAGGTGGCCGCGTCCGACCTGTCCGCGGCACTTGACGCAGCTCCAGCGGCCGAACGCCTCGTCGTCGGCCTCGTCCGCGGCCTGCACGGCCTGCGTGGCGCCATCCGCGTGGAGGTCCTGACGGACCGCCCGGAGGCGCGCTTCGCCCCGGGGTCGCGGCTGCATCCCGAGGGGAGCGAGGCGGTCCTGACCGTGGTCGCGGCCGAGCCGGACGGTCGGGGCTGGCGGCTCCGCTTCGCCGAGGTCCCGGACCGGACCGCCGCGGAGTCACTGCGCGATGCGTACCTGGAGGTTGAGGCGCCGGCGGGGGGCGGCCTCGCCCGCGGGGAGTACTGGTGGCACGAGATCGTCGGAGCCGCCGTGCGGGACCTGGCGGGCGCGGAGCTCGGCGTCGTCCGCGACGTGTATCGCGCCGGCGGCGCGGAGGTCCTCGTCGTCCGCGGTCCGCGGGGCGAGCTGGACGTGCCCGTCGTCCGCTCCGTCGTCCGCATCTTCGCCCCCCGGCGGGGCGAGATCGTCGTCGACGCCGAGGCGCTCGGCCTCGAGGACGGGCCCGACGAGGCGGGCGACGCCGACGCGGATGCGGCGGCTGCCGGGGATGGCGACGGGGCCAAGGCCGCGGGCTGAGGGCGAGATGCCGCTGGAGATCGACGTCCTGACCCTCTTCCCGGGGATGCTCGCCGGCCCCCTCGCCGAGAGCATCCCCGGTCGGGTCCAGGCCCGTGGCCTGGCCACGATCCGCGTCCACGACCTGCGCCGCTGGGGCCTCGGGCGCCACCGGACGGTCGACGACTACACGTACGGCGGCGGCGCCGGCATGGTCCTCCGGCCCGAGCCCCCCGCGGCCGCGCTCGCCGAGCTGCGCGGACCTGACTCGACCGTGATCCTGCTCGACCCCGCCGGAGAGCCGTTCCGCCAGGCCCGCGCCCACGACCTCGCGGCCCGCGCGCATCTCGTCTTCCTGTGCCCACGCTACGAGGGCCTCGACGAGCGCATCCGCGAACTGGTCGACCTCGAGCTGTCCATCGGCGACTACGTCCTCTCCGGCGGGGAGCTGCCGGCCCTCGTCGTCATCGACGCCGTCCTGCGGCTGCTGCCGGGCGCGATCGACGAGGCGTCCACCGCCGAGGAGTCGTTCGCCGCCGGCCTCCTCGAGTACCCCCAGTACACCCGGCCGGCGGAGTTCCGCGGCCGGGACGTGCCCGAGGTGCTCCGCTCGGGCGACCATGGCGCGGTCGATCGCTGGCGACTCCGGGAAGCGCTGCGGCGGACGCGGGAGCGGCGCCCCGACCTGCTCGTCGGCCGCTCGCTCAGCGTCGAGGAGACGCGACTGCTGGCGGAGCTCGAGGCGGAGCGTGCGCCGGCCGACGTCCGTCCCGGCGATGCTCGCGCCGAGGCGCCCGCCGCCGCCCCGGCTGCACCGGGCCGTCGGCGGCGGTAGCGGGAGCGCGGGGAGGCCTGCCGCGCCCGCCCCCCGCTCGCCCGCGGCGGTGTCGCGGGCGGATCATCGACCGCTCTCGGACCCTGACAGGCGCGTGCTATACTCCGCCGTCGGTCGCCCCGGGCGGCCGGCTTCCCATCCGCCCACCACCGCAGCCGCGGCTGCTCGACGAAGTGCAGGGACGCCCCGTGAACGTGCTCGACGAGATCACCCAGGACCAGCTCCGGACGGACCTGCCCGAGCTGGCCTCCGGCGACACTGTCCGCGTCTCGGCCCGCGTCGTCGAGGGCAACCGCGAGCGGATCCAGGTCTTCGAGGGGACCGTGATGCGGCTGCGCGGCGGCGGGGTCACCCGCTCCATCACCGTCCGGCGCATCGCCAGCGGCGTGGGGGTGGAGCGGACGTTCAAAGTCAACAGTCCGCGGATCGACAAGATCGAGGTCGTCCGCCACGGCCAGGCTCGCCGGGCCCAGCTCTACTTCCTCCGCAAGCGCGTCGGCAAGGCGGCCACCCTTCGGGAGCGGCGCCAGGGCTGACGCCCGGTCCGTCGCGAGCGCCTTCGACCCCGTCGATCCGGCGGGGTCGTCGTCTATCCAGGGCGCGGTCGGGCGGCCTAGACTACGGGACCATGGATGGCCCGGTGGACCCGCCCGGCGTGCTCCCGCCCGGCGTGTTCGCGCCCGCCGTGCTCGCGCCCGACGATCAGCGAGCCGACGGTCACGGCGAGGGCCTCGCCGTCGAGCTCGGCTGGACGCTGGACGAGATCGAGCTCTCGACCGACCTCGCCTCGCCGGACGCCTCTGGCGACGACTCGGCAGGCCGTCCGACGGTCGGCCCGGTCCGCCGCCGCCGGCCGGGCCCCGTCCGCACCCCGACCCTCGTCCGGGAGCGGCGGCTGTGGGCCGACGGTGCGCTGCGCGTCGTCGGGGTGGACGAGGTCGGCGTCGCCCCCACCTCGGGCGCGGTCGTCGCGGCCGCCGTGATCATGGCCCCCGAGTGCCGGCGCATCCGCGGCGTGCGCGACTCCAAGATGCTCTCGGCGCAGCAACGCGAGCGGCTCGCCCCGCTCATCCGGCGCCGGGCGGTCGCCGTCGGCGTCGGGGCCGCCTCGGTCGTCGAGATAGACCGGCTCAACATCTACCACGCGACCCACCTCGCGATGCGCCGCGCCATCGCCCGCCTGGGCGGCCACGATCACGTCCTGGTGGACGGGCTGCGCATCGCCGGCTTCGAGGGTCACGTCGGGCCGTACACGGCGATCGTCGACGGCGATGCGCTGTGCTACTCGATCGCCTGTGCCTCGATCGTCGCGAAGGTGGTCCGCGACCGGATGATGGCCCGTCTCGCGGCCCGCTATCCCGGCTACGGCTGGGAGCACAACGCGGGCTACGCGACGCGGGAGCACCGCGACGCGATCCGCCGGCTCGGCCTCACCCCGTTCCACCGACGCAGCTTCCCGGCGCTCCAGGCGCTCGTCGCCGGCGAGCAGCAGTCGCTGGAGCTCGTCGGCGCCTGACGTCCGTCGCGTCTCCGCCTGGAGCGGCGGGCCGCGGCGAGGGGCCGCGAGCGGGGGAAGACGTCACTCGGGGAGGCGGCGTCGGCGGCGGACGGCGGGCGCCCCGGGGTGAGCGCCCCGTGAGGGCGCGATGAGCGCACGGTGAGCGCACGGTGAGCGCCGACGCCTAGCCTCGCCGGATGACCGCGCCGCGGATCGGGGCCGAGCGGGGCCGCTGGGCCGAGGAGCTCGTCGCGGCGCGCCTCGTCGCCGCCGGCTGGCAGGTCCTCGGCCGGGGCGTCCATGCCGGGCGGAGCGAGCTCGACCTCGTGGCCGTCGACCCCGGCCCGCCGCGGCGCCTGGTCGTCGTCGAGGTGCGTTGCCGGTCGAGCCGCGCCTTCGGGCTGCCGGAGGAGACGCTGGACGCGCGCAAGCAGGCGTTCCTCCGGCGCGGCGTGGCGCGGCTCCTCGAGGCCGGTCGGCTGCCCGACGGGCACCCGCTGCCGCGCCTGCCGATCGGCCTCGACCTCGTCGTGGTCGAGCCGTCGCGTCGCGGGGGAGGGGAGCCGAAGGTACGCCACCACCGCGACGTCCTCGGCGGCTGAAGCGGCGGCCGCCGGCCGACGTCGGACGCCCGCCCCGGAGCGCCGGTCGCCCTGTGCTACACTCCGCGCGGCCGTCGTCCCGACGGTCCACGTCAGGCCGCGCCCGCGGCCGACGGAGCCCACACGCGCGAGTCCCCGAGCGGGACGGTGCCGGGCCTGGCACGTCCAGGCCGGTCCCCGCACCGGGCGCGCGGAGGTCAGAACCGCACAGGAGGTCCATCACCGTGCCGTCCGTCTCGATGCGGCAGCTGCTGGAGGCTGGCGTCCACTTCGGCCACCAGACCCGCCGCTGGAACCCCAAGATGCGCCCCTACATCTTCGCGGAGCGCAACGGGATCCACATCATCGACCTCGCCCAGACCGTCAAGCGCCTGGACGTCGCCCTGGACGCCGTCCGCGACACCGTCGCCCGCGGCGAGAGCGTCCTCTTCGTGGGGACCAAGAAGCAGGCCCAGGAGCCGATCGCCCAGGAGGCCGAGCGCTGCGGCCAGCCGTACGTCAATCGGCGCTGGCTGGGCGGCATGCTCACCAACTTCGTGACGATCAAGAAGCGGGTCGGCCTGCTCGACCAGCTCGAGGCCCGCCAGCAGGCCGGCGACCTCGACCGCCTGCCCAAGAAGGAGGCGGCCCGCCTGACCGAGGAGCTCGAGCGGCTCAAGCTCTCCTTCGGCGGCATCCGCAAGATGCGCCGCCTGCCGGGCCTCGTCTTCGTCATCGACCCGCATCGCGAGCGGATCGCGGTCACCGAGGCGCGGACCCTCGAGATCCCGATCGTCGGCACGGGCGACACGAACGTCGACCCCGACGAGCTCGACTACATCATCCCCGCCAACGACGACGCCATCCGGGCCATCCGCCTGCTCTGCTCGCTCGTCGCCGACGCGGCGATCGAGGGCCAGCGCGAGCGCGCCGCCCGGGCCCAGGAGCCCGAGCCCGAGGTCGCCCCCGAGCCCGAGCTCGAGGAGGCGCCGTCCGAGGAGCTCGTCGCGGCCCTGGCCGGCGGCGGCGCCCTCACCTTCGAGCCCGACTTCGAGGAGGAGGAGCTGCTGCCCGGCGCCCGCGCGGCGCGGCCCGCCCCGGCCCATCCCCATGCCCCTGGCGAGGAGGCCGAAGCCCCGGCCGCCGAGCCGGAGGCCTGAGCCACACCCCCTCGGGCGCTCGCTTCGGGCGTCCGACAGCGACAGGAGAACCAGACAGGCATGGCTGACATCTCGGCGGCGGCGGTCAAGGAGCTCCGCGAGCGGACCGGCGCGGGCTTCATGGACTGCAAGCGGGCCCTCGAGGAGACGGGGGGCGACCTGGAGCAGGCCGTCACGATCCTCCGCGAGCGGGGCCTGGCCGCCGCGGCTCGCAAGGCCGGCCGCGAGGCCCGCGAGGGCCTGGTCGACAGCTACATCCACCCCGGCAACCGGGTGGGCGTGCTCATCGAGGTCAACTGCGAGACGGACTTCGTGGCCCGGACCGACGAGTTCCGCAAGCTCGTCCACGACCTGGCCATGCAGGTCGCCGGGATGGCCCCGGAGTACGTCGACGTCGACCGCATCCCGGAGGGCGACCTGGAGCGCAAGCGAGCCGAGCTGCTCGCCGACGAGGCGACCCAGAAGAAGCCGGAGGCCATCCGGGGCCAGATCGTCGAGGGCCAGCTCAGGAAGTGGTACAGCCAGGTGGTGCTGTACGAGCAGCCTTTCCGCGATACCGACCTGACCGTCCGCCAGCTCGTCACCGAGCGGATCGCGACGATCGGCGAGAACATCCGCGTCCGCCGCTTCACCCGCTACGGGCTCGGGGAGGAGCTGTGAACGAGGCCGGTCCCGCCAGCGCCGAGGCCCCCGCGGCCCAGCGCGTCCGGCGCTACCGGCGGATCCTCCTCAAGCTGTCCGGGGAGGCCCTGCTCGGCTCGCGCCCCTACGGCGTCGACCCCGAGTTCTGCGCCTTCATCGCCCGTCAGGTCGGCGAGGTCCACGCCCTCGGCGTCGAGATCGGCATCGTCGTGGGCGGGGGCAACATCTTCCGCGGCCTCGCCGCCGCCGCGAGGGGGATGGACCGGGCCACCGGCGACTACATCGGCATGCTGGCGACGGTGATGAACGCCCTGGCCCTCCAGGATGCGATCGAGCGGGCCGGCGTCCCGACCCGGGTCATGAGCGCGATCGGGATGAACGAGGTAGCCGAGCCGTACATCCGCCGGCGGGCCGTCCGCCATCTCGAGAAGGGCCGGGTCGTCCTGCTCGCCGCGGGCACCGGCAATCCGTACTTCACGACGGACACGGCGGCCGCGCTACGGGCCGTGGAGATCGGGGCCGAGGTCATCCTCAAGGCGACCAAGGTCGACGGGGTCTACGACGCCGACCCGGTGACCCACCCCGAGGCGCGCCGCTACGATCGGCTCACCTACGGCGACGTCCTGCGCGACCGTCTCCAGGTCCTCGACGCGACGGCCGTCTCGCTGTGCATGGAGAACGACATGCCGATCGTGGTCTTCGACCTCAACCGGCCGGACAACATCACCCGGGTGGCCCGGGGAGAGCAGGTGGGGACCCTGATCACCGGAGGCAGCCCCGCATGAGCAGCGAGATCCTCTCGTCCACCGAGCACAAGATGGCCCGCGCCGTCGAGGTCATGGAGCGCGACCTGCAGGGCGTCCGGACCGGCCGCGCCTCGACCGCCCTGGTGGAGCGCCTCACCGTCGAGTACTACGGGACCCCGACGCCGCTCAACCAGCTGGCCGGCATCAGCGTCCCCGAATCCCACCAGATCGTCATCCAGCCCTGGGACCGCGCGGTTCTGGGGGCGATCGAGAAGGCCATCATCAAGAGCGACATCGGCCTCGTCCCGAACGTGGACGGGACGGTCGTCCGGCTCAACATCCCCGCGCTCACCGAGGAGCGCCGGCGGGACCTCGTGAAGGTCGTCCACAAGCGGATGGAGGAGGCCCGGGTCGAGGTCCGGAACCTGCGCCGGGAGGCGGCCGACGCGCTCAAGCATGAGGAGCGCGATGGGACGCTCGGGGCGGACGAGGCCCACCGCGAGCTCGAGCAGCTCCAGCGCCTCACCGACAAGCACATCGCCGAGATCGACCGGCTGGGCGGCCTCAAGGAGCAGGAGGTCCTCGAGGTCTAGTGGGCCGGCCATCCGTGGCCCGGCCGACCGACGCGCCGCCGCTGGTGGCCGGCGCCCGGCCGCACCAGCCTCGACCCGCGACCCCTGCCGTGCCGTCGGGTCCGGAGGCCTCGGCCCAGCCCGCCGGCGACCTCCAGGCACGGCCGGTAGCGCCCGAGCCGCTCGACCTCGTCGCGGAGGAGCTGCCCCACCACGTCGCGATCATCATGGATGGCAACCGCCGCTGGGCCCGCCTCCACGGCGTCAGCGAGCTGGAGGGCCACGCCGCCGGCGTCGACGCGATCCGCCGACTGCTCCGCCATGTCGCCGACCGCGGGGTCCCGATCCTCTCGCTGTACGCCTTCAGCCGGGAGAACTGGGGCCGCTCCGACGAGGAGGTCGCCGGGCTCTTCGCCCTCCTCGAGCAGGCGATCCGGAGCGAGACCCCGGGCCTGCGGGCCGAGGGCGTCCGGGTCCGCCTCCTCGGCCGCCTCGGCGAGCTGCCGCCGGACACCCGGCGCTCGATCGAGGGCGCGCTCGCCGAGACCGAAGGCGGCGGGCGGCTGCTCCTCAACATCGCCTTCAACTACGGGGGCCGGACCGAGCTCGTCGACGCCGTCCGGGCGCTCATCGCGCACGGCCTCCAGCCCGACGAGGTCGACGAGGCCGCCATCGCCGGGGCGCTCTACACCGCCGGCCTGCCCGATCCCGACCTCGTCATCCGGACCGGCGGGGAGCAGCGCCTCAGCAACTTCCTGATCTGGCAGTCGGCCTACGCCGAGTTCCACTCGAGCCCGCTCCTCTGGCCGGACTTCGGGCCGCGGGCCTTCGATGACGCACTCCTCGAGTTCGCCAGCCGGACCCGGCGTTTCGGACGCTAGGCGGCGGGCGACGAGGATGTTCCGTCAGCGCGCAGTCAGCGCCGCCGTCCTGGTCCCCCTGCTCATCGTCGTGCTCCTGCTCGGCGAGCCGTTCATCGCCCTGGCCGTCGCCGGCGCCGTGCTCCTCGGCGGGGTCGAGACGTTCCGACTCCTCCGCGCGGCCGGCTATCCGGCCCTGCCCTGGCTCGGGACGGCCATCGGGCTGGCGCTCGTCGCCGAGGCGGCCGCGCCGGCCGACCTCCGCGAGCCCGGTCTGCTCGTTGCCGCGGTCGGCCTCGTCCTGGCCGCCGTCGGCGGCTTCGCGGAGCCCGATCCGCGGACGGGATTCGCGGCCCTCGTCGCGACCGCCTTCGGCGGCCTGTACATCGGCCTCCTCTCGTTCGTCGTCCGCCTCGGGGCGCTGGCCCCGGACCTGCCGTCCGGCGCGCCGGCGGCGCCGCTCGGACCGGTGCGGGCCTGGATCCTGCTCCTGGTCCTGACCGTGTGGGCCTACGACACGGCCGCCTACCTCGTCGGCAGCCGCTTCGGGCGGCGCCGTTTCCTGGTCCACATCTCGCCCTCCAAGACGTACGCCGGCCTCGCCGGCGGCCTCGCCGGGGCGGTCCTCGTCGGTCTCGCGGCGGGCTGGGCCCTCGCCGGCTCGCCCCTCCTGCTGGCCGGCTTCGGCCTGCTCGTGGGGCTCGCCGCGCAGGCCGGCGACCTCGCCGAGTCGCTCCTCAAGCGGGCGGCCGGTGCCAAGGACTCGGGGACGCTCATCCCGGGCCACGGCGGGATGCTGGACCGCGTCGACTCGTTCCTCTTCGCGGCTCCCATCGCGACGCTCTATGCCGCCTGGCTCGTCCGCTGATCCCCCCGCCGAGCGGCCGGCCACCGGCGCGGTCGGTCGGCCGCGGGGCGTCGCGCTGCTCGGCTCCGCGGGTTCGATCGGCCGCCAGGCCGTCGACGTCCTGGAGCGGCTGCCCGACGCGTTCCGCGTCGTCGCCCTGGCGACCGGCCGCCGGGCCGACGTCCTGGCCGAGCAGGCCGCTCGCCTCCGGCCGCGCGTCGTCGCCCTCGAGGACCCGGCCGCCGTCCGTGCCCTCGACCTGCCCGCGGCGACGGAACGAGCGGCCGGTCCCGACGCGCTGGAGGCCCTGGCGACGCGGCCCGACGTCGACCTCGTGCTCGTCGCGACCGGCGGCCTCGTCAGCCTGCGCCCGGTCCTCGCGGCCCTGCGCGCGGGCAAGGTCGTCGCCACCGCCAACAAGGAGACGCTCGTGGCCGGCGGCCACCTGGTGATGCGCCTCGCCCGGGAACGCGCCGCGGCCGAGGCGGCGCGCGACGC
>DASVYJ010000116.1:0-25570 GCA_036392215.1 Candidatus Limnocylindrales bacterium | reverse complement strand
GGATCGGTGTGCGAGATCCCCGGCTACTTCCGGCTCTCCCTCACGGCGACCGACGAGATGATCGATCGCGCCCTTCCGGGCTTCGCGGAAGCCTTCGAGTACGCGCGAACGCACGCGCCGGGCGTCGCCGGCCCCCGCCTGTCGGCGACGCGTCCGTGAGCGGCTGACCCTGCTGCCGGGACGCGGCTGCGGCCTGGCGGGACTTCCTCGGGTCCGGGATCGTCAGGACGGCCCGTCGTCGAGCTCCAGCCTCAGCGGACTCTCGCGCTCGAGACACGCGATGAGCGTGGACAACGTCGACGCAGCACGGCAGGCGTTCCTGGAGCGTGGCTATGCCGCCGCGTCGATCGAATCGATCGCCGCTGCCGCAGCCGTGTCGCCGGAGTCGGTGTACGCCGCGTTTCGAAACAAGCGCTCGCTCCTCGCCGCCGTCATCGGCGGATGAGCGGTAAGGTTCGCCTCCTGCGGGTCCCACTCGCCCGATCGTCCCATCGCCGCGGGAGGCCATGATGAGCACGCCGACCACCCACACGCTCGACGTCCCCGGCGCCGTGCTGACCTACGACGTCCGGCGCAGCGAGGCGGCCACCGCACCGGTCCTGCTGATCATCGGCTCGCCGATGGGGGCATCAGGATTCGCCGCCCTCGCGGATCGTTTTCCCGATCGGACGGTCGTGACCTACGACCCACGGGGCGCCGAACGCAGCCGCCGGACGGACGGGGCGGCGGAGTCCACACCCGAGGAGCATGCTGACGACCTTGATCGCCTGATCGCTGCGGTGGGCGGCGGGCCTGTCGATCTGTTCGCCTCGAGCGGCGGCGCGGTCAACGCGCTCGCGCTCGTGGCCCGCCGCCCGGCGGACGTTCGCACGCTCGTCGCGCACGAGCCACCCCTCTGGCAGCTGGTCCCGGATCGCGACGCCGGCCTGGCGGCCGCAGTGGATATCCACGACACGTACCTGCGCGACGGACGGGGACCGGCGATGGCGAAGTTCATCGCGCTCGTCAGCTACGAGGGCCCGCTCCCGGCGGACTACGTCGAACGGCCGGCACCGGACCCCGCGATGTTCGGACTGCCCGGCGAGGATGACGGCTCGAGGGACGATCCGCTGCTCGGGCAGAACATGATCTCGTGCAGCTTCTTCCAGCCGGACATCGAGGCCGTCCGGGCCGCTCCGACACGGACCGTCATCGGCGTCGGCGCCGACTCGACCAAGGTGGTGACGGGTCGCGCGGCCCTGGCGTTGGCGGAACGGCTGGGGGCACCGACCGTGACGTTCCCCGGGGGCCACGGCGGCTTTCTCCCGGCGGAGTGGGGCCAGGGGGGCGACCCGGACCGGTTCGCCGCCACGCTGCACGAGGTCCTGGACGCGGCGCCGGCCGATCGGGCGACGACACGGGCGGCGACGACTGCCTGAGCGGCGCTCGGCCTCCGTCTGCATCGCCGGGGCAGCGAGGGGCCGCGGCCCCTGCGGGGCGATCCCGCCGCCCCGTCCCGACAACGAGGAACGGGGCGGCGTCCAGGAAGGTCGGCGCCAGCCTCTACGTGACGCTCGACCGGTGCCTCGACGAGCCCGCCGAGGACGTCCCAGGGACAGCCGCCGATCAGTCGAGGATCTCGCCCCGCTCATCGGCAGGGATCGCGGCCAGCCGGTCGCGCCATGCCTGCAGCGCCTCGGGAGTCTGACGCGCCCAGTCGGTCACCTCCCCGACGATCCTCAGCGGCTCTCGGCTGCGGTACGAGCGGGTGGGATTGCCGGCGAACTTCCTGTCGGTCACGTTGGGGTCGTCCTCGAACGGCCCCGTCGGCTCGACGACGTACACGCGAGGCGCGCCGTCGCCGGGCGCGAGCTCTGCGGCGAGGCCGGCGCCGTCGCGGAGCGCAGTGAAGTAGACGTGGTTCATCACGACATCGGGCCGGTAGTTCGAACGGAAGCCGGGCGTCAGGAGATCGCCGACGTGCAGATCGGCCCTCGTGCCGTGGAAGAACGGACCGTCGTCCAATCGATGTCCTCCTCGCGGTGGCTGCGCGTGACCAGCAGGACCGTCGGGATGTACTCCAGCCGCTGGATCCGACCGTCGAGGGTCCGACTGCTGATCATGTCGAGATCGTGCCGGGCTTCCTGCCGGGGCGCAACGAAGTGAGGGCGACGCGCGCGAGGCCAAGCATCGCCGCGGCCGCCGGGGCGCGCGTCGCGGTTCTTCGTGATCCCGACGACGCCACCTGTCGGGCTCCTCCAGCCCTCCGCGATCGGCTGACCCGGGCGGATACTTGGGCGTATGACCCTCGCTCCCGCCTCCGTCGTTGCCCGCCGGCGACTTGCCCGACTGCGCCTGGCCGCGCAGTCGATCGCCTCGCCTGCGTGCGGCAGCGTCGCCGACACTGTGCGCTCGATGCTGGCCATGCAGGGGCAGGATGAGCCGGGCGTCCGCTGGTCGGTCGGGCTGAGGGCGGCAGGGGCCACGGAGGCCGACGTCCTGGCGGCCTTCGACTCGGGCGAGATCGTCCGGTCCTGGCCGCTCCGGGGGACACTCCATCTCGTCGCCGCCGAAGACCTCTCCTGGATGCTGTCGCTGACGGCGGAGCGCGCGATCGCGTCGGCCGCGGCGCGGCGCGGTGTGCTCGGGATCACGCTGGCGGACGTCGAACGGGCTCGCGAGCTCGCCGTCGAGGCGCTCGAGGGGCGGGCGGCCCTGAGCCGGGCGGCGTTGCTGAAGGCGATCGACGACCGGGGCGTGTCCACGGCGGGACAGCGCGGCTACCACCTGCTGTGGTACCTGGCGCAGACCGGGACGCTGGTCCTCGGTCCGACCGACGGGCGCCAGCAGGGCTTTGCCCGCCTGGACGCCTGGGTTCGGAACCCACGGCGGCTCGAGCGCGACGAAGCGCTGGCCGAGCTCGCAGTGCGGTACTACCGAAGCCATGGCCCCGCCGGAGTCGAGGACCTGGTGCGGTGGTCGGGCCTGACGGTCCGTGACGTCCGCAGAGGCATCGCGGCGAGTGGAACGGCCCTTGCGAGCATCGAGATCGAGGGACGCGAGTACATCGTCGCGACCGAGGTAGCCGACGCTGGCGACCGCCCCGACGGCGTGCGGCTGCTGCCGGGCTTCGACGAGTACGTGCTCGGCTACCGCGACCGGTCCGTCGTCCTCGCTCCCGAGCACAGCGACGCCATCGTCCCGGGCGGGAACGGCATGTTCAAGGCCACGATCGTGGCCGACGGCGAGGTGATCGGCACCTGGGGCAGGCGCGTCGGCTCGCGCGGGGTGACGGTCGAGGCCGAGCCGTTTCGCAGGCTGTCGTCGAGCGAGGCGGACGCGTTGGGCGCAGCGGTCGAGAGGTACCGGCAGTTCGTGGGGCGGCCGGCAACCCTGCGCGCCGCCGGCGTCGGACCTGGACGAGCTGGCAGAGAGGCGCGTGGGGCTGGGGATCCGCCGGGCTCGAGGGCAGCGAAGTGGGATCGGGGAAGGCCGTCGCACTAGGCTATTGACAGTAGCCATGAAGGCTATCTAAAATAGCCATCGTGCCCCGACGCGCACGACGACGGAGATAATCGCGATGCAGACGCAGGATCTGACCACGAGCCCGCAACCGGCGGCCAGCAGCGACGACGCAACCCCCGCGGTGGCGGGCCAGCCACTGGTCTGGCTCCGCGTCGAGGGTCTCGCCGCACTCCTCGCCGGCGCCGCGATCTACGTGTCGCTCGGCGGCTGGCTCGTGCTGCTGATCCCGCTCCTGCTGGCCGTTGATGTCTCGATGGTCGGCTACCTCGCCGGGCCGAGGCCGGGCGCCTTCCTCTACAACCTCGCGCACAACTGGGCGACCGGCCTCGCCGTGCTGGCTGTGGGCGCATGGACAGGAGCGGGGCCGCTCCTCCTGGCCGGTGCGATCCTCGTCGGGCATACCGGGATGGACCGCGTCGCGGGCTACGGCCTCAAGTACCCGACCGCGTTCGCGGACACGCACCTCGGCCGGCTGGGCGGCGGCAGGACGCGAGCGACGGCTGACGCGGCCGGGGCGACGGCGCGGTGAGCCCAGCTCGGGCGCGCACGTCCGGCGACGAGATCGTCGCCGCTGCGCGGGACCTGCTCGAGGCCGACGGCCTCGATGGGCTGACGATGGCGGGCGTCGCCGCGCGGGTCGGCGTGCGCGCCCCGTCGCTCTACAAGCACCTTCGTGATCGTGCCGCGCTCGTGGCCGCGGTCGCCGTGGACGCGGCGGACGAGCTCGGCCAGGTCCTGTCCGCCGCGGACCCGGGTCCCGACGCCGCGTCCATCGACCGGCTCACTGCCGTCGCCGTCGCCTACCGCGCCTTCGCGCGCCGGTCGCCGCGGGCGGTGGCCCTGCTGTTCGGTGACCCGACCGCCGCCGCCGACCCACCGTTGGACGCCGCGCGCAGTGCGGCCCGGCCGATCCTCGAGATCGCCGCCGCCATCGCCGGCCCGGACCGAGCGCTCGATGCCGCCCGCGTGCTCACGGCGTTCGTCCACGGATTCACTGCCATGGAGTCGGCTGGCGCGTTCCGGCTCGGCGGCGACCCGGACGCCGCACTCCGCCTCGGCATCGCCGCGCTCGCCAGGGGCTTGGTGTCCGCAGGTTGATCGACGCGATCGCGCCCCGTCGCCGTCGGGTGCGATCGCGAGCAGTACCACGGGGACATCCAGGCCGATCGCGGTGGGCGTGCCTCCTCTTGCCCCGACCGAACGGAGGGTCCCGTTCGCGCCGCGTCCCATGGGATCGGCGCGGACGAGCAGCTCCGCTTGTGGCTCACCCAGTCGGTCAGGTCCGCCTGCTGTCGTCGTCAGCGAGGCGTCCCATCCGCGTGCGCCGACAGGCTGGTCCGCGACGCCGGACTTCATTTGGCGATGTCCGTCCCGGAACACGCCGATTACAAACCCCTTCTAGTTTCCCCCCGTTGGTACCGGGGTGCATCCCCAACGGTACGGGGGGAGAACGGCAGACCGCCGTCCCGACGGTTCGGGACGCCGTGGAGGGAAACCGTCGCTGGAGGGCTGGTCGTGAGTGTCGGCCGGGAGGGCTTGGTTGACCGTGTCCGCGCGGTCGGCGCATCCCTGCGTCGGGAGATCGGTGGCGCGCCAGGTCGGCGGGCCGACGGCATCGAGCCGACGGCCGACCACGTCGGCACGACGGAGGGTCCGATGCTGCGACGCCGTGCGCTCCGCCTGGCCCTGCTGCTGACCGTGCTCCTGGCCGTGCTCGGCGTCGCCGCGACGGCGTCTGCAGCCGGGGTCACGGGCACCATCGCCCTCGACCCCGCCACGACCCAGGTCGATAACGGCGCGACCTTCTCCCTCAAGGTGACCTCGAACACCTCGGTGCCGATCAGCGGCCTGTCGGCCTCGATCAAGTACGACAAGTCGCTCCTCCAGATCAAGTCGGTCGCGCGCGCGGCCCAGTGGGCCAGCGCGCCCCTCTTCCTGGCGGCCGATGACAAGGCCATCGCGCTGGCGAATTCGAAGGGCTACCTGCAGGCCGTGGCGGCGGACTTCTTCCCACCGGGATCGGTGCCCGCCGGCAGTCAGGACTTCGTCACCGTCACCTTCCAGGCGGTCGGCTGCGGTACGGCCAACCTGACCGTGCCGTACTCGAAGGCCCACGGCGACAGCGACATGCTCGACGGACGGGATACGACCTACGGCAACTCGATCCCGATCACCACGACCGGCGCCACGGTGACGGTGTGCCAGGGCGGTGCCTCCGGCTCCCAGGCCGCATCGGCGTCCGGTGCCCCCGGGTCGTCCGGCTCCCCCGGCCCGAGCGACTCGGTCCAGCCCGGCGCGAGCGACTCGACGCAGCCCGGCGCCGGCGCAGGGCCCGCCGGCGGGGCGCCCTCCGCAGCTCCCTCAGCGCCGGCGATGAGCAACGCGGCGGCGGCCGGCCTGACGAGCACGCAATCAGACTGGCTCACGTTCGCGTTGGCTGCGCTCGGCGTGGCGGCGGTCGGACTCGCCGTGCTGATCCTGATCCTCGTCGTGGTCGCGATCGTCGCCTCGGTGGTGGGGGGGACCATCCTGATCCGCGTCTGGCGCACCGGCCGCCTGCCGTGGAGATCGGGCCCGGTCGCCGTCGCTGCGCCCGATGGGGCCGTGACGCCCGGCGCGGCCGCCTCCGAATCGGCCAGGCCGACGGCGGAGGATCTCCCGACCGACGCCACGACCGTGACGCCGACGCCGATCCCCGGATTCCAGCCGGAGCTGGGATGACCCGAGCAGGCATCGACCGTCGGATCTGACGACCATCGACCGAGGCACCTCCGTGACCCCCAGGAGAAGCCGCGAGGTCGCCACCGGCCGCCCGCGGCATCTGGTCCGCGGCGTGGCCGCCCTCGTGGCGGTCGGCCTGTCGCTGCTGGCGACCGGGCTCGTCGCCGTCCAGCCGGTCCTCGCGACCGGGAACAAGCTCCGCATCGACCCCGCGGTCCAGACGGTCCCCCAGGCCGGCACGTTCACGGCCCACATCGTCCAGCACGCCGACGTGCCGACGAGCGGTGCCGCGGCGACGATCACCTTCGACCCGACCCTGCTCCAGATCACCTCGGTCAGCCGCGGCACCGGCTACGCCGCCGCCTCGATCTTCACCGGGGCGAGCGCGGCCGCGATCACCGCGGCCAACACCACGGGCTCGCTCGCCGGGGTGGCGGCCGCCTTCCTGCCGCCCGACAGCGTGCCGGCCGGTGACGCCGACTTCCTCGACGTCACCTTCCGGGCGATCGGCTGCGGGACGGCCACGATCGGCCTGCCCACCGGTCCCAACGACGCGGGCCTGCTCGACGGCCAGGCCGCCACCTACGGCAACCCCCTGCCGGTCTCCACGGCCGGGGGGACGGTCACGACCTGCGTCGCCGCCTCGCCCTCGCCGTCTCCGAGCGGGTCGCCGAGCCCATCGCCGTCCCCGAGCCCCTCCGCCAGCCCGACGCCGGGCGGCACTCCCCGGCCCACGCTGACGCCGCCGCCGCTGCCGGCCGGCGACTCGCTCCGGATCGAGCCGTACGACAGCAACGCGGGCACGGACACGACGTTCACGATCCACATCGTCCAGCACACCGACGTGCCGACCAGCGGCGCCGCGGCGACGATCGCCTTCGACCCGACCCTGCTGCAGATCGTCTCGGTCAGTCGCGGCACCGCCTACGCCGCCTCGGCCATCTTCACCGGCGCCGGCGCGCCGGCCCTCACCGCGGCGAACACCACCGGCAGGCTCATCGGGGTGGCGGCCGCCTTCCTGCCGCCCGACAGCGTGCCGGCCGGTGACGCCGACTTCCTCGACGTCACGTTCAAGGCGGTGGGTTGCGGGACGGCCCCGCTCGGTCTGCCGACGGGCGGCCCGGACGCCGCCCTGCTCGACGGCCGTCCCGGCAGCTACGGCAACCCCCTGCCGGTCTCGACCGTCGGAGGCTCCGTCGCCACCTGCCAGGTCGGCGTCCCGACGCCGAGCCCGACGCCCTCGCCGACGCCCTCGCCGTCCGCCACGCCGGCACCCTCGGCGACGCCCGTCCCGCTGCTGACGCCCCCGCCGCTGCCGGCCGGCGACTCGATCCGCCTCGAGCCGTACTACAGCGGCGTCATCCCGAACGGCGGCTTCACGGTCCGCGTGGTCCAGCACGTCGACGTCCCGAGCAGCGGCATCACCGTCTCGATCGTCTTCGACCCGTCGATCATCCACGTCGTCTCGATCACGCGATCGTCGGCGTACGCGGCCGCCCCCATCTACGCAGGGGCGAGCGACGCGGCCATCGCCGCGGCGAACAGCAGCGGCAAGCTCAACCAGGTGGCGGCCGCCTTCCTGCCGCCAGGGAACGTGCCGGCGGGCGAGGCCGACTTCATCAGCGTCGAGTTCAAGGCCGTGGCCTGCGGGCAGACGGACCTCACCCTGCCGAACGTCTCGACCGACTCGGCGATCCTCGACGGCCGGCCGGCGACCTACGGCATCCCGCTCCCGATCCAGACCGTCAAGGGCGTCGTCCGCGTCTGCGACCCGGAGGCGACCCCCACCCCGCCGCCGACACCGTCGCCGACGGCGACACCGGCCCCGACCGCGGCACGGGTCACGACTGTGGCGCCCAATCCCCAGGGCGGCCAAACCGCCAGCGGTGGAGCCCCGGCGCCGTCCCTGAACCCCGGCCCCGAGCCGTCCGCGTCCCCGGCGCCCACCGGGACCTCGCTGGGGGCGGCCCTCGCGTCGCCGGCCGCGTCGCCGGCGCGGTCGTCGGCCCTCCTGAACAACGTGGCGCTCGTCGGCCTCGGCGTCGTCGGGCTCGTCGGCGGCTTCGTGATCGTGCTGGTCATCGCCGCCACCATGCTGGCCGGGCTCGTCCTGCCGTTCGTCATGGTCTCCCTTTTGCGCGGACGCCAGGCAGGGAGGCGGCCGTGACGACCCGCCGGTCCCTCGCCGGGACCCTTATCACCGGCGGCGTGCTCGCCGTCGCGCTGGCCGCGGCATGGAACTCGGCAGCGGCGGCGGCTGCGGGCCCGTCCCTGTGGATCGACCCACCGGTCGTGAGGGTCCAGCAGCAGGCGTCGTTCACCGTGCGGGTGCTCCAGGATGCTTCGGTCCCGACGGCGGGAGCCGAGGCGACGATCCTGTTCGACCCGGCCATCCTGCAGGTCGAGTCCGTGACCCCGGGCTCCGCCTACGCGTCCGCCCCGATCTTCCTGCCCAAGGACCTCGCCGCCGCCGCCGCCAAGGCCAACAGGACGGGACGCCTGGCGACCATCGCCGGAGCGCTCACCCCGCCGACGACGGTGCCGGCCGGCCAGGCCGAGTTCCTCCGGGTCCGATTCCGCGTCGTGGGCTGCGGCTCATCCGCGCTCCAGCTGCCCGTCGGGGCGGCAGTGGACGGCGTGATGCTCGACGGCCGCTCGGACAGATACGGCCTGCAGCTGGACGTGACCACCCTCCCCGGCCAGGTGACCACCTGCGTGGCTGCCGGCGCCGCCACCACCGACCCCCCCGAACCGGCGGCCGCCGCCACGTCCGGCGACAGCACCCCGCCGCCTCCCATCGCCGGGCTCGCGATCGCCGCAGCCGCGCTCGCCGCCGTGGCGTTCCTCGGAGGCCTCGCCCGGCGATCCCGCCCCGACGACCGCCTGACCCGCCGCGAGACGCGGTGAGGCCCACGCGATGAGGACCGATACCGACTTCCGACCAACCGCTGTCTCGGCCGGGACCTGGGGGTTCGACCGAAGACGCGCCTCGAGGACACGAGAAACGGAGGTGAGGAGCAGCCGACCCCAGCGCATGGGCCACTCACGAGTGTAACAGGCACCCCGCATCGCACCCGGATAGAGAGGAACTGATCACCCATGAGCGTCCGACTCAAGTCGCTCAGGTCGCTGATCTCGGTGGCGGCCACCGCGTCCGTGATGGCGACATCGATCCTGACGATCGCCGCGCCCGCGGTCACGAACGCGGCCACGAACTGTGTCAACGAGCAGGGCTCGACGACCGTTTACCCGGCGCTCGTCCAGGCGCAGGCCGGCTTCCAGGGCGCCGTCGCCAATCCGCAGCCGGCGTGGCCGACCGGCCAGGGCCTCGGCTGCAACGCCACCCTCGTGGCCAACGGCTCGGGCACGGGCAAGAGCGCGCTGATCAACTACTTCAACGGGAGCAGCGGCACGGAGACCGACATCGCCGCGTCCTCGAGCCCGCTCAACTCGACCGAGGCGAACAGCCTCATGGCCTTCCAGGTCGGCGGCGACGCGATGGTCATCGCCGTCAACGTGAACGCTCCGATCAGCCAGATCACGATGGGCGAAGTCACGGCCGTCTTCGACGGTGACTACACGAACTGGAACCAGCTCTCGGGCTGGACCGGTACGAGCCTCGCGCTCGTTCCGCGCTCGCGCATCGTCGGCTCGGGCACGCGCGATGACATGAACCGCCTGTTCCACATGGACCGCGGCGTCTTCGACTCGACCGGCAACTTCACGGGCTGCTCGAACGGCTTCACCACCTGCGAACCGACCATGGTCACCGCGAGCGGCCAGCCGCGCCTGACGACGAGCCAGGATGAGGCCAACGCGGTCTGCCAGAACAGCAACCAGATCGTCTACACCAGCCTCGCCAACCTGCAGGCGTACGGCCCCAGCGGCGCCAACTGCCTCAAGGCGCTCAACCTCCAGTTCACCGACTACACCAACTTCAGCAGCAACCTCAATAGCCCCTGGTTGCTGCCGAACAGCGGTTCCTTCGTCGCCCCGTCCACCACGACGGCCGCGGTGGGCGGCAGCTACCCCGCCAAGCGGCAGCTCTTCCTGGCCCTCCCGAAGGTCTCCGTCATGGCCTCCAAGTACGGCACCGGCAACGGCACGGGCTGGACCGACAACCTCGGCCTGACGAAGGCCATGGACATCGTCGACTACATGGAGTCCACGCAGGGCCAGACGGCGATGGCCGCGGTCGGCTTCATCCCGATCAGCGTCCCGGCGAAGCAGCCCATCCCCGACGCCGACATCGACATGAACGGCGGCATCGGCCTGACGGACATCGGCCAGATCACCGGTCGCTGGAACCAGTGCAACTCGGCGCTCGCCGGTTGGGTCCGCGCCGACGTCGACAACAGCGGCTGCGTCGGCCTGACCGACATCGGCAAGATCACCGGCCAGTGGGGCGCCACCGGCTTCGTCGCCCCGTAGGTCGCCGCGGCCGGGCGGCCTCACGGCCGCCCGGCCGACACGGACGCCGACACCGTCATCGCTGTATTCCAGAGAGGGACAACCACGTGAATCGATCCAGGCTGGCGGCCCTGTCCGCCGGCGCGATGTTCCTGGTCGCCTCGGTCTTCGTGCCGGCGACAGCGTTCGCCGACACGGGGAACACCAACACGATCAAGGTCATCCCCGCGACGACGACGATCAGCCCGGTCGGCACGGGCAGCAGCTTCACGGTCAACGTCGTCGCCAACGGCTCGGCCGCCATCAGCGGCGCCGGCACCGGCCTCTCGTTCGACAACACGAAGTTGCAGCTCACTGCGATCGCGAAGGATGCGACCGAGGTCGCGGACGGCGTTTCGTACCTCGGCTTCCCGGCCTCAGGCGCGCCGACGACGACCTTCATCGCGAACGCGAACAGCACGGGCCAGATCCCGAACATCAGCTGGTCGTACCTCGACGGCGCGTCGAACCAGGCCGCCAACACCGACTGGGGCATCTACTCGGCCACCTTCAACGTCATCGCGACGGGCGACAGCACGATCGCGCCCGCATCGAGCAGCTCACCGGCGATCCTCAGCGGCCTCGCGACGGGCTACGGCACCGCACTGACCCCGCTCACCTTGGTCAACGGCACGGTCGTCAACCACCTCGCGCCCGTCTTCTCGATCTCGGCCACGCCGCCGTCCCGGTCCGTGAACCAGGGCTCGAACGGCACGGTCACCATCAACACGGGCGTCGTCTCGGGCACGCCGGGCAACATCAGCCTCTCGGCCAGCGGCCTGCCCTCCGGCGTCACGGCGGGCTTCAGCCCGGCCGCTCCGGCTGCGGGCTCCAGCTCGACGCTGACCCTCACCGCCTCTCCGACGGCCACAGCCGGCACGTCCACCGTGACCGTGACGGGCGTGGACAGCGCCGACAGCACGGACACCCACTCGACCACGTTCAGCCTGACGATCGTCACGATCAACGACTACTCGCTCTCGGCGTCGCCCGCCTCGCTGTCGGTCACTGCCGGCAACAACGCCACGACGACGGTCTCCGTCACGGAGATCACCCCGGTGGCGGGCAGCGTGACCCTCTCGACGACCGGCATCCTGCCCTCCGGCGTCAGCGCGTCGTTCAGCCCGGCCGCCGCCACCACGACCGCGCCGTCCGTCCTCACGCTGAGCACCACCGCGGCGGCCACGCCCGGCACGTTCACCATCACGGTGTCGGGCAGCAACGGCACGAACACCCGAACGACGACGGTCACGCTGACCGTCAACGCGCCCGCGCCCCCGAACGGCCAGAACGTCACGGTCTCCGGCTCGCTGGCCGGCGGATTCGTCGCCCTCACGTGCCCGACCTCGGTGGTGATCCCGCTCGTCCGCGGCAACACCAACCAGATCAACGTGCCGTGCGTCATCAACTCCAACTCGGTGTGGAACCTCAACGTCAACGACGCCGTGAGCGACGCCTACACGGGTTTCATGGTCACGGGTCGCCCGGTCGCCAACACGAACCCCACCGGCCCCTTCTCGATGCCTGACTCGATGCACGCCCTCGCCAGCCCGTACATCGACGTCGCCGGCAACACCGCCTACCACAACGACGTGAACCTGGTGGCCGGCGGGACCGTCCTGTCCGGGACGAACGCCGCCAACGCGCCGGTTGTCCTCAGCCAGTTCGTGGCGGCGCGCACCCACCCTGGCGCGTACGGGATCCAGCTCGTGTGGCAGGCGGTCAGCCTCTTCTAGCGCGTGGGCGCAGAGGTGATCGCTCATCAGCACAGACACCTGCTACCAAAGCTTGAGAGGGACAACCACGTGAATCGATCCAGGCTGGCGGCCCTGTCCGCCGGCGCCATGTTCCTGGTCGCCTCGGTCCTGGTGCCGGCGACGACGCTGGCGGCCGCACCGAACGACTTCTCCATCTCGGCTCCCTCCTCGTTCGTGTCGGTCGTGGCCGGCGGCAGCGCTGTGGCCGCCACGGTCACGACGGTGAAGCTGAACTCGACTGACCCCGCCTTCACGATCAACCTCTCGGTCAGCGGTCTGCCCGCCGGCGTGACCGGCTCGTTCGGCACGAGCCCCGTCTCCGCCGGCTCACCCTCCACGCTGACCATCAGCGCGCCGGCCGGGACGGCGCTGGGCAGCTCCACGATCACCGTCCAGGGGATCAGCACAGCGACCCCGTCCTACACGCACACGGCGACGTTCACCCTCTCGGTCCTCCCGTCGGGAACCCTGAGCCTGAACCCGAGCAGCGTGACCGCGTCGACGGGCGGAACGTTCTCGGTCGACATCGTGACGCAGGCGACGGCCGCCATGAGCGGCGCGTCGGCGAGCATCAACTTCGACCAGACGAAGCTCCAGATCGTCAGCGTCACGAAGGGCGCTGACTGGAACACCGCAAGCAGCAACTGGGTGTTCCCGTCGGCGGCGACCATCGCGACTGCCAACAGCGTCGGCCACCTGCCCGCGATCGCGGCCTTCTTCAACGACGGCACGAGCCTGCCGGCCAACACGAATGCGGTGCTCGCGCACGTCACCTTCTTCGCGAGCGCAGCCGGCTCCTCCAGCATCAACCTGCCGACCGCCGGCTCCGACGCCGGTGTCCTCCTCGACGGCCGGACAGCCTCGTACGGGACCCAGATCGCGACTTCGTCGGCCTCGCCGACCGCGACCGTGACCACCACCGGCAGCTCGGGCTCGACATCCGCGAACACCAACGTCACCGGCACGGTCGACCAGGGCTACGTCAGCCTTTCCTGCCCGACGAGCGAGACCATGCCGCTCGTTCGCAACGTCAACAACTTCGTCGACTTCACCTGCGCCATCGGGTCGAACACCACGTGGACGCTGACCGTCCTCGACCAGAACAGCGACCCGGCCACGCACGGCTACATGCGTGACACGACGCAGGGCATCCACCTCCACGACGCGCTCTACACCCACTTCAACAAGCACGTCGTCGTCGACCCGGTCAGTGGTGTCCCCACCACCGTCTACGACACCGACGTGAACATGGCCGGCGGCACCCCGGCAGGCAGCGCGCAGACCCTGGCCACCGGCCAGAACAACCTGGTCGCGCCCCTCACCTTCACCCAGATGGCCGAGCCCAATGACGTGGCCGGCAACTACGGCATGAGCGTGCAGTTCACCGTCAACAGCACCTTCTAGGACACGTTGCAGCGGGGGGCGGCGGGGGGCCGCCCCCCAGGACCTCGATCCCTCTGAGTCCGTGGACGTGGAGCGTATGAACACCTCGACCCGTCGCCTGCTGGGCGGCCTCGCGACCGCCGCCGTCCTCCTGTTCGGGCACGGCGGGTTCGTGCTCGCCGCCTCTCCCCCGCCCGCCGAGCCCCAACCGAGCGGCCCGACCGGTAACGAGATGCTCTCGGTCCAGCCTGCGCTGATCAGCGTGTCGGCGAAGCCGGGCACGAGCACCAGCGCGCAGCTGACGATCCGGGCCGCCGCCGACCTCGACGTCACCATCAAGAGCATGGGCCTGGCGCAGGCCAGCGACGGCAGCTTCAAGTCCGTGCCCGCCGCGCAGGACACCAGCCCCTACTCCGCCCGAACGATGCTCTCGACCTCACAGGAGAGCCTCCACCTGAGGCCTGGAGAGAAGGTCGGGGTCACCGTCGGCGTCGTCGTCCCGCAGAACGTGGGAGCCGGCACGCGCTACGCGATCATCACGATCACCGGGCTGCCCGCCGGCCCCACCGGCAGTGCCAACGTCGGCTTCGGCGTGGAGCTGGGCGTGAGCACGATCGTCCAGATCGCCGGGACGCCCCAGGACAGGACGGGCGCGATCAGGGACATCTCCGTCGGCCAGACGCTGCCCGGCCAGCAGCTGCCGCTGAAGGTGACCTTCCTCAACACCGGCAACACGCACTACGGCGCCGTCCCGAACGAGCTGGTGACGACCGCCACCTTGCAGGACGCCACCGGCGCGGAGCTGGCGACCGCCAAGGCCAACGGGAACCAGACGTCCGTGATCCCGACCTTCAGCCGGGTCATCCCGCTGCCCATGACGCCGTCGAGGCCGCTGGTTGACGGCGGCAAGTACCACGTCGAGGTCGGCGTCGGCCTGAAGGACGGCACGGTCCTCGACCGGAAGGCGATCGACTTCACCTGGTCGGGTGGGCAGGTCCTGGAGGCGACCGGCGCGCCGACCCAGGCCGGGACCACCGGGGGCGGGTCGTCCGGGGACACCGGCCTGATCATCGTCGCGGCGCTGGTCGGCGCGGCCGCCGTCGCCGTGCTGGTCCTGGTCATCCCGCGCCTCCGGCGTCGCGCCGGGCCCGCTCCGCTGACAGGCGGCCAGTGAGCGGCTCCGAGACCGGCTCCGTCCGGGGCGGACGGAGCTCGGTTCGATCCCGGTTCCGCCGCGGCCCGGCCGTGCCGCGCACGGTGGCGCGGATGCAGGTTCGCCGCGTCCTGCCGGCGGCCGTGCTGGCGGTCCTCCTGGCGGTCGCCGCCCAGCCCGCCTGGCCGCATCTGGCCGCCGCCGCCAGTCCGGCGGCCCCCACCCCAGCCCCCGGCACCCTCAAGCTCGACCCGCTGCCGCTGACCGTTCCGCCAGGCCAGACGTTCACCGTCAACGTGATCCAGTCGGCCCCCGTCCCCACGACGGGCGCCCAGGTCAACGTCACCTTCCTTCCCAAGCTCGTCCAGTTGAAGGACTTCGAGCTCGGGCCCGCCTACACCGCCGCATCCGCCATCTTCGCCTTCGGCAACGCCGACCTCGGGACGAGCGGCAAGAAGGACGCCACCCTCGCCAGGGCGAACTCGTTCGGGCTGCTCCAGAACGTCGCCGGCTTCCTGCTCCCGGGCAACGGGACGATCCCGGCCGGCGACAACGTCTTCCTGACCCTGACGTTCGTGGCCCAGCCCGGGGCCGGCGGTCAGATGACCCTTGGGCTCGGCAATGGCTCGATGATCGACCAGAGCGGGCAGCCGCTGGACACCCAGTGGTCCTTCGGCACGCTCACGGTCAAGCCGGGAGCCCCACCCGTTGCCTCGCCCTCGCCGTCCGCGTCCCTGGGCGCGGGGCCGGGCCCCATCGCCAGCGCGGTCGGTCCGGCGCCGTCCAGCCCCGCCACGCCCGTCAAGGTATCGCTGGCGCCGCGGAGCCTCACCCTGAAGAGCGGTGACCAGGCTCGCATCTTCTTCATCGCCGCCGCCGACGGGAACCTCACGAGCATCAGCGCGGACCTCACCTTCGACAACACCAAGCTGCAGGTCCTGAGCGTCGATCCCGGCCCGGCATGGAGCGGGGCGACGGTCATCGCGGTCTCGAGCGGCCAGGGACGGGGGGTCGACGCGGCCATCGCCGAGGCGAACGGCAGCGGCCGCCTGCAGCAGGCGGGCGTCTTCTTCGCTCCGAACCGGCTCGACCTGCCGTCGGGTCAAAGCGTGTTCGTCTCGGTCCTGGTGAAGGCCAGGGCGGATGGCACCTCCAGCTTGTCCCTGGCCAACGCCTCGGCCCTGGGCGTCGCGGGCGAGACCCTCCGCGTCGCGGTGGACGCCAGCAGTCTCATGAAGGCGCCCGCCAAGGGCTTCGAGGTCGACCCCGTCCTCGTGGGTCTCATCGTCGTCCTGCTCGTCCTGGTGCTGGGCGGACTCGTCCTGGCCCGCACGCAACGGATCCCGGTCCGTGTGCGCCGTCGCTGGCCCTACTACGTGTCCCTCCTGCTGGGGCTGATCCCCGTGCTCCTGTTCGCCGGGCTGGTGGTGACGCTGCTCGTCAACAGCGCTGCGGTCATCGACAAGCCGGGCCTCTCCGCCCTGCTGGGAAGCAGCTACATCACCCAGTACAGCGCGACGGGCAACGTCGGCGGAGCCGGGACCCATTTCGGGCTCCTGCCCGCCGTATGGGGCACCGTCCTCATCGCCCTCATCGCCGTGGCCGTCGCGCTGCCGATCTCGCTCGCCCTGGCGATCGTCGCGGTGGACTTCCCGATGGGTCCCGTCAGCCGCCTGGTCCGGCCGCTGGTCGCCGTCCTGTCCGGGATCCCGCCGATCGTCTACGCGGTCTCGGCGCCGGCGTTCGTCACGCTGTTCATGATCCCCAAGTTCGCCGCGGACTCGACGGACGTCACGTTCCACCCGGCGTCGATCGGCGCGAATCCGGCCACCTGGCCGCCGGCGGGCGTGCCGTACAGCTCCGGCGGCTTCCCATGGTCCCAGGGCCTCGCCCAGAACAGCACGCTGCTGGGCGGCCTGCTCATCGCCTTGTTCCTCATCCCGTTCGTCACCCCGCTGTTCGTGGACGCGATGCGCGACGTGCCCCGAGCAGCGCGAGAGGCCTCGCTGGCCCTCGGCGCGAACGTCACGTACACCCTGCGTCGGGTCGTGCTGCCGAGGGCGCTCCCCGCGATCGTCGGCGCGTCGCTGCTCGGCGCGCTCAAGGCGCTCGGCGACAGCATCATCGTGATCATCGTCGTGTCCTGGACCGCGGAGCGGCTCCCGAACCCGCTGTTCGACGTCCTCGAGCGGACCGCCTCCCTCGCCGGGCAGGCCGCCGGTGCGATCGGGGGATTCGAGACGCCCGACTCCACCTGCAGCGACGCGGGGTGCGCCGTGGGCTACACGACCGCGTTGCTGCTCCTGCTCATCGCCGGCGTCGTGGTGATCGCGGTCACGTATCTGCAGGCACGTGGACGACGGAGGGTCGCGGTATGACTGCCGTGAAGCGACCGACGCTGACGGGGAGGGGCAGGGTCCTGGGCGAGCCACGGCTCAGCCGGCGCCTGCCGGCCGGGCTGGCCGACGCTGCCCGGCAACCGGACCGGCTCGCCTTCGCCGTACCGCTGGCCGTCGGTTTCCTCGGTGTCGTCGTGGCGTGCCTGGCCCTGTTCGTGAACAGCACGGACGGGATCATGGTGCCCCTGCTCGGACTGCTCGCCGTCGCCGTCGGCCTGGCGGCAGGGGTCGAGAAGGCGAGGACAGCTGCGCTCGACCGGCCCGCCCTGGTCCTGGCCGTCGTCGCTCTGGGCGCGACCGTCCTGGTGTCGCTCCTGCCCACCTGGATGTACGGCGGCAACGTGAACGGGATCGTCCACCGAACGGTCGTCTCCGGTCCCCTCCTCATGCTCCTCGGCACTGCCACGATGACCCACGCCATCCGGCGGCTGCTGCGGACCTCGCCCAGCGGACAGGACCTGGCTCTGGTGCCGGTGTTCGGCCTGGCGATCCTGCTCGGCGTCGTGGGCTATCTGATCATCCTCGCCCAGGTCGTCGTGTCCGGGCTCGGTTCATTCCGCTTCGACCTGCTCGCGACGGCCTGGCACCAGGACTCGACGGCCAGGGGCTTCACCTACAGCCTCGGATTCCTCAACAACATCCTCGGCACGCTCCTGCTGATCGGCCTCACCCTGGCCTTCGCGATCCTGCCGGGTGTCGGCGCCGGCGTGTTCATGAGCGAGTACCCCGGCCGCATGGCGAGGCTCATCAACTTCTGCACCACGATGCTACGGGCCATCGCCATGTTCATCATCGGGGCGACCGCGTTCGCCCTGGTCCGGCAGGCGGGCGGCCTGGACTCGGCGAGCGTCCTGTCCCTCGTCGTCCGGGGCGGCTTCAACGACGGCACGCAGGTGCAGCCCGAGCGCGGCTCGTACGTGCTTGCGGCCATGTTCCTGGCGATGCTGGTGATGCCCGTCATCGCGCGCCTGACGGAAGAAGGCCTGCGCTCCGTGCCGCGCGAGATCCGGGAGGGAGCGGTCGCCCTCGGGGCCTCCGATGGCTACGACCTGCGGCGGATCCTGTTGCCCTGGGCGGCGCCCAACATCCTGACCGCGCTCATCCTCGCCGGCGCCGAGGCGGCCGGCGGCCTGGCGATCGTCATGTTCCTCGCCGGCGTGGGGCAGGACGGCGTCAGTCCGCTCGGCAGCGTGACGACCCTCGACTACGCGGTCTTCGCGACCCTCTACGGCCCCCGTGTCTACATCGACACGATGCGCCACTACACGTTCACCGCGGCCCTGCTGCTCCTGGTCCTGACCGTCGGACTGACGCTCATCGCGATGGTGCTGCAGCGGCGATTCGCCAGGCGCTACCGCGGCTCGATCACCGCCCAGTGAGCGGCCGCGCCCGGAAGCGACCCGTACGTCCCGGAAGGAGTGCTGCGTGCAGAACGTGATGGAGGTGACCGACCTCCGCGTCGCCTACTCGGGCCGAGAGGTGCTTCACGGCGTCTCCCTGCCTGTGGAGCGCGGCGCCGTGACGGCCCTCGTGGGCCCGTCGGGGTGCGGCAAGACGACGCTCCTGCGAACACTGAACCGCCTGAGCGAGCTCACCCCGGGCTGCGTGGTCACGGGCGAGGTGACGATCGACGGCGAGGACTGCATGGCCATGGACCCCGTCCTGCTGCGCCGTCGCGTCGGGATGGTGTTCCAGCGCCCGAACCCGTTCCCGATGTCGATCCGCGAGAACGTCCTCTACGGCGTCAAGGCCCGCGGTGGCGGAGGGGATCATCACGAGGAGGTCCTCGAGGCGAGTCTCCGCAAGGCGGTCATCTGGGACGAGGTGAAGGACCGCCTCGATGACAGCGCGCTCGCGTTGTCCGGCGGCCAGCAGCAGCGCGTCTGCATCGCCCGGAGCCTCGCCGTCGCCCCTGAGGTCGTGCTCATGGATGAGCCCGCCGGGTCGCTCGACCCCAGGTCGACCGCCAAGCTCGAGGAAAGCATCCTCGCCCTGAAGGGTGACTACACCGTCGTCGTCGTCACGCATGAACTCGGCCAGGCGCACCGCGTCTCGGACTACCTGGCGGTGATGTACGACGGCCAGATCCTGGAGTTCGGTCCCACGAAGCAGCTCTTCGAGCAGCCGAGACACGCGGCGACTCGGGAGTACCTCGCCGGCGGCCTCGTCACGGACGCGTCGGACGAGCCGGCAGAACGCGGCAGCGGGAGGGTGGCGTAGGGGCTGACCAGAGTCGCGCTCCGCCGCACCCTGCGGCGCCCACGGAACGCTAACCGAACGCCATCGGGTAACCACGAGGAAGCGTATGTACGACATCGACCGATCCACCCGGGCCCGCGCTGCGTCGCTGGCCCTCGCCGTGATCGCGATCCTGGGGCTCGCCGTGGCGATCGTGCCGGCGGTCACCGCCGACACGGGGAACACGAACACGATCAAGGTCCTCCCAACGACCACGACGATCAGCCCGGTCGGGACGGGCAGCAGCGTCACCGTCGAGCTCTACGCCAACGGCTCGGTTGACATCAGCGGTGCTGGCGCGGGGCTGGCCTTCGACCACACGAAGCTGACCCTCACCGCCCTCGCCAAGGACCCGACCGAGGTCACCAACGGCGTCTCCTACCTCGGCTTCCCCACGTCCGCCAACATGGCGACCTTCATCGCGAGCGCCAACAGCACGGGCCAGATCCCGAACATCAGCTGGTCGTATCTGGACGGCGCTTCGTTCGAGACCGCCAACGCCGATCACGGCATCTTCAGCGCCACGTTCACCGTGAGCGCGGTGGGCGACAACACGCTGACGCCGAACCAATCGCCGACGATGCTCGACGGGACCACGGCCAGCTACGGCAGCCCGCTGACTCCGATCACCATCCTGAATGGCGCGGTCGTGAACGCCACCCCCACGCCGACCCCCACCCCCACGCCGACCCCCACCCCCACGCCCACGCCGACGCCGACGCCGACGCCGACGCCCACCCCCACGCCCACGGCCACGCCGACGCCGACGCCCACCCCCACGCCCACGGCCACGGCCACGCCGACGCCGACGCCGACGCCGACCCCCACCGGCGTGGTCTTGGGGGTGACCGCGACCCCCGCGCCCACCGGCGCGGTCGCCGGTGCGTCGGCGACCGTGACGCCACCCCCGACGAACACGGCGCCCGACGGCCCTGAGGGTGGCTCCTCAGCGCCCTCGGTGGCTCTCGTGCTGCTCGGGGCTGCGCTGATCGTCGCCGGTCAAGTCGTGCTGGTGCGGCGACGGCGCTCCCATCGCGCGTGACCCGGTAGGTTCCTCAAGAGGAAACGGAAGCCCGCGCGCCCGAGACCGCTGTCAGGTAGGACTCGGGCGCGCGGAGTACCTGGCGCGCGCCCTCGCACAGCCCGCAGGCGCCTGCCGAGCCGAGGAGCGGCGGGTGCCGTTCCTCAGGCGCGCCACTCGCGAAACGGATGGGCGACGAGGTTGGCGTTGGCGTAACGAGGGTCGTCCGTCACCTCCTCGCCGACCCACGCAGGCATCTTGACGACGTGGTCGGCGGACGGCAGCTCGATCTCGGCGAGGACGAGGCCCGCGTTGTCGGCCTCGAAGACGTCGATCTCCCACGTCAGGCCGCCCGCGTCGAGCCGGTGACGTCGCTTCTCGACGAGCGGTCTCAGGGCCAGCCGTTCGAGCATCTCGTCGGCGTCGCCAGCCGGGATCTCGTACTCGTATTCCGCGCGGCTCGGACCGTCGCTGGCGCCCTTGATCGTGACGAACCCTCGCTCGCCGGCGCGGCGGACGCGGACGGTCCGAGCGGCGTCCGTCGAGAGGTACCCCTGGCGATATGGCGTGCCGGGGACGCCCTGCAGGACCGACCGGTCGCGGACGAGGAACTTGCGCTCGATCTCGCTTCCCACGCTGTCAGCCTCCGTGTCGAGCATCGTCTGCCGCCCGGGACATCGTCGCGCTGCTGACGGCCTCAGTCGGTCCAGTCGACCCGGAACACGGGGTGGTCGGAAGGGTCCGGCAGCGCCCGGAACAGCGCGGCCACGCGCCGCCCGAGGCGGGTCCGGTAGAGGTCGAGGACGCGGTCGCGCTCGGGAGCGTCGAGCTCGACACTCCGGAAGGGCCGCGCAGAGCCCCGCAGGCGGATCTCGCCGCCGCCCGCGGCCCGGAGGTTGCGCACCCAGTGGGTCTCTCCCCGCCCGGCGACGAGGTAGAGCGTCCCGTCGATCTCGAAGGGCGCACCGAGCGGCACCGGCCGCAGCTCGCCGGAGCGGCGGCCCGGCACGACCAGCACGAGGACGCCGCCGAGCCGGACCACGACGGGGTTGACGACGCGGCGCATGAACCACCCGGACGGGATGTACCTGGTCTCGGGGTCTGCCATCACGATCCGCTCGCTCCTCTGGGACCGGGATTCGATCGGCCGCAGGCCGTGGTCAGGGCGCAGGTAGATGCGGAACCGCAGCGTGTGCAGCCCGAACAGCACGCCGATCGACGCGCGGCGGACGGCCTCGAGCCGGGTCGCCGGCCGCCCCTTGACCGCCTCGACGCGCGCCTCGGCACTGCGCACGAGCGCGAGGCCGGCGGCGGCCGCCACCGCCGCGGCGAGGGCTTCGGCCCACAGCAGGCCTGCCGGCCCCCGGCGCAGCCGCCTCGGCGCCCCCGCGGCGATCAGGCCGGCGTCGCGCACGAGCAGGCCCACCGCGACGCCCTCGACGACGGCCGCGCCGGTGCGGCCGAGTCGGCGAAGAGCGAGCTGCGTCAGCGGATAGCCCAGGCCGCTGACCGCGAGGACCGCCCGCCCGACCTCCATCGGCATGTCGCCGCGGGCCGAGCCACTCCCGGGTACCTGTCCGGCCGACCCGTCACCGTCCACCACGACTCCTCACGCTCAAGCGACTCGCCCGTCCCTCGCACTGGCGGAGCGCCGGTGCGAGCCCCGATCATCACGACACCTGCCGGCAGGTCCTGCACCTCGAGTCGGTCCCTCCGGCGGCGCTGCTGCGACTACCTGCCGGCCACTGGTTCCAGGACGACGACCGCCGTCTCCGACGGCCGGAGGGTGGCGTAGGCGTCGACGTCGTCGCCCACCGCCTTCCAGGCGTCCCAGAGGCGCTCGCGCTCGGAACCGACAGCGGCTCGGCCGCGCACCATGCGTGTCTCGCCGGCCAGGTCCACGCGAGCCTCGGGGTGCGCCTGGAGGTTCAGCCACCACGCGGGCTCGCCCGCGCCCCAGCCGTTCATCGCCAGCGTGACGAGGTTCGGCCCGTCCTCGAAGTAGCCCAGGATCGCCACGCGCTCTCGGCCCGACCGGCGTCCGACCGTCGTCAGGCGCAGAGTGCCCCATCTCCCGGGCGACGGTCTCCACAGACCGCGCCGGCCTCCGGTCGCGCGATAGTAGGCGCGGTGCACAGCCCAGGCGGTGCGGATGAACCAGCGCGGTGGCAGACGCGGTCTTGTGACGGCTCCAGACATGGCGCTGCCTCAGGAGGGCGTCGTCGGCACGAGCCGCACGACGGGGAAGGGGCGGTCGGTCGCCCGCCGGTACTGCTCGTAGGTAGGCGCTCGCGCGAGGATCCGCCCCTGCCAGAACGCCTGCGACGCCTCGGGCGGCAGGACCTCGGCACGGACCGGGAGGGTGCGGCCCATGACCTCGACCCGGGCCACGGGCTCCGCGAGCAGGTTGAGGTACCAGGCCGGGTCGGACGCGCCGCCGTCGTTGGCGGCCACGACGGCCATCGCCTCCCCGTCCCGGAAGAACTGGAGCACGACGGTCCGGTCCCGGCCGGAGCGACGCCCGTGGGTCGTGAGGAGCAGCGCGTCGACCTTCCACGGTCTTGTGATGCCGCCGCGGGTCTGCCGGTAGACCCAGACGCCCAGCGGGCTGAGGCGGTGGTCGGCCGTGCGCCCGATGCGCAGCTTCAGTCGCTCCAGCCGGGAGAGCGGCCTGGCCGACGCGTCACCGCGCGCGGCCGCGTCGTTGACGCTCACCGTGCGGCCGCGCGGGCCGGCGCACCGGCGAGGGCCTGCAGCGCTCGGGCTGTCCCCGCGCCGGCCATCGGCGTGCCGTGTCCGCCCGCGAGGACGGCAGGCTCGAGCCCCGCGAGCACAGCGATGGACTGCTGGGCGGCCCGCCAGCTCCACGACGTGTAGCGCGGCGGGCCGGACAGCCCGGCCGCGCCGCGCACGAAGCCCGCGAGCGAGTTCACCCGCAGCGTGACGGCGGCGTCGCCGCTGATGAGCACCCGGTCGGTGGGCCGGAAGAAGGAGACATGGCCCGGGGTGTGGCCGGGCGTCGGCACGCATGACCAGTCGGGGAGGCCCGGGACCGGGCCGGCTGGGTCGAGGGCGCGGACGACCCCGCCGAGGCTGGATCGTTCGAGCATCGCGTCCCGCCGGCGACGCCCCATCGCCCGCATCACCGGCAGGATGAGCCAACGGTCGAGCGGCCCTGCGTACTGCGCCATCGCGGCGAAGTCCCCCCGGGCGATCGCGAGCTCGCCTGGGTGGACGTACACCGGGCAACCCCAGGCGAGCGCGAGCTCGCGGGCCGACCCGGCGTGGTCCGGGTGGGCGTGGGTGAGCAGGATCGCGGCCGGGGCGCCCGGGCCGAACAGCTCCGCCGCGGCCGCGGCGATTCGCGCGGCGTCGCCGGCCCAGCCGGCGTCCACGAGGGCCCACGCCGACCCTGAGCGGACGAGATAGACGTCCGTCTGGGTCCGGCCCCGCGGACCGAGGCAGAACACGCCCGTGGCGACCTCGGCGATCATCGGACGGTCGCCGCCGCGACCCGCGGGTCGCCGACGGGGCCGCCCTCGGCGAGCCGGCTCCCCTCGCGCCGAAGCGCCACGCCCAGGAGCGGGCCCGCGACGATCAGCGTGCCCCAGCCGACGGCCATCGCGAGCACCTCGTACTGGTAGCCGAGGTCCGCCCCGAGCAGCGGGGCGAGCACGAGAAGCAACCCCACGAGGAGCGCCCCACCAAGCGCGAGCAGCGCGACGACGGCGCGCTCGAGCCCCGAGCGACGCGGCAGTGCGGCCGCGGCCGCCAGGAACGCGAGGCCCATCGTGAAGTAGCCGAGGTCCTCGATCGCGATGAACACGCCGTGGGGGTTGTACATCGAGAGGAGCGACAGACCGGCGGTCTCGCCGTGCAGGAGGCTGGGCTGGACGGCGGCGAGCTGGACCGCGTAGTCGATCGCGAGCGACGCCGCCGCGACGACGGCGAGCGCGGTCGCCCCGAGGCCGAGCGCCCGGCGCCCGTTCGGCACGACGACCGCGAGGCAGGCAGTGAGCACGGCGAGCAGGCCCGTCACGAGGAGCGCGGGGTACATCCAGAGGTAGTCGCCCGGCACGAACGCGGCGACGTCGGTGTACGGGTAGGTCACGCAATCGGCCGTGCAGAACGCACCGGACCGCGGCGGCGTCGTGACCCCCACGGCGAGCGCGACGGCGGCCGACAGGGCGACCAGGAAGGCAGCCCACGATCCGAGTCGGAGCGCGGTCCCCGCCGATGCTCCGGACTCGGTTGCGTCGATCATGTCGCCCACGTCGGTCCCTCGACTCTCCCGGCGCGAGGGACGTCGCGACGTTCAGCATGACGAAGGGACAGGTGCTGGCCGCCTCCGGGCCGGTCGCCGGGCCCCACCTTGACCCTCCAGCCCGAACGGTATCGCCTCATAGCGGCCGGGCCAAGCCCCTCAGCCGACATCTTCGAGGTGGGGATCAGGTTGAGCAGCGCCGCGCCGACACCGGCCGCCCGCCGCGGGAGGCGGCAGGGCTCGTGAATCCCGAGACCGAGCGCGTCCGGGTGATCTACGACCGGCGGGGCATGTCGATGACGCCCAGCGACCGGAGCCGCCTGTTCGGCGACGCCCGGGCGTGGCTCGCCCCACGGGCACAGGGCGACACGCTCGAGGTCGGGATCGGCTCCGGCCGGACACTGGCGGGAAGTACTCCGCGAACAGGCGAGTCCAGGTCCGGCCATCCTCCGGAGTGCCCGCGAAGAACGTCGTGATCTTGACCACGGGACCGTCGCACTGGTTCGCTGCTCGCGACGGCCCACTGGCTGATCCGCTTCGTCAGCGTCGTCCACCTCGCCGGCGATCGACTCAGGGGCGGGAGGTTCGGGAGCGCTGGGTGCTCACCGCGCCGCGCCGACGAGATCCGGCGTCTCGGCAACCTCGGCGACGGCGGTCGGGGCGCGCTTCGCGCCTCGGACG
>DASVYJ010000115.1:0-2110 GCA_036392215.1 Candidatus Limnocylindrales bacterium | reverse complement strand
GCCGAGGGGCGCCGACGCCTGCCCGGCGACCGGCGCTCGCCTACGCCTCCAGCGTCTGCTTGATCTTCGCCGCGAGCGCCCGCCCGATGCCCGGCACCGCGGCGATCTGCTCGACCGGCGCCTCGCGCACCCGCTTGGCCGAGCCGAACACCCGCAGGAGCGCCTGCCGCCGCTTCGGGCCGACGCCCGGCAGGTCGTCGAACGCCGAGCGCACCGCCTTCTTCGCCCGGAGGTTGCGGTGGTACGTGATGGCGAAGCGGTGCGCCTCGTCGCGCAGCCGCTGGACCAGGTAGAGCGCCGAGGACGTCGCCGGCAGGACCACCGGCTCGGACCGCCCCGGCAGGAACAGCTCCTCGCGCTCCTTGGCCAGCCCCGCCACCGACAGGTCGTGCAGCCCGAGCTCGTCGAGGACCTCCTTCGCCGCCGAGAGCTGGCCCTTGCCGCCGTCGATGATGACGAGGTCCGGCAGCCGCCAGCGCAGCTCCTCCTCGCTCCCCTCCTCGCCCGTCTGGGCCCGGTGGAAGCGGCGCCGCAGCACCTCCTGGTGGCTGGCGAAGTCGTTCGGGCCCTGGACCGTCCGGATCCGGAAGCGGCGGTAGTCCCCGGTCCGCGGCTTGCCGTCCTGGAAGACGACCATCGAGCCGACCGACTGGGCGCCCTGGAAGTTGCTGATGTCGTAGCACTCGATGCGCAGCGGCGGCGCGGCGAGGCCGAGTGCGTCGGCCAGCTCCTCGAGGGCCGCCAGGGTCTTGCCCTGGTCGGCCAGCCAGCGGGCCTGCTCGCGGGCGAGCGTCTCGCGGGCGTTCTGGGCGGCGAGCGCGACGAGGGCGCGCTTGTCGCCCCGCTGCGGGACGTGGAGGCGGACGCGGGCCAGCGGCCCGCGTCGCCGCGTCGGCCGCGCGCCGCTCACCGAATCGTCGCGGGCGACCCAGCCGGGATCGCGCTGGACGTCGGCCACCAGCGAGCCGACCTGCGACGCGCGCGACGCGGCGCGCTTCGCAGGGCCCGACGCCGCGCTCGACTCCGCCCCCGACGCCGCGCCCGACGCCGCCGACTCGCTCCGCCGGGCATCCGCGCCCGCCTCGCTGACCCCGGTCGTCGTCGCCTCCCGCCGCGTCGTCAGGAACGCCTCCAGGTCGGCCGCGTCCGGCAGCGCCAGCGGCACCAGGATCGAGGGCGGCACCGCCGTCGCCCGGGCGTAGTACTGCTGGATGAAGCCGCCGAGCACCGCATCGTCCGGCGCCTCGCGGGGCGCGTCGAGCAGGAAGACGTCCCGCCCCACCGTCCGGCCGTTGCGGACGGCGAAGAGCTGCACCGCCGCCTGGCCGTCCTGGCGCGCCAGGCCCAGGACATCCTCCTCGGTCCGGGCGAAGGCCGCCATCTTCTGCGACTCCATCGTCCGCTCGATCGCCCGGATCTTGTCGCGCAGCGCGGCCGCCCGCTCGTAGGCCATCGCCTCGGAGGCCGCCGTCATCTCCTTCCGGATGCCCCGCAGGACCGCCTCCTGGCGACCCTCGAGGAAGAGCTCGACCTGCTCGATGTCGGCCCGGTAGGCCGCCCTGTCGATCGCCTGGATGCACGGCCCCTGGCAGCGCTTGATGTGGTAGAGCAGGCAGGGCCGCTGGAGGGCGCGCTGGCCGTCCCGGATGTCGAGGGTGCAGGTGCGGAACGGGAAGAGCCGCCGGATGAGGTTCATCGCCTCGTCGACGCTGCTGGCGGAGGCGTACGGCCCGAAGTAGCGGCTGCCGTCGGCCGGCAGGCGGCGGGTCCGTTCGACGCGCGGGAAGTCGTCGGCCAGGGTGACCTTGATATAGGGGTAGCTCTTGTCGTCCTTGAGCCGGATGTTGTAGCGCGGCCGGTAGCGCTTGATGAGCGCCGCCTCGAGGAGGAGCGCCTCGCTGACAGAGTCCGTCAGGCTGTACTCGACGTCCGCGACGCGGTCGATGACGCTGCGGATGAGGTGCTGCTCGACCCCGCCCGGGGACTCCGCGTGCCAGTAGCTGCGGACGCGGTTGCGCAGGCTCTGCGCCTTGCCGACGTAGAGGACGCTGCCCCGCGCATCCTTCATCAGGTAGACGCCGGGCCGATCCGGGAGGCGGCGTAGGGTGGC